>NZ_JAZGLV010000011.1:0-222455 GCF_036409085.1 Mycobacterium sp. 050134
CCAAAACGCCGGCATCCTCGAACGCAACACCACACTCGAACCCACAACACTCCTCAAGCCAAAAGGGGTGTTGCATCGATCCCTTGAAACCACCGGCGTGTCGGCGTACAAACACGCACGCTCGCGGGGACGACGGCGGGCGGCCGCCTCGCGGGGACGACGAGTGGCGTGGGCGGGGTTAGGTGACGTCGTCATGCTGACCGCCGGTGACCGAGGGCTCGGGGATCGGTGCGGGCGGCTCGATCATCGAGGCCTCGTCGTCGGGAATCTCGACCAGAGCTTCGCGCTTGGCCTTTCGCCGGTCGTGCACGCGGGAGATCTGGATCGCGAACTCGAGCAGCACCGACAGCGCCACACCGAGCGCGGTCATCGAGAAGGGGTCGGAGCCCGGCGTGAAGACGGCCGCGAACACGAACATGCCGAAGATCAGACCGCGCCGCCACGACTTGAGCCGCTCGTAGGTCACCACCCCGGCCATGTTGAGCATCGCGATCAGCAACGGGAATTCGAAGCTGACGCCGAACACCACCAGCAGGTTGATCAGGAAACCGAAATACCGGTCGCCCGACAGCGCGGTCACCTGCACGTCGCTGCCGACGGTCAACAGGAAGCCCAGCGCCTTGGACAGCACGAAGTACGCCAGCACGGCGCCCGCCACGAACAGCATCGCCGCGGGGATCACGAACGCGATCGCGAAACGGCGCTCCTTCTGATAGAGCCCGGGCGTGATGAACGCCCACAGCTGGTAGAACCAGACCGGGCAGGCCAGCACGACCCCGGCCGTCATCCCCACCTTCAGCCGCAGCATGAACTGGTCGAAGGGAGCCGTCGCCAGCAACCGGCACTGCCCGTTGGCGCTGATGCTCGCGCGCGCCGACTGCGGCAGCGAACAGTAGGGATGGCGCAACCACTCGCCGAGGCTCTCCAGGCCGAAGATTCCGTGCGAATACCAGAAGAACCCGAAGATCGTGGTGATCAGGATCGCGCCCAGGGCGATCAGCAACCGGGTGCGCAGCTCCGTCAGGTGGTCGACGAGCGACATCGTCGCGTCGGGATTGGTGCGGCTGCGACGCTGGCGGGGGTTGAGCCGCTTCAGCAGGCCGGCGGCGCGCGCTGAAATTCTGGGTGTGTTCACGAGGCTTGATCAGTGGCGCCCGGGCACCGCGCCGACGACTGCCGCGCTAAGCCGGGCGCGCTTCGCTGTGACCCTGCTCGCTCGTGGCCGGCGGGTCGACTCGCTGCGACTGCACGGGCTGCGGGGTGTCGGAGTTTGTTTGCAGGGAAGGCGCGTCCGTCTTGTTCTCGCTCTGCATTTCGCGGAGTTCGGACTTGAAGATGCGCATTGATTTGCCCAAGGAGCGCGCGGCATCGGGGAGCTTCTTGGCGCCGAACAGCAGGATCACTACGACAGCGAGGATCGCCCAGTGCCACGGACTAAGACTGCCCACTTTGATTACCTCCAGACGTCCACCCGATGCTACCGCAGCCGGGCGAACTGCCGGTGTGCCCGCGCCGCGCCGGAACCAGCTCACCCCTGGCGGGTGCCCTCGTAGGCCGCCAGTGCCTCCTGCGCCGCTTCCCGTACACGCTGTGCGAGCGACTGCGGTTCGAGCACCCGGACCGCCGAGCCGAAGCCCAGGACCAGCCGCGTCATCCAGTGCTCGGACGCGTAGGTCATGACGGCCTCGCACGAGCCGTCGGGCAGCTCGCGGACGTCGCGCATCGGGTAGTACTCCAGCATCCACGACGCCGAGGGCGCCACCCGCAGCGTCGCCGACGGCAGGGACGGGTCGCCGTCGAACAGCGAGGTGTCCGGCGGCGCCTGCAGCACCGGCTCGGGGGGCGCGGCCGGCTCGCCCGATTCGTTGGCGTCCACGATCCGGTCGAAGCGGAACAGCCGTACTCCCTCGGACTCGCGGGACCAGGCCTCGAGGTAACTCTGCCCGCCGATCAGCAACACCCGAATGGGATCGACGATCCGGCTCGTCAACGTGTCCCGGGACGCCGAGTAGTAGTCGATGATCAGCGCACGCTTTTGCCGGACGGCCGCCCGCACCGCGGCGGCGACTCGATCCTCGACGGGCGCGGGCTCGGCGGCGGCGGTCACCGACGCCACGGTGTCGCGCCCGACGGCGCCGGCGGCGGCCTCGATCTTGGCGATCGCGCTGCGCGCCGCCTCCGGATCGACCACGCCGGGGATGTCGGCGAGCGCGCGCAGCGCCACCAGCAGGCCGGTGGCCTCCGGAGAGGTGAGCTTGAGCGGCCGGTCGATGCCGGCCGAGAAGGTCACCTGAATCGTGTCGCCGGAGAATTCGAAATCGATGAGATCGCCCGGGAAGTAGCCGGGCAGGCCGCACATCCACAGCTGGTTGAGGTCATCTTCCAGCTGCTTGATCGACACGCCCAGGTCCGCGGCCGCCTCGGTGCGGGTGATCCGCGGATTGGCCTGGAAGTACGGAACCATGTTCAGCAGCCGGATCAGCCGGGTCGATACCGGAGTCACCGGGACTCCCCCATTCCCGCGTGGCCGCGCAGGCGGTCGAGCACGTCCTCGCGCAGGGAATCCGGTTCGAGCACGATGGCGTCCGCCCCGTATCCGGCGATGTCGCGCGCCAGTTGATCGGCGGCCCGGATGTCGAGCTCGATCACCTCGCCGTCACGGTCGCCGACTCGGCGCCCCTCCGCGGCTCGTGCCGCCCGGCGCAGGGCGGTGGCGCGCCCGTCGGCCACCCAGACCCGGGCCCGGCCGCCGGCCGGCGCCGCCGAGACGTCGGTGACTCTGTCGGCGACGATGTCCCGCAGGTTCACGCCGTCGGGGACGGTGACGGCGCCGACGGGGCCGACCGGCGCGACGTCCGCGCCGATCCGCGAGAGGCGGAACACGCGGATGTCGTCTCGATCGCGGTCGTGACCCACGAGGTACCAGCGGCCCCGGTGGGTGACCACGCCCCACGGTTCGACGGTGCGGGTGCTGTAGGGCTCGGCCCGTGACGATCGGTGCGGGAACTGCACCGCCTGCCCGGAGTCGATGGCGGACAAGAGGATTCCCAGGACGTCCTCGGAACCGCGCAGGCCGGGAACGCCGGACGGGGAGGCGATCGCCACCGGGGCGCCCGCGTCGAAGGGATCGACGTCGACCCCGGCGGCCCGCAGCTTGAGCAGGGCGCCCTGGGTGGCGGTGATCAGCTCCGGTGACTCCCACAACTGGGTGGCGACCGCCACCGCGGCCACCTCGTCGGGGGTGAGCTCGACGGGTGGCAGCGAGTACGCGTCGCGGTTGATCCGGTAGCCCTCGGTGGGATCCAGGGCGGACACCCGGCCGACCTCGAGCGGGATGCCGAGGTCACGCAATTCGTTCTTGTCGCGCTCGAACATCCGCGAGAACGCCTCGGCGCTCGGGCTGTCCGAATACCCGGCCACGGTGGACCTGATCTTCTCGGCGGTGACGTAGCCGCGGGTGGACAGCAGGGCGATGACGAGGTTCACCAGCCGTTCTACTTTGGAAGTCGCCATTGGCTAAAGGTTATCGCTGGCGCTCGTCCCTCGCGTGCACCGGCGGGCGAGTCGCATTTTTCACATTCGCCCCACGCGTCCCGAGTTGGCAGGGACCACAACTACACGAAAGTCGATATCACGTGGGTGTGACTGATAGGACCGATGGCTACATGCTGGCGATCAGCCGCTTGACCCGTTCGTCGACCGCGCGGAACGGGTCCTTGCACAGCACCGTCCGCTGCGCCTGGTCGTTGAGCTTGAGGTGCACCCAGTCGACCGTGAAGTCGCGGCCCGCCGCCTGGGCGGCGCTGATGAACTCGCCGCGCAGCCGGGCGCGGGTGGTCTGCGGCGGGGTGTCGACCGCCTCCGCGATCTCCTCGTCGGTGGTCACCCGCGCCGCCAGGCCCTTGCGCTGCAGCAGGTCGAAGACCCCGCGACCCCGCTTGATGTCGTGGTAGGCCAGGTCGAGCTGGGCGATCTTCGGGTCGGACAGCTCCATGTTGTAGCGGTCCTGATAGCGCTGGAACAGCTTGCGCTTGATGACCCAGTCGATCTCGGTGTCCACCTTGGCGAAGTCCTGGCTCTCGACCGCGTCGAGCTGGCGGCCCCACAGGTCGACGACCTGCTCGATCTGCGCGTTGGGCTCGCGGGTCTGCAGGTGCTCGACGGCCCGGCTGTAGTACTCGCGCTGGATGTCCAGGGCGCTGGCCTGCCGGCCGCCCGCCAGCCGCACCGGCCGGCGGCCCGTGGTGTCGTGGCTGACCTCCCGGATCGCGCGGATCGGGTTGTCCAGCGAGAAGTCGCGGAACGGCACCCCGGCCTCGATCATCTCGAGCACCAGCGCCGCGGTGCCCACCTTGAGCATCGTCGTCGTCTCGCACATGTTGGAATCGCCAACGATGACGTGCAGGCGCCGGTACTTCTCGGCGTCGGCGTGCGGCTCGTCGCGGGTGTTGATGATCGGCCTGCTGCGCGTGGTCGCCGAGGACACGCCCTCCCAGATGTGCTCGGCGCGCTGGGACAGGCAGAACGTCGCCGCCTTCGGGGTCTGTAGCACCTTGCCGGCACCGCAGATCAGTTGGCGGGTGACCAGGAACGGCAGCAGCACGTCGGAGATCCGGGAAAACTCCCCGGCCCGCACGATCAAATAGTTCTCGTGGCAGCCGTAGGAGTTGCCGGCCGAGTCGGTGTTGTTCTTGAACAGATAGATGTCGCCGCCGATGCCCTCGTCAGCGAGCCGCTGCTCGGCGTCGATGAGCAGGTCCTCGAGCACCCATTCCCCGGCCCGATCGTGGGTGACCAGCTGCACCAGGCTGTCACACTCGGCGGTGGCGTACTCGGGGTGGCTCCCCACGTCGAGGTAGAGGCGGGCCCCGTTACGCAAGAAAACGTTCGAACTGCGCCCCCACGACACCACCCGGCGGAACAGATAGCGGGCGACCTCGTCCGGACTCAGCCGACGATGACCGTGAAAGGTGCAGGTGACACCGAACTCGGTCTCGATGCCCATGATTCGTCGCTGCACGTAATCGAGGGTACTGGCTGTGGCCGCCTGTGGTGTGAAAGCGTCGCAGTAAGTGCCCGTTTTGGTTGAGTGAATGCCGCTGGAGCGGGCGGCGGCGCCGCTGATCGGGCATGACGGCACAGCAACCCACCGGCATCGCGGGGTTCCGACACGCCGCACGAGCGGCGGCGGCGCGGCGGGGGCTATTTCGCCGGCTTGCCCTCTTTGGAGCCTTTGTCCGAACCTGAGCCCGAACCCGAGCCTTTGTCCGAACCATTGCTCTGCGGCAACAGCGCGTCGAGCGCGGCGCCAGTGATCCGACGGAACGCGCGCCGCGGCCGGCTCGCGTCCAGGACGGCGACCTCCAAAGAGGCCACCCCCAGCGTGGGCTGATCGCTGGAAGAGCTCGACGAGTTGTCCGGGCTGCCCGCACGCAGCGCGTCGACCGCGATGCGCACGGCGTCGGCCAGGTCCGCGTTCTCGGTGTAGGTGTCCTTGAGGGCGGTGGCGATCGGCTCCGTCGTCCCGCCCATCACCACGAAATGCGGCTCGTCGGCGATCGACCCGTCATACAGGATCCGGTAGAGCTCGGGCGGCTTGGTCTCGCCGTAGTGCGCGACCTCGGCGACACACAACTCGACCTCGTAGGGCTTGGCCTGCTCGGTGAAGATGGTGCCCAGCGTCTGAGCGTAGACGTTGGCCAGCTGCCTGCCGGTGACGTCGCGCCGGTCGTAGGCGTAGCCGCGGGTGTCGGCGAACTGGATTCCGCCGCGGCGCAGGTTGTCGAACTCGTTGAACTTGCCGGCTGCAGCGAAGCCCACGCGATCGTAGAGTTCGCTGATCTTCTGCAGCGACCGCGACGGGTTCTCCGCGACGAACAGCACGCCACCCGCATAGGCCAGCGCGACCACGCTGCGGCCGCGGGCGATGCCCTTGCGCGCGAGCTCGCTGCGCTCGCGCATCGCCTGTTCGGGCGAAATGAAATACGGGAAGCTCACTTATCCCCTCGCGACTCGGCGTCGGAGCCGAATGTATCGGCGCGCGAACGACTTTCGATGACCTGACGGGCCAGTTCGGCGATGCGGCTCTCCGGCACGTCGGCGGCGCCTTCGGCGCCGATGGTGACCGCCGTCGGGTAGATACCGCGGACCAGATCCGGTCCGCCGGTTGCCGAGTCGTCGTCGGCGGCGTCGTACAGCGCCTCCACGGCCACGCGCACCGCGGAATCGGCGTCCGTCACTTGCGAGTACAGCTTCTTGATCGACGACTTCGCGAAGATCGATCCCGACCCCACCGACTGGTAGCCCTCTTCTTCCAGGTTCCAGCCGCCGGCGGCGTCGAACGACACGATGCGGCCGGCGCTCTGCGGATCGGAGGCGTGGATGTCGTAGCCCGCCAACAGCGGGAGCGCCACCAGGCCCTGCATCGCGGCCGCCAGGTTGCCGCGGACCATGATGGCGAGCCGGTTCACCTTGCCGGCGAACGTGAGCGGCACGCCCTCGAGCTTCTCGTAGTGCTCGAGCTCCACCGCGTAAAGGCGCGCGAACTCCACGGCGATCGCGGCGGTACCCGCGATCCCCGTGGCGGTGTAGTCGTCGGTGATGTACACCTTCTTGACGTCGCGCCCGGCGATCATGTTGCCCCGCGTCGAGCGCCGGTCACCCGCGAGGACGACACCGCCCGGGTATTTCAGCGCGACGATCGTGGTGCCGTGCGGCAGTTGCGCGCCAGCCCCACCGGGATGATGGCCGCCGCCGAGGTTCGTCGGCAGCAGCTCGGGCGCCTCGCGGCGCAGGTAGTCGGCGAACGACGACAGATTTACTGCCGAGTTTCCCGAGAGAGCGAAATTGGTGGACAGGCGATCAGAGAACGACCAGGTCACTGTCCGCCCTTTTGGACATACGCGCGGACGAAGTCCTCGGCGTTCTCCTCAAGGACGTCGTCGATCTCGTCGAGCAGGTCGTCGGTGTCTTCGGCCAGCTTCTCGCGGCGCTCCTGGCCCGCGGCGGTGCTGCCGGCGAGCTCGTCGTCATCGCCGCCTCCACCACCACGCTTGGTCTGCTCCTGAGCCATAGCCGCCTCCTGCTTTCGGTGAATCTCATCAGCGGCCAGTTTGGTTACTTAACCGAACTGCCCGCTGGTCTTTCCCTACCCTACCGGTCGACCCCGACGTTTCCCCGCCGAACCGGGCTTAGCTGGTGAGTTGCTCCACCAGTTCGACGGCGCTGTCGACCGAGTCCAGCAGCGCGCCGACGTGCGCCTTACTGCCCCGCAGCGGCTCCAGGGTCGGGATGCGGACCAGCGAATCGCCGCCGAGGTCGAAGATCACGGAGTCCCAGCTGGCGGCGGCGATGTCGGCGCCGAAACGCCGCAGGCACTCCCCGCGGAAGTAGGCGCGCGTGTCGGTCGGCGGATTGTCGACGGCCTCGAGCACCTGGTGCTCGCTCACCAGACGCTTCATCGACCCGCGTGCCACCAGCCGGTTGTAGAGGCCTTTGTCGAGCCGGACGTCGGAATATTGCAGATCGACCAGGTGCAGCCGGGGCGCCGACCAGCTCAGGTTCTCCCGCTGCCGGAAGCCTTCGAGCAAGCGCAACTTGGCCGGCCAGTCGAGCAATTCCGCGCACTCCATCGGGTCGCGCTCGAGCAGATCGAGCACATCGGCCCAGGTTTCGACGATGTGCGACGCGCGCGGATCGGGGTCCCGGCCGTCGACCAGCTTTGCCGCGCGGTCGAGATAAATCCGTTGCAGCGCAAGGGCGGTCATCTCACGACCGTCCGCCAGGGCGACGGCGACCCGCAGCGACGGGTCGCGGCTGATCGCGTGGACGGCGTGCACCGGCCGGGCCAGCGCCAGGTCGCTCAGGTCGATCCCGTGGGCCGGGCCGTCCTCGATCAGGTCCAGCACCAGCGCGGTGGTGCCCAGCTTCAGGTAGGTCGAGGTCTCGGCGAGGTTGGCGTCACCGATGATCACGTGCAGGCGGCGGTACCGGTCGGCGTCGGCGTGCGGTTCGTCGCGGGTGTTGATGATGCCGCGCTTGAGCGTGGTCTCCAGCCCGACCTCGACCTCGATGTAATCGGAGCGCTGCGACAGCTGGAAGCCGGGCTCGTCGCCCGAGGGGCCGATGCCGACGCGGCCGGAGCCCGTCACGACCTGCCGGGACACCAGGAACGGGGTGAGCCCCGCGATGATCGCGGAGAACGGCGTCTGCCGCGACATCAGGTAGTTCTCGTGCGCCCCATACGAGGCGCCCTTGCCATCGACGTTGTTCTTGTAGAGCTGCAGCTTGGCGGACCCCGGCACGCTGGCGACGTGCCTGGCGGCGGCCTCCATCACCCTTTCGCCGGCCTTGTCCCAGATGACGGCGTCAAGGGCGTCCGCACACTCGGGCGCGGAATACTCCGGGTGCGCGTGGTCGACGTAGAGACGGGCGCCGTTGGTCAGGATCATGTTGGCCGCGCCGACCTCGTCGGCGTCGACCACCGGCGGCGGCCCCGCCGAGCGGCTCAGGTCGAACCCGCGAGCGTCGCGCAGCGGCGATTCCACCTCGTAGTCCCAGCGGGTGCGTTTGGCCCGCTGGATGCCGGCGGCGGCCGCGTAGGCCAGCACCGCCTGCGTCGACGTGAGGATCGGGTTGGCGGTCGGGTCGGACGGCGACGAGATGCCGTACTCGACCTCCGTCCCGATAATCCGTTGCATGGCACCAGCCTAGGCCCGCCGAGGAGCCGGCCCGTGATGCGGGGCGGTGCGAACGGGTCAGCGGCGAACCGCGACCGCGGGGCCGCGGCAGCCGCGTGCCCTGTTGACGCAAACCGGCCCAGTGATTAACTTCACCGTGTGTCCGCCCCCGAATCAGGTCCCATAGTTCGCGAACCGACCGACGACCTGTCCGGGAAGCGTTATGGCGAGGTGCTTCTGGTGACCCCCGGCGAGGCGGGCCCGCAGGCAACGGTCTACAACAGCTTCCCCCTCAACGACTGCCCCGAGGAGCTGTGGCGCGAGCTCGACGCTCAGGCCATCGCCAAGGAGAACGGCGCCGCCACGGCGTTGCTCAACGGCCCGCGCTACTGGCTGATGAACGCCATCGAGAAGCAGACCCGCGGACCGCAGATCACGAAGACCTTCGGCGGCATCGAGATGATCATGCAGGCGACCGTGCTGCTGTCCTCGATGAACCCCGTCCCGTACACGGTCAACCAGGTCAGCCGCCACACCGTCTTCGTCTTCAATGCCGGCGAAGAGGTCTATGAGCTGCAGGACCCGCACGGACAGCACTGGGTGATGCAGACCTGGAGCCAGGTCGCGGACCCCAACCTGTCGCGGGCCGACCTGCCCAAGCTGGGCGAGCGGCTCAAGCTGCCCGACGGGTGGTCCTACCAGCCGCGCGTGCTCACCAGCGAGCTGCGCGTCGACACCACGTCGCGCGCCGCCTGCGTGCTGCAGGACGACCTGACGAACAGCTACTCACTGGTCACGGCCTGAGGGGCCCGCAGCCTTCTTCTTCTTTCGCCGAGCGAGCGTGTTTGTACGCCGACACGCCGTGCGGGGCGTCATTTTGCGCACGCTCGCGGGGCCCCGCGGCGGGTACCTGGCGGCCTCGCCACCACGCTGAGGCGCGCCGGCGAGGCCCCAGACCGCTACAGGTACTGACCCAGGTTGGACTCGGTGTCGATGGCCCGAGACGCGCTCGACGACTTGCCGGTGACCAGCGTGCGGATGTAGACGATCCGCTCGCCCTTCTTGCCCGAGATTCGCGCCCAGTCGTCGGGGTTGGTGGTGTTGGGCAGGTCCTCATTCTCGGCGAACTCGTCGACGATCGAGTCGAGCAGGTGCTGGATGCGCAGACCGGGCTGCCCGGTCTCCAACACCGACTTGATCGCGTTCTTCTTCGCGCGGTCGACGACGTTCTGGATCATCGCCCCGGAGTTGAAGTCCTTGAAGTACATGACTTCCTTGTCACCGTTGGCGTAGGTGACCTCCAGGAATCGGTTGTCGTCGATCTCGGCGTACATCCGTTCGACGACCTTCTCGATCATCGCGTGGATGCAGGCCGCTCGGTCACCGTCGAACTCGGCGAGGTCGTCGGCGTGCACCGGCAGCGACTCGGTCAGGTACTTCGAGAAGATGTCCTGTGCCGCTTCGGCATCCGGCCGCTCGATCTTGATCTTCACGTCCAGCCGGCCCGGCCGCAGGATCGCCGGGTCGATCATGTCCTCGCGGTTGGAGGCGCCGATCACGATGACGTTCTCGAGCCCCTCCACGCCGTCGATCTCGCTCAGCAGCTGCGGGACCACGGTGGTTTCCACGTCCGACGAGACGCCGGTGCCGCGGGTGCGGAAAATCGAGTCCATCTCGTCGAAGAACACGATCACCGGCGTTCCCTCGGACGCCTTCTCACGGGCGCGCTGGAAAATCAGCCGGATGTGGCGTTCCGTCTCACCCACGAACTTGTTGAGTAGCTCGGGGCCCTTGATGTTCAAGAAGTACGACTTGGCCTCGCGGGCGTCGTCGCCGCGCACCTCGGCCATTTTCTTGGCGAGCGAGTTCGCCACCGCCTTGGCGATGAGCGTCTTCCCACAGCCGGGCGGCCCGTAGAGCAGCACGCCTTTGGGCGGGCGCAGCGCATACTCGCGGTAGAGCTCCTTGTGCAGAAACGGCAGCTCGACGGCGTCGCGGATCTGTTCGATCTGGCGCGTCAGGCCCCCGATGTCGAGGTAGCTGACGTCGGGCACCTCCTCGAGCACCAGGTCCTCGACCTCGGCCTTCGGGATGCGCTCGAACGCGTAGCCGGCCTTGGTGTCGACCAGCAGGGAGTCGCCGGGCCGCAGCTTTCGCGGCCGAGTGTCGTCGTTGAGAGCGTCGGGCGGCTGGTTGTCCGGCAGGTCCGGCGCGACCAGGGGCTCAGCCAGCCAGACGATGCGCTCCTCGTCGGCGTGGCCGACGACGAGCGCGCGGTGGCCATCGGCCAGGAGCTCGCGCAGCGTGGAGATCTCGCCGACCGATTCATACGTGCCCGCCTCGACGACGGTCAGGGCCTCGTTGAGACGGACGGTCTGCCCCTTGCGCAGGACCGAGACGTCGATGTTCGGTGAGCACGTCAGCCGCATCTTGCGACCCGAGGTGAACACGTCGACCGTGTCGTCCTCGTGCGTGGAGAGCAGGACGCCGTAACCGCTCGGCGGCTGACCGAGCCGGTCGACCTCCTCGCGCAGCGCCAGCAGCTGCTGACGCGCCTCCTTGAGGGTGTCCATCAACTTGGAGTTGCGCGCCGCAAGCGAATCGATGCGGGCCTCCAGCTGGTGCACATCGCGCACGGAGCGGGCGCTGCCGTTCGCTTCCGCCGCGCTCTCCAGTTGCTCGCGCAGCAGTGCCGCCTCGCGGCGTAGTTGTTCCAATTCGGCAGCTTCGCCGCTGGACATGCTGGACTCGCGGGGGGTACCGAATGCTTCAGAACGCTCTGAGCCACCCATGTTGCGCTCCTTTCCCACCCCGAATTGGTGTGGATACCTCAAAGCTACCGGCGATTGGCGGTTCATGTGCGCAGTCAAATACCCACGAAAAGTTAAGACTTTCGTCACGCTGGTAAATTCGGCGACGAATCGTGTTGATCGAAAGGGCTCAGAGGGAACGCAGTGACCGCAAAGTGCCTCTCCACAGGCTCATCCGGCCACTCCGACATTGGGATGGTGGCCGTCGCTGTGACTTCCGTTGCACCCGTTAGCCCGACATCAGTGATTACCCGCCCGTAACCCGGCTGACCGTCTGGATGCCCCGACACCCTTCCTTGAAGCTGATCGCCGCCGCAGCCCTGGCGGCGTTCGCGCTGGCGGGATGTTCGGCGAGTGAGCCCAAGATCGAGTCGTCGCCCTCGACGCCGGCGCCGCCCGCCACTTCCATCCCGGTCGCAGCTCCCCCGACCGCCCCACTGCCGGGCCCCGAAGCCCTCAATGCGGTGCTCACCCGGCTCGCCGATCCGAACGTGCCGGGCACCGAGAAGGTGAGCCTGGTCGAGGGCGCGACGCCCGAGAACGCGGGCACCCTGGACAAGTTCGTGAGCGCGCTGCGCGACAACGGCTATCTGCCCATGACGTTCGCGGCCAACAACGTCGCCTGGTCGGACAAGAACCCGTCCCACGTGATGGCCAGCGTCACGGTCAACACGGCGCAGCCGAACAACCCGAACTTCACCTTCCCGATGGAGTTCGCCCCGTTCCAGGGCGGCTGGCAGTTGTCCCGGCGGACCGCCGAAATGCTGTTGGCGCTGGGCAAGTCGCCGGCCGCGCCGCCAAGTTCCGCTCCGCAGCCGCCCGGCCCACCGTTGCCACCGCCGCCCGAACCCGTTCCGCCGCCGACGTCGTCCGAACCCGCCGCGACTCCACCTCCACCGGGTTGACCGGCGGGATGTGGATCGGCTGGCTGGAGTTCGACGTGCTGCTGGGCGATGTCCGATCACTGAAACAGAAGCGGTCGTTCATCCGTCCCGTGGTCGCCGAGCTGCAGCGGAAGTTGAGCGTGTCGGCGGCGGAGACCGGCGCGCACGAACTGTATCGGCGGGCCGGCATCGGGGTGGCGATGGTCTCCGGGGACCGCGGCCATGCGGTTGACGTGCTGGACGCGGCCGAACGCCTGGTCGCCGGCCATCCCGAGTTCGAGCTGTTGTCGGTCCGTCGCTCGCTGCTGCGCAGCGACGATCTGACCTGAGCACCTAGCCGTCGCGCCCCACGCGCTTGCGGCCCAGCGGGGCCGGTGCGACGGCGCCGGGCGCGAGTCGCCGGGTGAACACCAGGAAGGCGGTGTGTCCGCGCATCGAATGCTGAGGTCGCACCGCCAGGCCGACGACGTTCCAGCCGCGCTGCAACGTCTCCCAGGACCGGGGTTCGGTCCAGCACTGCTGGGCCCGCAGCGCCTCAACGGCCCGCGACAGCTGGGTGACGGTGGCGACGTAGATGATCAGCACGCCGCCGGGAACGAGCAGCCGCGCCACGGAGTCGAGCACCTCCCAGGGGGCGAGCATGTCCAGGACGGCACGGTCGAAGGAGCCGTCCGGTAGGTCGGAGTCCGCGAGATCGCCGACGATCAGCTGCCAGTTGTCGGGCGGCCCGCCGAAGAACACCGAGACGTTGCGCCGGGCGTGCTCGGCGTGGTCGGCGCGCGCCTCGTAGGACACCACCCGTCCCGCCGGCCCCACGCTGCGCAACAGTGACAGGGTCAGGGCACCCGACCCGGCCCCGGCCTCCAGCACCCGGGCGCCCGGAAAGATGTCGCCCTCGTGAACGATCTGCGCCGCGTCCTTCGGATAGATCACCTGCGGGCCGCGGGGCATTGACATCACGTAGTCGACCAAAAGGGGACGCAGCACCAGGAACAGCGCGCCGTTGCTGGACTTCACGACGCTGCCCTGTTCCAGGCCGATCAGGCTGTCGTGGGGGATGGAGCCGCGATGGGTATGAAACTCGACGCCCTCGGTGAGGACCATCGTGTAGTGCCGCCCCTTGGCGTCGGTGAGCTGGACGCGTTCCCCCGCGGTGAAAGGGCCGGTATCGGACACGGCGTCCAGCGTGCCAGTCGACGCGCCGCGTCGGCTGGCCGGGGTTGTCGGTCCCCGGTCCTAAGCTGCCGACATGACCGTCCTGCAGGTGGAGACCACGCCACATCCGGCTGCAGAGCCGCCCGCGAAGCCGGTATCGAAACCTGCGCTGTCCCCGTCGCGCGCCGCGGACTTCAAGCAATGCCCGCTGCTCTATCGCTTCCGGGCGATCGACCGGCTGCCGGAGGCACCGTCCCCGGCGCAGCTGCGCGGGTCGGTGGTGCACTCCGCGCTCGAGCAGCTCTACGGCCTGCCCGCGGCCCAGCGCGGTCCCGATACGGCGGCGACGCTGGTGGAGGCGGCGTGGGACAAGGTGATCGCCACCGAGCCCGACCTCGCTGGCCAGTTCGACGCCGGCCAGCGAACCGAGCTGCTGGCCGAGGCGCGCGCGCTGCTGGCCGGGTACTACCGGCTCGAAGACCCGACCCGGTTCGACCCGCAGTGCTGCGAAGAACGCGTGGAAGTGGAACTTGCCGACGGCACGCTCCTGCGCGGCTTCATCGACCGCATCGACGTCGCCGCGACGGGGGAACTGCGAGTGGTCGATTACAAGACGGGCAAGGCGCCGCCGGCCGCGCGGGCGCTGGCGGAGTTCAAAGCGATGTTCCAGATGAAGTTCTATGCGGTTGCGCTGCTGCGGTCACGCGGTGTGAAACCCGCGCGTTTGCGGCTGATCTACCTGGCCGACGGCCAGGTGTTGGACTATTCGCCGGATCACGATGAACTGCTGCGCTTCGAGAAGACGCTGATCGCGATCTGGCGCGCCATCCAATCGGCGGGCCAGACGGGCGATTTCCGCCCCAGCCAGTCCCGGTTGTGTGACTGGTGCCCGCATCAGCAGCACTGCCCGCTCTTCGGCGGCACTCCCCCGCCCTATCCCGGCTGGCCGGAGGCGGCTGGAACCCTGGCGGTTTGACGCCGCACTGGCTTGCCCGGTTCCACGGGCTCACGATCACTGCGGGTTCATTGACCCGCCGAACGTGGGTGCTACGCAGGAAAATTCGGCGAAATTGGTACGCGGCACCCACGTTCGGCGCGGGAGCGCGCCGCGCCCGGCCTCGCCGCGCTTGCGATCGCCACTACCTCAACAGCGGCGACCCGCCGCGCCCGGCCTCGCCGCGCTTGCGATCGCCACTACGCGAGCGGTGACATCTCCTGCAGCATGGTGGGAATCAGCTCGCTGACGGTGGGATGGATGTGCATTGTGCGCGACAGCGTCGTGTACGGCGCCTTGGCCGACATAACGTCCAGGATGGCGTGAACGGCCTCGTCACCCCCCACCCCGAAGATCGCGGCCCCGAGGATCTCGTGGGTGTCCGCATCGACCACGACTTTCATGAAGCCTTCCGTCTCCCCCTTTTCCACCGCCCTGCCGACCCTGGTCATCGGCCGCTTGCCGGCCAGCGCCCTGCGGCCCGAAGCGCGGACCTGGTCGACGGTCATGCCGGCCCGGCCCAGCGGCGGGTCGATGTAGAGGGCGTAGGCGGTGATGCGGTCGCTCACGCGCCGCGGGTCGTCGTCGAGCAGATTGGCGGCGACGATCTCGAAGTCGTTGTAAGAGGTGTGGGTGAACGCCCCCTTGCCGTTGCAGTCGCCCATCGCCCAGATGTGGTCGACGCTCGTCTTGAGCTGATCATCGACCACGATGTAGCCACGCCCATCGGTCTGCACACCGGCCGCGTCGAGGCCCAGGTCGTCGGTGTTGGGCCGCCGCCCCACCGCCAGCAGCAGGTGACTGCCGGCAATGGCGTCGGCGCCGGCGCGTGGAGTCAGCTCGAATCCGTTGGCGGACTTGCAGACTCGCACTTCATCGGCGTTCACGATGACGTCGATACCCTCGGCCTCCAGGATCTCCCGCACGGTGGCCGACACGTCCTCGTCTTCGCGGGACGCCAGCCGCGAGCCCCGCTCGACGACGGTCACCCGGGCCCCGAAGCGTCGGTACATCTGGGCGAACTCCAGCGCGATGTAGCTGCCCCCCACGATGACGAGATGCTCTGGCAGACTGTCGAGTTCGAGGATCGACACGTTGGTCAGGTATTCCACGTCGGACAGCCCGGGGATGTCCGGGACGACCGCACGGCCCCCGACATTGAGGAAGATGCGGTCGGCCTTCACCACTGTTTCGCCGACCTGAAGGGTGTGCGGGTCCTCGAAACGGGCATGCCCGCGAAAGACGGTGCAGCCCTCCATGCCGTCGAGCCAGCCTTCGATGCCGGCGCGGTCGGCGAGCATGATCTCGTCCTTGCGCGCCTTAACCTTCGCCATATCCACACTGATGGTCCCGGTCCGCACCCCGTACTCGGCGCCGCGCCGCGCCAAGTGGGCGGCGTAAGCGCTGGCCACGAGCGTCTTCGTCGGGATGCATCCGGTGTTGACGCAGGTCCCGCCGAAGAGCTTGCGCTCGACCACGGCGACGCGCTGCCCGGCAGCGGTCAGCCGGCCGGCGAGCGGGGGCCCGGCCTGCCCGGCGCCGACGATGATCGCATCGAAATGCTCTGTCACAGGCTGGCCGTCACGGCGAGGATCGCGAAACCTCCCAAGATCGCGATCGCGTCCTCGAGCAGCGCGATCGGCAGGTCCTGGCCGTCACGGGCGGCGACCAGCCGCCGCCGGGCGTGGAAGCCGCCGAGGGTGCCGAGCACCGCGCCGATCACACCAGCGCCCAGCGAGCTGAAGGTGTAGTGCCACGCGGCCCCGATGACCGCGCCGGCGAACGCGCCCATCACGATCCGGGCGGCGAACGAGGGCGGCGCGGTACGGGCCGGGGTCTGCGGCAGCTTGTCGGCGACCAGTTCGCCGATCGCCAGAACGGTCAGCACCAAGACCGTGATGATGTTGGCGACCCACGACGCCCACGTGGCGTGCAGGTTGATCCATCCGAGAAAGCCCGCCCAGGCGACGACCGCGGGAGCGGTGAGCGAGCGCAGGCCGGCGACGACGCCAATCAGCAACGCCATCAACAGAACCAGAGCGTGTGTCACGAGAGCCTCCTAGGGGTGAACAGCCCGGCGACGATCAGGGCTGAGGCCTATGGAGGTGACACGGGCACGGCCCTAGGCGGACGCTAACACAGCGGCGCCGCCGGTGCCGGTCGATCAGAACCGGCAGAACCTGATGTCGGACGCCAGGATCGCCTTCGCGCCGATCGCCGCGAGCTCGTCCATGATCTCGTTGACGCCCCGGCGGGGGACCAGCGCGCGGATGGCGACCCAGTCCGGGTCGGCCAGCGGGGCGATGGTCGGCGACTCCAGGCCCGGCGTGATCGCCGTGGCCCTGTCCAACACCGAGCGAGGACAGTCGTAATCGAGCATCAGGTACTGCTGCCCGAAGACCACGCCCTGCACCCGGGCCACCAGCTGATCGCGGGCGGGGGCGGCCTGGCCGTCGTGGTCGACGCGTTCGATCAGCACCGCCTCCGAATCGCACAGCGGATCCCCGAACGCGACCAGGTTGTGCAGGGCGAGCGTGCGCCCGGACCCCACCACGTCGGCGATGGCGTCGGCCACCCCGAGCTGCACGGAAATCTCGACGGCGCCGTCCAGTCTGATGACGGTTGCGTCGACGCCCTTAACCGCCAAGTCTTTTCGGACGAGGTTCGGATAGGCGCTGGCGATCCGCTTTCCGGCCAGGTCGGCCATCGTCCACTGCCTGCCGGCCGGTCCCGCGTACCGGAAGCTGGACGAACCAAACCCCAGCGCGAGGCGCTCACGCACCCGTGCGCCGGAATCCAGCACCAGGTCGCGGCCGGTGATGCCGAAGTCAAGCTCTCCCGAACCGACATAGATGGCAATGTCTTTGGGCCGCAAGAAGAAGAACTCGACCAGATTGACCGGATCCACGACGGTCAGGTCCTTGGGGTCGGTGCGGCGCCGGTAGCCGGCCTCGGCGAGGATCTCGCTGGCCGGTTCGCTCAGCGCGCCCTTGTTGGGTACTGCGACCCGCAACATGCTCACAGCTTCCGGTAGACGTCTTCGAGGGACAGCCCGCGCGCGATCATCAACACCTGCGTCCAGTAGAGCAACTGGCTGATCTCGTCGGCGAGCGCCTCGTCGGCCTCGTGCTCGGCGGCCAACCACACCTCGCCGGCCTCCTCCAGGACCTTCTTGCCCAATGCGTGCACCCCCGCGTCCAGCGCGGCGACCGTCGCGCTGCCGGGCGGTCGGGTGCGCGCACGCTCCCCCAGTTCGGCGAACAGATCCTCGAAGGTCTTCACGGCGAGCGATTGTTCCACGCGGCGACGGCCGGAGTCACGGCGGTTTTCCGGCACGCGCGCGCGAGACCCGCGCCGACTCGGTTCCACGTTTGCTGAAACGGCACAGGCGCATCGAATTGGGCTAATATCCCGACAAGCAGGCCCGCAGCCACGCCGGCCAATTAGGCATTTGTTAAGTATTGAAACCGCCTTCCAAGTAGGCTACGTTTCTCCGCGAAAGCGATTTGAGCTGCGGTGTTATCAGACTCGGCAGCGCTGTCCCGGCCACGGAGTGCCGATGAGTGCCCTAATTTTCCGCCCGACACTGACGACCTCAAACGTGGGAGGCGCCGATGGCCCTGGGGTACCGCTACGCGACGTCCGGTGGCATATGTTTGCCAGGCCGAATGCGAGCCGCGCATCGATGACCACACCGCAAGACGGCGTGACGGCCATCCGAGACTGGTCGGTCGGGTATCTCCGGTCGTCAGCCCTCGCCTCGCTCACGACGGTCGGCGAACAGTTCGGATTGGTGGTTGTCATGGCGGCGGCGGCGCGCGTAGTGCCCATCCGCCGCGAGTGTGCGCAAAATGCCATCGTCAGCAGCGTGTCGCCGTACAAACACGCACGCTCGCGCGAGTTCTTGTGCGCGGTGCAACGGGACGACCGGTTCAGGACGCCGTCCCTACGCTCGCCCTGCAGGCGCGGGTTGCGCGGCGTGATCAGCCCGGTAGACCGTCCGGCCCTCTTTGAGCGTCTCAACCACATTGATGTCCAGCAACGCATCCGCCTCGACCGCGAGCGGGTTGGCATCGAGAATGACCAGGTCAGCCAGTTTGCCCGGCTCGATCGTGCCCTTGAGGTCCTCTTCGAAGATCTGCCAGGCCGCCTCAACGGTCAGCGATCGCAACGCCTGCCAGACGTCGATCCGTTCGGCGGGACCGATCGGGGTGCCTTTCTTCGATGTCCTCATGATCGATGACCACATCACCCGCATCGGCTCCATCGGTGTGACCGAGAAGTCCGTGTGGTTGGAGCAGTGCAGGCCCTTGGCGATCGCCGACGCCATCGGACTGAGGAAGCCCGCGCGGCGCGCACCGAGATTGGCGAGGTGCTCGTCGCCCCAGTAGAACGTGTGCGCGGTGAAGAAGCTGGGGTTGACGCCGAGTTCGACATAGGCGTCGAGCTGGTCGGGCCGCATGCATTGGGAGTGGATCACCACCGGGCGGTGGCCGTCCCCGGCGCGAGCGCCGGCGTCTCGCAGGCCCTCGATGGCTAGATCGATGGCGGCATCGCCATTGGCGTGCATGAAGACCTGAATGCCTTTGCCGTATATCTCGGCAACCGCCTCCTTGATGACTTCGGGCGGAAGTGTCGGTACGCCCCGCCAGTCTTGCTCGCCGCCGGGACCGGCGGTGAGCAGTGGCTCGGTCCAAAATGCCGTCTTGCCCTGGGGAGAGCCGTCCAGCACGAGCTTGATGCCCTGAAGCTTCAGGCGGTCGCGGTAAGCCCCGAAGGCCGTGCGGGCGTCGTCGGGCAGTTCGATAGGACCGCCGTGAAACTCCGGCGCCCACTGCTTGAGCATCTCGGGTATTTCGAAGATGAACGGCAGCGACACCACGTCGAGGTAGAGCAGGCCCTCGGCACCAGCCTTGCGCAGGAATCGCAGGTCGGCGGCGTTCGTGGCACCTTCCTGGCACGTCGTGACCCCGACCCGGGCGTATATCTGCTGGGCGGCATCCAGGGTGCCGAGACGCTCACGCTCACTCGCCTTGGGCATGTTGCCGAATATCGGCAGGAAAGCCGTCTCCATGACCAGGCCGGCCGGCACATTCGTGCCGGCCTTACGGACGATCACCCCACCGGCCGGGGTTTCGGTGCTCTGGTCGTAGCCGACCATCCGGAACGCCGCGGTGTTCAGCACCGCGCCGTGGTTGGAGCAGTGAATCAGCATCACCGGGTTCTCGGGAAACCACGGGTCCAGGTCGTCGACGGTGAGCTCGCGCTGCTCGGCCAGATTGGACCGGTCGTAGCCGTAACCGATGATCCAGTCGCCCGGGCCGAGCCCGAGCTTGCGGACATGATCCTGCAAGACGGCAACGACGTCGGCCACCTTGCTGACCGGCCCGGCCGGGACGCCCTGGACGTTGGCCCACGTGACCACCTGCGGTGCGTTCATGAAATGGCCGTGCGCGTCGATGAACGACGGCATCAGCGTATGACCGGCGAGGTCGACAATGCGGGTCGCGTCGCTTCTGGTTGCCATCACGTCGAGTTCGGAACCGACCGCCAGAATGCGACCTGACGCGACGGCAACCGCCTCGGCCTCTCGATGGCCGTCGACCATCGTCACGATGGTCCCGTTCCGGTAAATCGTGTCCGCGCCAGTGCTGGCCATCAATGCCCTTTCAGGACCCGAATCTGGGCGTGCAAGCCGACATCCGAGCGAACACGAACGACAGGATGGCACACACGGCCCGGCGAACCTAGGCCAGGCCTTCCCAGAACTTTGCAGGATCAATCGGCTGCCGTCCATGCCGAACAGCCCGACGCGCACCGGCCGGTCACGCGGCGCGCTGTTGACGCGGTCGTCGAAGAGGGATGGCCTTGCCGAACGCCGAACGCCGAACGCCGAACGCCGAACGCGGGACAGCGGCGCGCCGATTCCCGGCGAAATCAGGCATGCCCAGGGTACGAGCGGACCGACCACGCCGGCGATGGCGTCGGCCACTCCGAATTACGCGGAGATCTCCACGGCTTCGTTGAGCCTGATGACTGTCGAGTCAATCCCTTGGCCAACCAACTGTCTGCTCGGACCCGCCGCGAACGTGCGCAGAATGCCGCGTTCAGCGGCGTGTCGTCGAACAAACACGCACGCTCGCCACCGGCGCGCCGGGGCTCAGTCCTCGGGGTTGTAGCCGAGGTTGGGCGCGAGCCAGCGCTCGGCTTCCTTCAGGGTCCAGCCCTTGCGCCTCGCGTAGTCGGCGACCTGGTCCTGGGCCATCCGGCCGATGACGAAGTACTGCGACTGCGGGTGTGAGAAATACCAGCCGCTGACGGCGGCACCGGGCCACATCGCCATCGACTCGGTCAACTCGATGCCGGTCCGCTCCTTGACGTCCAGCAAATTCCAGAGCGTCACCTTCTCGGTGTGCTCTGGGCAGGCCGGGTAGCCGGGGGCGGGGCGGATGCCGCGGTACTTCTCGTTGATGAGCGCCTCGTTGTCCAGATGCTCGTCGGGCTGGAATCCCCAGAACTCCTTGCGAACCCGTTGGTGCATCCGTTCGGCGAACGCCTCCGCGAGCCGGTCGGCGAGGGACTCCAGCAGGATCGCGCTGTAGTCGTCGTGGGCCGCCTTGAACTCCGCGATCTTGTCCTGGCTGCCGAGCCCCGACGTGACGGCGAAGGCGCCGACGTAGTCGGCCAGGCCGGTGTCCTTGGGGGCGATGAAGTCGCCCAACGACCGGTTCGGGATGCCGTCCCGGTGCTCGCCCTGCTGGCGCAGGTTGTGCAAGGTGGTCAGCACCTCGGTGCGGGTGTCGTCGGTGTAGACCTCGATGTCGTCACCGACCGCGTTGGCCGGGAAGAACCCGATCACCCCGTTGGCGGTCAGCCACTTCTCCTTGATGAGGGTGTCGAGCATCTCCTGGGCGTCGTCGTATAGCTTGCGCGCGGCCTCGCCCGAGACCGGGTTGTTGAGGATGTCAGGGAAGCGGCCCTTCATCTCCCAGGCGTTGAAGAACGGCTGCCAGTCGATGTACTCGCGCAGCTCGGCGAGGTCGTAGTCGTGAAACTCCCGCACGCCGAGCCCCTGGGCGGGCACCGGCGGCGTGTAGCCGTCCCACTCGATCGGCGTCCGGTTCGCGCGGGCCATCTGGAGCGTCAGCATCGGCCGCTCATTCTTCTGGGAGTGCCGTTCGCGCAGCGAGGCGTAGTCCTTCTCGGTGGCCTCGAGCAGGGCGGGACGCTGCCTGTCGTCGAGGAGCGCCGCGGCGACGGGCACCGAGCGGGACGCGTCCTTGACCCACACCACCGGACCGGACCGACGCGGCGATATTTTCACGGCCGTGTGGGCCCGCGAGGTGGTCGCGCCACCGATCAACAGCGGGATTTCCAGCCCCTCGCGTTCCATCTCGACGGCGAAGTTGGACATCTCGTCGAGGGACGGCGTGATCAGTCCGGACAGCCCGATGATGTCGGCGTCGTGCTCCTTCGCCGCGGCCAGGATCTTCTCGGCGGGCACCATCACACCGAGGTCGATCACTTCGAAGTTGTTGCACTGCAGGACAACCCCGACGATGTTCTTGCCGATGTCGTGGACGTCGCCCTTCACGGTCGCCATCACGATCGTGCCGTTGGTGTCCTTCGAAGCGGCCGCGCCGGAGCTCACCTTCTCTTCCTCGATGAACGGCAGCAGGTACGCGACGGCCTTCTTCATTACCCGGGCCGACTTCACCACCTGGGGCAGGAACATCTTGCCCGAGCCGAACAGGTCGCCGACGACGTTCATGCCGTCCATCAGCGGGCCCTCGATCACCTCGATCGGGCGACCGCCCGCGGCGGCGATCTCGGCACGCAACTCCTCGGTGTCGTCATCGATGTGGGCGTCGATGCCCTTGACCAGGGCGTGCGTGATCCTCTCGCGGACCGGGAGGCTGCGCCACTCGGCGGCCTTCGGGTCCTCGGTCTTGTCTGTCTTGTTGAACCGTTCCGCGATCTCCAGCAGCCGCTCGGCCGCGTCCTCGCGGCGGTTCAGCACGACGTCTTCGATGCGGTCCCGCAGCTCGGGGTCGATCGAGTCGTAGGGCACCAGAGCGCCGGCGTTGACGATGCCCATGTCCAGGCCGGCCTTGATGGCGTGGTACAGGAACACCGCGTGGATCGCCTCGCGCACGGGGTTGTTACCCCGGAACGAGAACGACACGTTCGAGATGCCGCCGGAGATGTGCACCCCCGGCAGGTTCTCCTTGATCCAGGCGCAGGCCTCGATGAAGTCGATCCCGTAGGTCGCGTGCTCCTCGATGCCGGTCGCCAGCGCGAAGCAGTTCGGGTCGAAGATGATGTCCTCGGGCGGGAATCCGACGTCTTCGGTGAGGATCCGGTAGGCGCGCCCGCAGATCTGTTTGCGACGCTCCAGGTTGTCGGCCTGCCCCTGCTCGTCGAAGGCCATCACCACGACGGCGGCGCCGTACTTGCGGCACAGCCGTGCCTCGCGGACGAACTTCTCCTCGCCCTCCTTCAAAGAGATCGAGTTGACGATCGGCTTGCCCTGCACGTTCTTCAGGCCCGCCTCGATTACCTCCCACTTGGACGAGTCGATCATCACCGGGACGCGGCTGATGTCCGGCTCGGCGGCAATCAGCTTGGTGAACCGGTCCATCGCGGCGACGCCGTCGATCATGCCCTCGTCCATGTTGATGTCGATGACTTGGGCGCCGACCTCGACCTGCTGCAGGGCGACCGACAGCGCGGAGTCGTAGTCCTCGGCCTTGATCAGGTTGCGGAACCGGGCGGAGCCGGTGATGTTGGTGCGCTCACCGATGTTGACGAACAAGGAGTCGTCGGCGATGTTGAGCGGCTCCAAGCCGGAGAGCCGGGTGGCCACCGGGATTTCCGGCACCACGCGCGGCGGTTTGCCCTCGACGACCTTGGCGATCTCGGCGATGTGCGGCGGCGCCGTGCCGCAGCAACCGCCGACGAGGTTGACCAGGCCGGCCTCGGCGAAGTCGGCGATGTAGCCGGCCTGACGCTCCGGCGACTCGTCGTACTCCCCGAAGGCGTTGGGCAGTCCGGCATTCGGGTAGCAGGAGACGAAGGTGTCCGCGATCCGCGACACCTCGGCGATGTAGGGCCGCATCTCCGGGGCGCCCAGGGCGCAGTTGAGTCCCACGGCCAGCGGCTTCGCGTGGCGGATCGAGTTCCAGAAGGCCTCGGTGACCTGCCCGGACAGCGTCCGGCCGGACGCGTCGGTGATGGTGCCCGAGATGATCACCGGCCAGCGGCGTCCGCGCTCCTCGAACAGCGTCTCGACGGCGAACACCGCCGCCTTGGCGTTCAGCGAGTCGAAGATCGTCTCGATGATGAGGAGGTCGACGCCCCCGTCGACCAGGCCGTTGGCGGATTCGAGGTAGGCGGCGACCAGCTGGTCGTATGAGACGTTGCGCGCTCCCGGGTCGTTGACGTCCGGCGAGATCGACGCGGTGCGCGTGGTCGGCCCGAGGGCGCCGGCGACGTACCGGGGCTTTTCGGGGGTGCTGTACTCGTCGGCAGCCTTGCGGGCCAGGGCCGCGCCGGCGTAGTTCAGCTCGTAGCTCAGATCCGCCATGTCGTAGTCGGAGAGCGAGATCGCGTTCGCGTTGAACGTGTTGGTTTCCAGGATGTCGGCGCCCGCGTCGAGGTATTCGCGGTGGATCCCCTCGATGATCTGCGGCTGGGTCAGGTTGAGCAGGTCGTTGTTGCCCTGCAGCGCGGTCGGCCACTCCGTGAATCGCTCGCCGCGATAACCCGCCTCGTCGGGCCTGTCCCGCTGGATCGCCGTGCCCATCGCGCCGTCGATGACCATGATCCGCCGGCCGAGCGCAGTCCGCAGTTCGTCGGTGCAGTCGGGGCGGATGTTGGGCGCAAAGCCCTCTGACTTAACGGCGTTCACATACGTTCCTTCCATTACGGAAGGCGCCCTTGACTCCGCCGAGCGTGGCGGATACCGGCGGGACCGGAGATCCGTTGCAACGCCTCTCGACCAAAAAAGTCTACGTCCTCACCCGACGTCTGGACGCCCAGCTCAACCCAACCCGCGTTCGCGGCGCCCTGGGGCGCCCGCTCGCGGATCTCGTCGGCAATGTCGTAGTTACCAAGGGTAACGGAATTGCCGCCGACCGTATTTCGTCTCGGCCGCGTCGACGCCGCTGCTTGACGTCATCGCGGCTCGGACCGATCGCATGCGGCTCGATCTCCAGCGCAAAAATCCCCGTGTAGACGTGGTGTTCGTTAGCGGCGGCCGCCCCGTAAGGATAGTCGCGCTATGGAATGCGCCCGGTCGTCGACGGGTCCCTCCCTGACGGCGAGCGCCGAGTTCTCGGCCAGCGTATGCGCAGGCAGTCCGCAGGAGGCCGTACGCTGATTCTGTGACCCCGCCTCAGGGCCCCCCTTATGGAGAAGCCGCACTGCCCGAACTGCACAACACCATCGTCGTGGCGGCGTTCGAGGGCTGGAACGACGCAGGCGATGCGGCGAGCGACGCGCTCGACCACCTCGAGACCATCTGGGAAGCCGACCCGATCGTGGAGATCGACGACGAGGCCTATTACGACTACCAGGTGAACCGCCCGGTGATCCGCCAGGTGGACGGGGTGACGCGAGAACTGGTGTGGCCGGCGATGCGGATTTCCCACTGCCGGCCGCCCGGCAGCGACCGCGACGTCGTCCTGATGCACGGCGTGGAGCCCAACATGCGCTGGCGGACCTTCTCCGCCGAATTGGTCGCCATCGCCGACAAGCTCAACGCCGACACCGTCGTGATCCTCGGCGCGCTGCTGGCCGACACGCCGCACACCCGGCCGGTGCCCGTCTCCGGCGCGGCCTACTCCCCGGAGTCGGCGAAACGCTTCGGCCTCGAAGAAACCCGTTACGAGGGTCCGACCGGAATCGCCGGGGTGTTCCAGGACGCCTGCGTGGCCGCCGGGATCCCCGCCGTGACGTTCTGGGCGGCCGTGCCGCACTACGTGTCGCAACCGCCCAACCCGAAGGCGACGGTGGCGCTGCTGCGCCGGGTCGAGGACGTGCTCGACGTCGAGGTGCCGCTGGCCGACCTGCCGGCCCAGGCCGAGGAGTGGGAGCAGACCATCACCGAGATGGCCGCCGAGGACGAGGACCTGGCCGAGTACGTGGTGTCCCTCGAGCAGCGCGGCGACGCCGAGGTCGACATGAACGAGGCCCTGGGCAAGATCGACGGCGACGCCCTGGCCGCCGAGTTCGAGCGCTACCTGCGCCGCCGTCGCCCCGGGTTCGGGCGCTGAGCCCGCCCGACGTCGACTAGTTGCGTGCCCCAGCTCGCATCAACTCGACGCCGGGCCGTCCAGGCCCACGTTGTAGGCGCTGGTCGAGCGCCCCAACGCCGCCACCTCGGCGTCCATGCGCGGCACCAGCTCGGCGGTGTGCCGCAGCACCGGCAGCTCGCCGATCGGCGTGGACAGCACCGGCTTGAGCCACCGGAACAACCCCACCCAGGGCGGCGAGTAGACGCGCCGCGCGCGGCCCTCGATGCCCTTGACGAAGGCGTCCGCGCAGTCGTCGACGGTGGTGGTCTTGCTCAACGGCCACGGCAACTTCGTCAGCAATTCGGCGAACGACGGCAGGTCGGCCTTGGTGTCGCGGACCAGGGCGGTGTCGATCCACGACATGTGCGCCGAACCGACGCTGACGCCGTGGTGGGCCACCTCCAGGCGCAGCGCGTTGGCGAGGTTCTCAACGCCCGCCTTCGAGGCGTTGTACGGCGCCAGCCCCGGAGCCGCCGCGTACGCCGCCAGCGACGAGACGATCAGCACGTAGCCCCGGCGGTCGATCAGCGCCGGCAGGGTGGCGCGAACCGTGTGGAAGACGCCGAGCACGTTGATGTCGAGCACGCGCTTGAAAGCCTCGGGGTCGACCTGCAGCAGCGACCCGTAGCTGGCGATGCCCGCGTTGGCCACCACGACATCGATGCCGCCGAAACGCTCGACGGCCTGCGCCGCGGCGGACTGCATGGCGGGTAGATCGCGCACGTCGGCGACCGCGGTCAGCACCCGGTCGTGGCCGACCTCGGCGGCCAGCGCGGTGAGCTCGCCCTTGTCGAGGTCCGTCAGCACCAATTTGGCGCCCCTTTTGGCCAGCCGACGCGCCACCTCGGCCCCGATCCCCCGAGCGCCGCCCGTGATGAAAACAACCTTGCCCTGCAGTGACGTCATGGCCGAGACGGTACCTCGGCCCTCGCGGCGATTACAGGTCCACACCGAGCAGCGCGTCGATGGCGGTCGCCACCAGTGTCGGCGCCGCGGCATGATGGCCGCCGTATTCCAGCGTGTCGGTCACCCAACCATCAAGGGCGGCAAGCGCTTTGGGTGTATTTAGGTCGTCGGCCAGGTATTGGCGCAGGCGGGCGATCACGTCGGCGGCGTCCGGCCCCGCCGGCAGCGCGGTCGCGGTGCGCCAGCGGTGCAGCCGCGCACTCGCGTCGTCGAGCACCTCCTGGCTCCAGTACCGGTCCGCCCGGTAGTGGCCGGACAGCAGCCCCAGCCGGATTGCGGCCGGTTCGACGCCCTGTTCGCGCAGCTTCGACACCAGCACCAGGTTGCCGCGGCTCTTGGACATCTTGTGCCCGTCCCACCCGATCATGCCGGCGTGCACATAGTGCCGGGCGAATCGGCGCTCGACGCGGACGCACTCGGCGTGCGCGGCGGTGAATTCGTGGTGCGGGAAGATCAGGTCGGCGCCCCCGCCCTGGATGTCGGGGCCGGTGCCGATGCGGCTCAGCGCGATCGCCGCGCACTCCACGTGCCAGCCGGGCCGTCCGGCGCCGAAGGGTGATGGCCAGCTCGGTTCCCCGGGCCGCGCGGCGCGCCACAACAGGGCGTCGAGCTCGTCGCTCTTGCCGGGGCGGTGCGGGTCGCCACCGCGTTCCTCGGACAGCCGCAGCATCGTCTCGCGGTCATAGCCGGACTCGTAGCCGAACTGGGGCGTGGCGTCCACCCGGTAGTAGACGTCCGGGTAGTCGCCGTCCAGGACGTAGGCCGCGCCCGACGCCAGCATCTTCTCGACGAGCTCGACGACCTCGGCGATCGCCTCGGTGGCGCCGACGTACTCGCGCGGGGGCAGCACCCGCAGCGCGGCCATGTCCTCCCGAAACAGCGCGACCTCGCGGTCCCCCAGCACGCGCCAGTCGATGCCGTCCCGATCGGCGCGTTCAAGCAGCGGGTCGTCGACGTCGGTGACGTTCTGCACGTAGTGCACTTCGTGGCCGAGATCCAGCCATTGGCGGTAGACCAGGTCGAACGCCAGGTACGTCGCCGCGTGACCGAGGTGGGTGGCGTCGTAGGGCGTGATCCCGCAGACGTACATGCTCGCCTTCGCGCCGGCCGCGACGGGGCGCACCTGACGGTCGGCGGTGTCGTACAGCCGCAGCTCCGGCCCGCGCCCCGGCACCACGGGAACCTGTGTGGAAGACCACGTCTGCATAACGTCGACTCTAAACGCGGGCGAGGTCAGTGAAATTCCTGGCGGATGGCGCCGAGGAGGATCGGCGCCAGCTCGGCGCGGCACATCACGAAGTCGGGCAGGTAGGGGTCGAGCTGGTTGTAGCGCAGGGGCGACCCGTCGAGCCGCGACGCGTGCATGCCCGCGGCCATCACCACCCCGGCCGGTGCCGCCGAATCCCACTCCCACTGGCCGCCTGCGTGCACGTAGGCGTCGACGTCGCCGTCGATGATGGCCATCGCCTTGGCGCCCGCGGAGCCGATCGCGACGGGCTGGATGTGCAGGGTCTGCCGCATGCGGTGCAGGACCGCCGGCGGCCGGGTCGCGCTGACGGCGATGCGGATGGTGTCCGGAATGCCCTCGCGGGCGGCGCCATCGGTGACCGTATCGCTGCGGTACACCGTGTTGCCGCGCGCCGGCAGGGAAACCGCCGCGTCGGTGATCTCGCGCGCGTGGTTGCCGGATTGGCCGTCGGCCGGGCGCTGCCACAGCGCGACGTGCACCGCCCAGTCGTCGCGGCCCGGCGTGGAGAATTCGCGGGTACCGTCCAGCGGGTCGATGATCCATACCCGGTCGTGTTTGAGCCGCACCAGGTCGTCGTACGCTTCCTCGCTGAGCACCGCGTCGCCCGGCCGCTCGGCACGCAGGCGCCGCAGCAGGAGGTCGTTGGCCAGGGCGTCGCCCGCATCGCCGAGCGCCCACGGATAGCCGAAGCCGATCTCGTCACGCACCTTCAGCAGCAGCTCCCCCGCGTCTGCGGCCAGGTCGGCAGCGAGCGCGGCATCCGTCATCTCATCGCCGGCCGGGGTCACCGCATCAGTATCGCCGACGGCCCGCACGAGCGCGCTCGCGATCGGCGCTCAAAAGCCGGCGCCGACCCGCCACGCCCGGCCCCGCCGCGCTCGCGATCGGCGCTAAAAAGCCGGCGCCGACCCGCCACGCCCGGCCCCGCCGCGCTCGCGATCGGCGCTAAAAAGCCGGCGCCGACCCGCCACGCCCGGCCCCGCCGCGCTCGCGATCGGCGCTAAAAAGCCGGCCAGGGGATCGGGCGATGCCGGTTGGGGCCGGGCATGACGGGGTTTTTCAGCAGTGCGAGCGCGCGCTTGCGCAGTGCCGTGACCTCGGCTCGGGTGATCCGCCCGGCCAGCTCGTCGCCGAAGGAGCCGGCGAGCGCCTCGGCGAGCCCGGCCACAGCCTCCAGCGCCTCGTCATCGACCGGCTTGCCGGCCCACCCCCACAACACGGTGCGCAGCTTGTTCTCCACGTGCAGGCAGACCCCGTGGTCGACGCCATAGACGCGGCCGTCGACGCCACACAGGATGTGGCCCCCCTTGCGGTCGGCGTTGTTGACCAGCACGTCGAACACCGCCATCCGCCGCAACCGGGCGTCGTCGGCGTGCATCAGGATGACCTCGTCGCCGGCGTAGTCGTAGGCGCGCAGCACCGGCAGGTAGCCGCGGCCCGGCTTGCCGACCGGGAACAGGTCGACGAGGTCCGGGCCGGGCGGCGGATCGGAGTCGGCCGCGTCGCCGGGCTGGTCCACCCACAGCTGCAGCATCCCGGGACCGTTTGGACCGTCTCGAATCACCGTGTAGGGCACGATGTTCCAGCCCAGCTGCCGCGACACCAGGTACGCGGACAGCTCGCGGCCGGCCAGGGTTCCGTCGGGAAAGTCCCACAGCGGCGCCTCACCCGCGACCGGCTTGTAGACGCAGTGGACCGTGGCCTCGCCGAGGGTGGCTTCGCAGAGGAAGGTGGCGTTGCTGGCTGAGCGGATGCGCCCGAGGACCGTCAGCTCGCCGTCCCGAAGCACCTCACGCTCGTCAGTCCCGTTATTCCTCGGCGTCATCGTTCGGCCCGAGCAGCGCGCTGCGCCGGTAGCCGTTGGTGCGCGCGCAGATGTGACCCTCGGGGTCCAGCGGTTCCTCGCACAGCGGGCAGGGCGGACGTCCGGCCGAGATGACGCGATTGGAGCGCGTGGCAAACTGGCGCGCGGATTCCGGCGTCAGGAACACGCGGACCGCGTCCGGGCCCTCATCGGTGTCGTCCAGGACCACCGACGCGTCGAATTCGGCGTCGGTGACCGCGAGGAGTTCCACCACCACGGTCTGCGCCTCGGAGTCCCAGCCCAGGCCCATGGTGCCGACCCGGAATTCGGCGTCGACCGGCGTGATCAGCGGGCTGAGGTCGTCGATCTCGGTGGGCTCGGGCGGAACGGGCGTGCCGAACCGGCGGTTCACCTCGAGCAGCAACGCGCCGATGCGTTCCGCGAGTACCGCGACCTGTTGCTTTTCCAACACCACCGACACCACCCGCGAATCGCCGACCGCCTGGATGTAAAACGTCCGATTGCCGGGCTGGCCGACGGTCCCGGCCACGAATCGGTCGGGTGTGCGGAAAACGTGGATTGCGCGTGCCATGGCAACTCCAAAATACCGGCTGTTGCGGTCACCGTGCGATCCGATCACCGTTGTGGTCCGCGTCGGCGCGGCCGGATCAATCCGTGGAGCCGCCGACGACCGCGTCGCTCGGGGATGCCGCCGCGGCCGGCTGCGGTTGCGCTTCCCCGTCCTTCTTCGGTGGGGGCCCCGCCCGCAGCGCGGCCGACAGCCGGGCACCGGTGTGGTTGACGTGCAACACAAACGGGCGCATTTCGGTGTAGCGGATGACGCTCACGGAGCTGGGATCGGCGGTGACGCGCTGAAACCCGTCCAGGTGCATGCCGTACGCGTCAGCGATCACGGCCTTGATGACGTCGCCGTGGGTGCACGCGACCCACAGGGCGTCGCCGCCGTGCTCCGCCCCGAATTCCTGGGCCAGCCGGCGGTCGTGCTCGCGGATGGCGGCCACCGCGCGCGCCTGGACCTCAGCCAGGCCCTCGCCTCCCGGGAACGTCGCCGCGCTGGGGTGCGCCTGCACCACCCGCCACAGCGGCTCCTTGGCCAACTCGCCGATCTTGCGGCCGGTCCATTCGCCGTAGTCGACCTCGGCGAGCCGCTCGTCGACGAGCGGCTCCAGGCACAACGCCTCGGCGAGCGGCTCGAGGGTGCGCCGGCACCGCAGCAGCGGCGAGCAGATCAGGGCGCGGATCGGCAGATCACCGATCCGGTCGATCAACCCGACGGCCTGTTCGCGGCCCTTGTCGTCGAGGTCGACCCCCTCGGAGCGCCCGGCCAGGGTGCCCGCGGTGTTAGAGGTGGAGCGGCCGTGCCGCAACAGGATGACGGTCATATCGCGGGGCCTGAACCCTCCCAGCTGGGCGTCGCCGGAACCGCAGTCACGACGACGACCGTACCTGGTGTCGGGGGCCGCAACCCGGCGTAGCTAGTGTGACACCGCCACGGCGTGCGCGACGGAATCGCGCACCGCCGCGGTCAGGCTGCGCGCGTCGGTGAGGTCGATGTCGACCAGGCTGCGCACCGCCCGCGCGACGACCTCCTCGGCCTGCGGAACCGGCCCGGCCAGCCGCGGCCGGTAAATCTCGACGACGAGCGATCGGTGTTCAATGTGGAATGAAAAACTACGCCCATCACCGACTTGCCCATATCCGCTGGCGAAAATTCCCGCGGTCATGTCTTCGACAGCAAACTCTTTCTGTGCGATATGCCGGTCGGCGATGACGGTCATGCCGTGACCATACCTCGCCTATTGGACCAAATGCATTCAACATGGCCATATTGGATGCGAAACCGTTCCTTACGATTTCGCTTACGCGAGGGGAAATAATTGCTGTCCCGATCGGAGGGCCGTAGATCGCCTGGCAGTCGACGCGCCGTAAAATTGCTCTCTTTGCTGGCCAGCGCCGCGGCACTGTTGGCATGTTCGTCGAGTCCGCTCTCCAGCGCGCCTCCCACCATCGAACCGGCGAAGGCGGCGCAGTCGCCGCCGGTGGCGCAACAGCCGGCGGGTGTGGTCCGTCCGCTCGGCGGTCAGGCGGCCGCGGCTACCTTCGACGGCGGGACGCACCAACTGGCGGTCCTGACGCCCGGCGCGGACCCGGCCGCACCCGCCATCATCACGGCGTTCGGCGAGCCACAGGCGGCGCCGCGGGTTTTCACCCTTCCCGGGCCCGCGACCGCGCTGACCTGTGACGGCCACGGCACCGCGTACCTCGCGACCCGGGGCGGCTACCTCGTCGTCGACTTGTCCGACGGCCACCCGCGATTCGTGAGCGTCGCCGGGGCTCAGCAGGTGGACTTCACCGCCATCGCCCGTCGCGCCGACGGCAGGCTGGCGCTGGGCAGCGCCGACGGCGCCGTCTACCTCTTGCAGGCGCCGGACAGCACCGGCGCGGCGGCGGCCGTCGCCAGCCGGAACAAGATCTTCGCACGGGTCGATTCCCTTGTGACGCAAGGAAACACGACGGTGGTGCTGGACCGGGGCCAGACGTCGGTGACATCGATCAGCGCCGACGGCCGCGCCGAGCAGGCGCTTCGGGCGGGGACGGGGGCGACCACGCTGGCCGCCGACCCGCTCGGGGTGGTGCTGGCCGCCGATACCCGCGGCGGCCAGCTGCTGGTATACGGCGTGGATCCGCTGATGCTGCGGCAGGCCTACCCGGTGCGCCAGGCCCCGTACGGGCTCGCCGGATCCCGCGCGTTGGCCTGGGTGTCCCTGACCGCTTCGAATATGGTGGTTGGTTACGATCTGTCCACCGGAATTCCCGTCGAAAAGGTGCGATACCCAACCGTGCAGCAACCGAACACACTGGCCTTCGACGAGACGTCGGGCACCTTGTATGTGGTGTCGGGGTCCGGGGCCGGAGTCCAGGTCATCGAGCACGCGGCGGGCGCGCCGTGACGAGCGGGACCGCGCCGCGGTGGAGTCGGCTGCCGGCCGGGTGGGAAGCCGACATGTCGGACGAATACGAGTGGGTGCCATTGCGGCTGCCTCCGGATGTCACCCGGATCAGCGCGTCCATCCGGTTGTCGATCGAGGCGGAATACCGTGGCTGGGAGCTGACCCGGGTTCGGCTGTACACCGACGGCAGCCGACGAGTCTTGTTACGTCGCAAAAAAATTCGACTGGACAAGCGGCTACCCGACCAGCCCGAGCTGTGACGCCCGCCCCCTCCCGCGGCCACCGGGTGTACGGCGTGGTCCGACGGCTGCTATTCGCGATCCCGCCCGAGCGCATTCACGCGCTGGTGTTCGCCGTGCTGCGCGGCGTCACGTCGGTCGGCCCGGCGCGGCGGTTGTTGCGTCGGCTGCTCGGCCCAACCGATCCCCTGCTCGCCAGTACCGTCTTCGGGGTGCGGTTCCCGGCGCCGCTCGGGCTGGCCGCGGGGTTCGACAAGGACGGCCTTGGGTTGGGCACCTGGGGCGCGCTCGGATTCGGGTATGCCGAGGTCGGCACCGTCACCGCGCGTCCGCAGCCCGGCAACCCCGCGCCGCGGATGTTCCGGCTGCCCGCCGACCGCGCGCTGCTGAACCGGATGGGGTTCAACAACCTTGGGGCGGGAGCGCTGGCGATCCGGCTCGCACGGCATAGCCACGACGTCCCGATCGGGGTCAACATCGGCAAGACGAAGACGACCCCGCCCGCCGAGGCGGTCGACGACTACCGGGCCAGCGCGCGGCTCGTCGGGCCGCTGTCGTCGTATCTGGTGGTCAACGTGAGTTCGCCCAACACGCCGGGGTTGCGCGATCTGCAGGCGGTCGAGTCGCTGCGGCCGATCCTCGCCGGCGTCCTCGCCGAGGTGTCGGGCGGCCCCGGGGCACCCACTCCCGTGCTGGTGAAGATCTCGCCCGACCTCTCCGATTCCGATGTTGACGACATCGCCGACCTCGCCGTCGAATTGGGGCTGGCGGGCATCGTCGCGACCAACACCACCGTGTCGCGGGACGGCCTGCTCACACCCGGCGTCGACGAGCTGGGGCCGGGTGGCGTATCCGGTCCGCCGGTCGCCCGTCGCGCAGTCGAGGTGCTGCGCCGGCTCTATGCCCGCGTCGGCGGTCGCCTGGTGCTGATCAGCGTCGGGGGCATCGAGACGGCCGACGACGCCTGGGAGCGGATCACCGCGGGAGCGTCGCTCTTACAGGGCTACACCGGGTTCATCTACGGCGGGGGCTTGTGGCCCAAGCACATTCACGACGACATAGCCCGCCGACTGCGCGACGGCGGGTTCGCCTCACTCAGCGACGCGGTTGGCTCGGCGATCTAAGCCGCTCCCCCTCGTCCGCATCTTCGCCCTCTTCGTCGTCCTCGTCGTCTTTGGGGGTGAGGAGTTTCTCGGGGTGATGGTGGGTGTCGGTGCGGGGTTGGCCGTGGCCTTGGTGCGGTGGGGGGATCCATTGGGTGGTGCCGTTGGGGTGTTTGCGGGTGGTGTAGCCGTGGTCGAGAAGGCGGTGGTGGGGTGTGCAGGCGAAGGTGAGCTGGTTGATGTTGGTGGTGTGGGTGGTGGCCCAGTCGGTGACGTGGTGGACTTCGCAGTAGTAGCCGGGTTGGTCGCAGCCTGGTGCGGTGCAGCCGCGGTCTTTGGCGTAGAGGATGAGGCGTTGGCCGGGTGAGGCCAGCCGTTTGGTGTGGTAGAGCGCCAAAGGTTTGGCGTCGTCGAACACGGCCAGATAGTGATAGGCGTGGCGGGCCAGGCGGATGACGTCGCTGATGGGTAGCCGTGATCCGCCGCCGGTGCGTCCGGTCCCGGTGGCGTTGTGCAAATCCCGCAGGGTGGTGGTGACGATGATGGTGGCCGGTAGCCCGTTGTGCTGGCCCAACTTGCCGGAGGCGAGCAGGGCGCGCAGCGCGGCGGTCAGGGCGTCGTGGTGGCGTTGGGCGGCGCTGCGGGTATCGCGGCGGGCGGTGTCCTGGTCGGCGGGGCCGTCGATGACGGGCTGCTCGTCGTCGGGGTTGCACTGGCCGGGGGCGGCGAGTTTGGCCAGCACGGCTTCCAGGGTGGCCCGCGCCTCGGGGGTCAGCAGGGCGCGGAGTTCGGACATGCCGTCGGGGCCTTGGCGGCCCAGGGTCAGGCTGCGGCGGCGGGCGCGGTCGGTGTCGGTGTAGGTGCCGTCGGGATTGAGGCAGTCGGTCAGGGCATCGGCCAGGCCGGCGAGGTGGTCGGGCCGAAACGCGGTGGCGAGCCGGGCTAGGTGGGCTTCGGCGCATTCCCGGGTGGCCGTCGCGTTCGGCGGCCGCGGTCGCTTCGAGTAGCGGGGGCAGGGGTTGGCCGGTCAGGGCACGCCGCGGGCCCAGGTCGGCGGCCTCGGCCACCCGCCGGCAGGCCTCGCGCGGGTCAGGCCCAGCCGGTCGGCCACCACGTGGCAAAGCCGCCCGCCCAACTGCTCAGGATCGGCCTGCTCGGCGAGTTGATTGAGCAGCTGATGGCCCGGCACCCGCAACCGGCGGCCGTCCACCTCAAGGCGCGCCAACAACATCAACCGCTCCGGACACGTCAGGGCGTCATAGGAGTGCTCCAGGACGCGCGAGACCGCGGCGTGCAACGCGGCGAAATCCGCCTCGAACTCAACCCGATCACCCGAACCCATGTTCGAAACATTAGTCACACGCACCGACACAAACCGCCGATCTTGTGCCCCCGAGGCAAATGGACGGAATCGTGCGAGGTCGCGTGCCACCGCTGGGCATGTGTCCAACAATCCGCGGGTGTGCTTATGATCACAACGTCGGGTTCGGGGCCTGAAGTCGAGGAGACATCCATGTCCTTTTTGACCGCAGCACCCGACGCAGTGACGGCGGCGGCCGGGAACCTGGCGCACATCGGTTCGGCGCTCGAGGAGGCCACCGCCGCTGCGTCCGGCAACACCACGGCGATCGCGGCCGCGGCCGCCGACGACGTGTCCGTCGCGGTCTCCCAGCTGTTCGGCACGTTCGGCGAGGACTTCCAAGCCCTCACCGCCCAAGCGGCGGCGTTTCACAGCGCCTTCGTCGGCGTGTTGAACGGCGGCGCGGCCGCCTACCTGAGCACCGAGGTCGCCAACGCCGAGCAGGCTCTCTTTCCCGTGGGCGCCGTCGCCGTCCCCGCGGCCACGCTTCCGATCATCGGTGACCTGGGCGGACTCCTCGGCGGCACGGGCGGCACGGGCGGCGGGCTCCTCGGCGGCTTGGGCCCGATACTCAGCGGTAGCCCGCTCGGCCCGATCCTCAACGGCGTCGGCCAGGACGTCGGCGGTGTGCTGTCGGGCATCCTGGGCGGCAGGCCGGTCTCCCTGCTGACCAATCCGCTCGGACCGGTCTTGCAAACGATCTCCGGGGCCTTCGCGGACGTCCCGGGGCTGCAGGGACTCGGGGCGCTGCTGCAACCCGCCCTCCCGGGCTTGTTCGCGCCAGGCACGCTGCCGTCCCCCGCCAATGACCCATGGGCGGTCCTGTTCACCCAGACCCAGGCCAACCTGCAAAACCTGTACACCACCTGGTCGGCCGACCCGTTCCCGTTGCTACACCAGGTCGTCGCCAACCAACAGGGCTACGCGCAGCTGCTGGGCGGTCAGATGGCGTTCGCGCTGCAGAACTTCCCCACCACGCTGGCGAACGCACCGGCGACCCTCCAACTGGCGATCCAGCCGGCGTTGCACTTCAACCTGGCCGCCGCCGCACAGGTCTTCGTCAACCAGCAGCTCGGCTGGGCCGGGACCATCACCGCGTCGTTGCAGAAGGCGGGTGTGGACCTACAGACGACGTTGCCAGTGTTCCAGGCCAACATGGGGCTTGCCGCCCAGGCGATCGCGACGGGTAACTACCACGGCGCGGTGCAGGACGTCACCCATGGCATCCTGGGCCTGTTCGTCAGCGGATTCGACACCAGCAACCTGTCGAACATCACCGTGCTCGGCCCGGGCGGGGACCTGCTGCCCATCCTCGCCATCCCGGCGCAACAGGCCCAGGCCTTCGCCGGCCTGTTCCCGCCCGCTTCGATCCCCGGCCAGATCGCGCACAACTACCTCAACGCGGTGTCCACGCTGACGAGCTCGACCACGTCGACGAGCTTTGGATTGAACCTCTTCAACCCCAGCGGGAACGTTTTGCAGGCCGACGCCTTCTTCGGAACGCCCTTGTCGCTCGCCTTCTCCTTCCTCGGGGCGCCCGTCTCCGGACTGAACGGCCTCGCAACGGGCGCGACGGTGCTGTCGGCCGCGATACAAACCGGCAACGGCACGGCCGCGGCCGGCGCGCTCTTCGACATGCCGGCCTACGCGTTGAACGGCTTCCTCAACGGCGAAACGATCGTCGACCTGGCCCTGCCGGTGAGCACATCGACTGTTCTCCCCAGCTTCCTCGGTCCGCTTGGTCAGTCCCTCTCCGCGATCCTGGGCGTCGCCGGCATCGACCCCACCATCCCGATCGTGATCCACCTGCCGTTTGACGGGCTTCTCGTGCCGCCGCACCCGATCTCGTCCACGGTGGACGTGACCGTAGGAGGCGTCCTCAACCTCCCGATCAGCCTCACGCTCGGCGGCACGCCGTTCGGCGGCCTGCTTCCCTTGCTGGTCAACGACCTGCCGCGGCAGGTCGCGGCCGCGATCACGCCGTGAGAGCGGCCTGAGAGCGGCCTACGTCTGCTCGTAGGTGGCGTGAATGACCGCGCGGGCGATCGCGTGCTGGAACAGGTTGAACCCGAGGTACGCGGGGCTGGCGTCCTCGCTCAGGTCGAGCTTGTCGACGTCGACGGCGTGCACGGCGACGTAGTAGCGGTGCGGGCCATGCCCAGGCGGCGGCGCGGCGCCGAGGTAGCGGCGCATTCCGGCGTCGTTGACTAGCGTCAGCGCGTCTCCGGGCAGGTTGCTGCCGTCACCGGCGCCCGCCGGCAGCTCGGTGACGTCGGCCGGCAGGTTCGCCACCGCCCAGTGCCAGAACCCGGACGCCGTCGGGGCGTCGGGGTCGTAGACAGTGACCGCGAAGCTACGCGTCTCCGCGGGAAAACCCGACCAGCTGAGCTGCGGGCTGACGTCTTCCCCGCCAGCCCCCATGATGCCGCTGACCTGGGGTTTGGCCAGCGGCTGACCGTCGGTGATCGAGTCCGAGGTCAGGGTGAAAGTCGGCAGCTGCGGCAGCGAGGCGTACGGATCGGGCGCGGTGCTCATGAACGGTCCTCTCGTGTGATCGGCTTGCTCTAGCAGTGTGTCAGGAAGCGTGCCAGCACTTCCGTGCCGAACCTCAGCGCGTCGATGGGTACCCGCTCGTCGACGCCGTGGAACAGGGCGGTGAAATCCAGGTCCGGCGGCAGCCGCAGCGGGGCGAAACCGAAGCAGCGAATGCCCAAGCGGGCGAACGCCTTTGCGTCGGTGCCGCCGGACAGCATGTACGGCACCGTCCGGGCGCCCGGGTCGAGCGCGAGCAGCGCAGCGTTCATGGCGTCGACCAGGTCGCCGTCAAAAGTGGTCTCGTACGACTCGAAATCCCTGATCCACTCGCGGGTCACGTCCGGGCCGAGCAACTCGTCCACCTCGGCCTCGAACGCCGCCTTGCGGCCGGGCAGGATGCGGCAGTCCACCACGGCCTCGGCCGTCGCCGGGATGACGTTGGCCTTGTAGCCGGCCTTGAGCATCGTGGGATTCGCGGTGTCGTGCAGCACGGCCTTGAGCACGCGGGCCATCGGGCCGAGCTTCTCGATCATCCCCTCGAGGTCGGGTGAGTTCACGTCGAAGGACAGGCCGGTCTCCTCGCTGACGGCGGTCAGGAACTGGGCGACCGTGTCCGTCATCACCAGCGGGAAGCGGTGCCGCCCCAGTCGGGCGACGGCCTCGGCGACGGCGGTGACCGCGTTGCGGTCGTGGGCCATGGAGCCGTGCCCGGCTGGACCCCGCGCCGTGAGCCGCATCCAGGACAGGCCCTTCTCGGCGGTCTCGATTACATAGAGCCGGCGCTCGCCGCCGTCACGGCGCGGCACGGTCAGGGAAAACCCGCCCACCTCGCCGATGGCCTCGGTGATGCCGGCGAACAGCTCGGGACGGTTGCGGACCAGCCACTGCGCCCCGTAATGGCCGCCGTGCTCTTCGTCGGCGAGGAAGGCGAACACCAGGTCGCGGGGCGGCACGATCCCGGCTTGCTTCAACTGCCGCGCGACCACGATCATCATGCCGACCATGTCCTTCATGTCGACGGCGCCGCGGCCCCAGACGAACCCGTTTTCTACCGCGCCGGAGAACGGGTGCACGCTCCACTCGGCCGGCTCGGCCGGTACCACGTCGAGATGCCCATGGATGAGCAGAGCTCCCCGCGAACTGTCCGCGCCGGGTAGGCGGACGAAGACGTTGCCGCGCCCGGGCGCCCCGGATTCGACGTATTCCGGCTGATAGCCGACGTCGGCGAGCTGCTCACCGATCCACTGGGCGCATTCCGCCTCGCCTCGCGTCGTCTCCGGCTCGCCGGTGTTGGTGGTATCGAACCGGATCAGCCTGCTGACGACCTCGACCACGTCGTCGCTGGGGTGGACCGGGGCCTCCCCGGCATCAAGGGTCACAACCACCTTTCCTACCATCGGCGCCCCCGCGCGGCTCGCGGGCTGACCGGCACCCACCTGGCTTGGGTCTGCGCACCCCGATCCGCTAGCCTTAGCTGCCAACTCCGGTTGGTTTTGTCCGAGTGGCGGAATGGCAGACGCGCTAGCTTGAGGTGCTAGTGCCCTACTAATGGGCGTGGGGGTTCAAGTCCCCCCTCGGACACACGACTGAGGCGAGCGAAATGAACGCTCGCGTTCATTTCCGAGCCGATGGAGTGTGTTGAGCGGCGAAGCCGCGATCACACATCCGGCGACACGACTCAGGTCGGCCGTCACCTTGACCCGTCGCAGGTAGGGGTCGTAGTCAAGACGCAAACCTAGGCTTGCATACACCTGTGCCCGTTCCGCCCCGGTTGCCTGACCAAGCACGGCTGACAGGCCGCCCAACTCCTCGACCAATTCGCTGATCTGCGCGGCAGATCTCGAAGACAGCTATCTTCCGGGTACGTGATGGTGTCGGTGTTATCGGTCGCGAATAGCTCGGCCTTTGATGAACCTGATTGTGAATAGTCGGGTGCATCGCTCGCGACGCCATGGTGATCGCTAAGCCTGGCAACGTCACCCAAAGGCCAGCAGCCAAGCCGCCAGCGTCACGACTAGCCGTTGCCACTTCGAGGCGATCATGTGGCAGAACTCAGTAAACGGGATGATGAACGTCGGCGTTGATACGAGGGCGGAGCTTGTCCGATGTCCGGGGCAGGCGGCCTTCATCATCGGCGGGGTAGAGCACATCGAGAGGCGCCGGGGCGGGGTCGCTATCACTTTCACCCGCAACGCTTTCCGCGCGCGTCGAACCGCGGCGGCCAAGATGGCCAGTCGACAGCCGATTGATAGGCATGGCCGACGCCCAGCACGGTGGCCTCGTCGAAGGGCCTGCCCACCACCTGCAGACCGATCGGCAACCCGGCTCTGTTGAACCCGCATGGCACTGACAACGCGGGCAGGCCGGTGAGGTTCCCGGGGGCGCAGAACCGGATGTAGGCCTCCACTGGCCCCTCGATGACGCCGTCGGGCCACGACGCCTCCGGTTTTCCGGCATCCATCGCCACAACCGGCACCGTCGGGACGATCAGGACATCGATGTCGTCGAAGAGCTCACGCCATTGTTGACGGATGAGGACCCGCTTACGTTGCGCGCGAAGGTAATCTGTCGCGGACACCGACCCACCCGCCCGCAATGCCTGTCGTACGTCGTCGGTGTAGTGATCGCCGTGCTCGCGCAGCATCTGCTCGTGATAGCTGGCGGCCTCGGGCAGCATGATCCCGAATTGGGTGGGCATCACCTCGTCAGCCATCGGCAGCCGGGCTTCTCGTAGCCGCATACCCAGCGCCGCGAGCCGGGCGCACGCCGCTTCGACTGCGATCCTGACTTCAGAGTCAACGTGCTCGGTGAAAAAGTTCACCGGGACTCCGGCCGTCATCCCGGCCACCTCGCGCCCCAAGCAGGCCGAAAAGTCGGGCACGCCCACGTCGACCGAACCCGGGTCGCGTGGGTCGTACCCGGCCATCACGTTCATCGCCAGTGCCGCATCCTCGACGGTGCGCGTCAACGGGCCGGCGTGATCCAGGGAAAACGCCAAGGGTGTGATGCCCGTCAAAGACACCCGGCCGTACGTCGGTTTGAGCCCCACCGTGCCGCATAGAGCCGCGGGGATGCGGATTGAGCCGGCGGTGTCACTGCCCAACCCGAGGACGCACGCCCCGACCGCAACGGCCGCCGCCGAGCCACCGCTGGACCCTCCCGCGATGCGATCCGGACGCCACGGGTTGTGCGTTTGGGGCGTGACGACTCCCAAGGCGAACTCATCAGAATGAGTGCGGCCCACCACCACCGCCCCGGCCTCCCGCAGGTTCGCGACGACGACACTGTCTTCGTCGGGTATATGGTCCGCCCGGACACGTGAGCTGGAAGTGCTCGGCACGCCGGCCATGTCGTAGATCTCCTTGACCCCGACGGGGATTCCGTGCAGGGGCCCACAATATCGACCTGCCGCGATCTCTCGTTCCGCCCGAGTCGCGGCCCTGGCGGCCAATTCCACGGTGACGTTGCTGAATGCGTTGATCTGCGGGTTGACCGCAGCGATGCGGGCCAGCACGGACTCTGTCAGTTCGACCGGCGACAGCGCCTTGGCCCTGATCTCCTGAGCGGCCGCGGCCAACGTCAGTTCGAAAGGTTCCATACTGCGGCTCTTCCGTTCCTTGCGATGCACGGCGCACCCCGTTGACGGTACAGTCTAGACGAATTAGTCTAGACGTAAATGAAAATGTCCGACAGGGCGAGGAGATGTGCCAGATGAGCCAGGAGAGTAAGCCGGGGGAAGTAACGTTGGCCGTGGATGGCCGCATCGCGATTATCACCGTCGACAACCAAACGAAGAAGAACTCCTACACCCCCGAGATGATGCGCCAGCTCGCTGGTCATCTCACGACGTTCGACGAGGACGACGATCTCTGGGTAGCGGTGTTGTGCGCGGCTGGTGAGAACACCACCGCTGGCTTGGACATGCCATTGTTCTTCGGCCCGGGCGCTGACGCCGAACTCGATCCGTCCTTAGTGGACCCGTTCGGTTTGGGCCGTCCCGCCACTAAGCCGGTGGTTGCTGTCGTTCAGGGGCTCACATTGACCGTGGGCATCGAGATGATGCTGGCCGCTGACATCGTCGTTGCTGCGGATACTGCGGTGTTTCAGCAGTTGGAGGTGGCGCGAGGGATTGCTCCGCTGGGCGGCGCGCACTTCCGGTATCTCACCCGTACCGGCTGGGGTAACGCGATGTATCACCTGATGCGGGCGGACCGCTTCGATGCGCAGCGCGCGCTGCAATTGGGGTTCGTTCAGGAGGTCGTGCCGTTTGGTGAGCAGCTCAGCCGCGGAATCGAGTTGGCTCGCGAGATCTGTGCCAACGCACCATTGGGTGTTCGGGCGACGAAGGCGGCCGCGTTCACGTATGCCGCGCAGGGTGAGTCCGCCGCGATTGCCGCGATCGACGGCGTGAAGTCCTCGGTATTCGAGAGCGAGGACTTCAAGGAAGGCATCCTGTCGTTCGTTGAGCGACGTGCAGCCAACTTCCAGGGCCGCTAACGGCGGATGTGACCGTGCGGGTGCTTGTTTCGCTCCGCGGCGAGGTTTCGGCCCCGGCGTCGAGCCTGCTTACGCCGCGAGGTGCGGGTGGCGGGGCGAGCCAGGGGTCGGCGGTGCGCGCGAAGGAACGGCGATGCACCCATTAGGCTGCCGATCAGAATCAATGGTCGAGGAGTCTGAATCTGCTGTGTCCCCCGCTGGACGCTCAACCCCATCGCACAAGGAGCGTCTCCTTGCGGCCGGCATCAGGATGCTGTACGCGAAGGGCTATCACGGCACTACGGTGGACGCCCTACTCGAGGACGCCGGAGTGCCTAAGGGCTCGTTCTACCACCACTTTGGATCCAAGGAATCGTTCGCTCTAGCGGTGCTGCAGCGTTACGAAGACATCCAATGCGAACTGTTGGAGCGCTGGTCAGGTCGTCACGACCTCAGTGTCCCCGAACGGCTCGCGGGCTACCACCGCGACGTCGTCGAAAAGTCTTTGTCAAGGGAGTGGCAGTTGGCATACCTGCCCGGGAAGCTGTCCAACGAGCTTGCCGCCAATTCCGAGCCGTTTCGAGCGCGTCTTTCGGCGGCCTTCGTCCACTGGGGCCGTGCCTTGGAAGAGTTACTCGCCGAAGGACAGCGAAGCGGCGATGTGCGTGCTGACCAGCCCGCCGGCCGCCTCGCGGACGCGGTGATCGCAATGATCGAGGGCGGATTCGTTTGTGCGCTGTCGTTGCGGCAAAGCGAGGATTTGACGGCCGTGACGGTCGGACTGGGTGACTTGGTGAAGGCAAGACTGTGACCGCGATCGATCACGTTCACCCGATATCTCACCGCGAGGCCCTGCTGCAGGAAGGCATGGCACAGATCTTCGCCAACGGGTATCACGGCACGACGGTGGATGGCTTACTGAAAGCCACCGGTGTGCCTAAGGGCTCGTTCTATCACCACTTCGGATCCAAGGAAGCCCTCACCGAGAAAATCTTGAACCGTTATGGGGGTTTCCACCGCAATCTTCTAGCTTCCTGGGCTGAACGTGACCTGCCCACCCCGGCGGTCCTGTCGGGATACTTCCGGGAACTCGCGCGGATCGTCGTCGAGTCCGGTTACCGCCAAGGCGAACTCGCGGGAAAGCTGGCCACCGAAATCGTGGATCCCGCCGACCCGCTGCACCAGCAGATTGCCGAGATCGTGCGTCAGTGGCGCGCGCAATTAGAGAAGATTCTCCGCGTCGGACAACGGCGCGGAGATACCAGGACCGACCGCGACGCGCAAGCGCTCAGTGCTTGGCTGCACGCGCTAATGGATGGCGCCTTTGTCGTGGCGCAGTCCACGCGCGATGCGGATTCCCTGGAATCGGTGGCCACCGCGATCGAGCACCTGATCGCGGTGCAAGCCGTCGGCTGACGGCTTACGGGGGCATCTGCCGTCGGCCCATCGGTCTCCTCACCGTGGGCGGCACGAGTCGGCGTCGATAGTGCGGTGTTCGATCTCACGACACTCACGCGACTCTCATTGTGGTGCTCATCCCGCCGTCGAGGGGAATCACCGCGCCGGTGATGAACCGCGACGCGCGCGCCGACAGAAGATGGACCGATCGCAAGAGTCCGCGGTTGACGCCTCAGTCTAGACTGTATAGTCTAGTTCAGGTAGAGGTCGCCGCCGACACACCGTGACGACGATCTTTCATCCGATGAAAGGCAGTTATGCGCCAGCCAGCCACCATCGATTACGGTTCCTGCTGCGGCGCGTCATTGATGGACCGGATCCTCGAGATCACCCGTGGCATCTACCCATTCGGCGGCGCCACAGTCCGCCTTCCGCGCGCGGCCGGCTCGGCAACGCCATGCGCTCGATGCTGACCGCCGACGCCGACACAGCAGCCCGCGCCGCCATGCCTACGACAGAGCACTAGAACCCATTGACCGGCACTCCTCCCAGGTCATGTCGGCGTAGAGCTCATCCGCAGCAAGTGGACGATCCGGGTACTGGCGACACCCACACTCAAGATGGGCCGTCAGTTCGCCGAACAGACATGCAGCTCAACCATCGAATTCCTCTACGCAGCAGAGCAATAACTCACGCCCAGGAGAAACCGTGGCCGACCCCAGCACCCCGCCATGACCATCCTTACCGACGACACGACGCCTGGCATCCGGATCCTCACTATAAGTGAACCGTCAACACGCAACGCGATGACGGCGGCCACCTACCGACAGCTCACCCATGCGATCGCCGACTCCGACGAACGACCGGGCCTCCGAATAGTCATCATCACCGGCCACGACAAAATCTTCACCAGCGGAACCGATCTGCGCGACTTCCAAGACCACCCCGACACCACGGCTGCGCTCGCACTCCTGTACGCCCTAGCCGGCGCCGAGATACCCATCATCGCCGCGGTCGAGGGACACGCCATCGGCATCGGCACCACCATGCTGCTGCACTGTGATTTCGCATACGCCGGCGCATCAACCAAATTTGCACTGCCATTCACCCGACTCGGCCTCAGCCCACAAGGCGCAACCTCGCTCCTGTTACCGCGCAACGCCGGCGACAAACGCGCCAGCGCCATGCTCCTATTCGGAAACAACTTCACCGCCCACGACGCCCAAATCGCCGGCATCATCAACGATGTCGTCGACGACGGTACAGCGCTGGCCACCGCACTCGCAGCCGCACACCAACTCATCGCGCTACCCGAAGAATCCGTGCGCATGACAAAGCGCCTGCTGCGCGACCGTGACGCCATCCTCGAAGCCATCACCCGAGAAGCCTCAATATTCGCCAAACAACTCCGGTCTCCAGAGGCGCAGTCGGCCATCAGTCACTTCTTCAACGACCGGACCTAATCGCAGCCAACTCCCACTGCGGTCATCGTCTCAACCAGCGACCTTCAGCGAGGTCCGAACCGCCTGGCGCCCGCGGTCATCGCGCCTGTCGGGCGGAATCGATCGGGGCACAGCGCGTCAACCCGGCACAGAAGGCAGTCGAGACCGGCGTAATCGAGGACGGCATCGGTCAAAGTCGATGCATTTCGCGTGCCATACGCGAATCTTCGAGGAAATCAGCTCGAGGCGGATAATGCCGTCGCGCCTGCTCTGAGCCCTGCGGTGCGGTGGCGAAGAGACGGCGGATCGCCGCCCTAACAGCACAAGTCGCACGTCGAGGCCACCCATGGGGTGCGACCGACACAGCGGCCGCGGTGGCGAAGATGACCCGTTGAGCTGTGATGAGAGTCGGACCCGTCTGCATCGCAACGACTTGGGCGGATGGCTCCGTTTCGAGGAACACTTCTGCGCGCTCGATGTCGTTTGGCGGCAGCGGCTCTGCGTCTGGTGACCTAGACATGTCGGGTTTCCTTGTTGTGGGTGTGGCCGAGCCGTGAGCGTCACCAAGATCCGTGGTGTTTCTTGCCGAATTCTTGGATTTTTCGACGGCCTGTCGTCACGCATTGGGCCGCCTCAGTGAACTGTTATTGAGCTAGACTAACTCGTCTAGACGATATAGTCAACTGTCCGCTGAGTGAAACCCGTTGTGCTCCAACTGCACATCGGCCCGCAATCCTGCTGATGTCACTCGAGCCCTTGCCCAGGGGTTTATGAGGGTGGCGTTGAGCAGGCCGCTGCCCTGACCGGTCCGCCTCGCCTGCCGGCTGTAGCCGAATCTGCCTCAACGTCGGGGCGTCAACGTTTGGACTGCGGCAGTCGCGTGGTTGGCACTAGCTGTCGGCGGCGCCCGCAGAGCCGCGGATCTCGTCGTACTGTTGTCGCGCCCGATCGATCTCGGTAGTAAACCGCGCGGGCACAACGACTTCGGACTAGACCGCCGCGTACGAGGTCGTGCAGTGTCGCCGAAAGCGTCTTGCCCGACACCTCGGGGGTTTCGAGGGGCCGGGTGGCTGAATCCCAACTCGACCGACCCGGCCAGCGACTCCCGTGAGAGCGACCCACGTGTCGCCCCATCTTTGCGAGCAGGAAGCGGGTGGAGCCATGGTCGCGGACACCATGGCGCGGGCAGGCATGCGCCGCCACGCTGGTCGTCGAAGATACCGTGCACGTGCGCGGAAAACGCTGGTAAACAGCGTGTTTGGTCGCATCGAGCCGCCCGGCAGATGTGGTCACCGTTTAACCGGCCGTGAAAGATCCGTGTTGACGGTTTAGTCTAGACGATATAGTCTACATCGGTAGGGGCGCCCACACACTGCGCCCCCTTGCGGGGTCGCCGTCGACACACCGTGACGACAATTTCTCACCCGATGAAAGGCCGCTCATGTACCAGCCACCGATCGACGATTACGAATTTCTGCTGCGGCACGTCATCGACGGACCCCGAATCCTCGAGAACACCACCGCGGGCGAATTCAAGATCGATGACGCCAGCGACATCCTCTCCGGCGCCGCAGCATTAGCCGTAGAGACCTGGCATCCCCTCAATAGCGTGGGGGATCGCCTCGGCAACAAGCTCATCGACGGCGTCGTCGTCACGCCACCGGGCACGATCGAGGCCTACCGCACGCTCGCAGACGCTGGATGGGTGGGCGTCACTGCTCCGAAATCTGCTGGCGGGGAAGGTCTTCCCTGGATCGTCGCCAATGCGCTCAATGAGATATGGAGTGCGGCCAGCGTGGCGATGTCCCTGAGCATCGGATTGTCGATGGCGGCCATCGGCGCAATCGACGCCTCCGCAGACGAGCACCTCCGCGCAACCTACCTTCCTGCGATGATCGCCGGACGGTGGACCGGCACCATGAACCTCACCGAGCCTCAGGCCGGCACCGACCTCGCCGGCATCCGAACGATGGCACGCCCCAACGACGACGGCACCTGGGCGGTCAAGGGACAGAAGATCTTCATCACGTGGGGGGATCACGATCTCACCGAGAACATCGTGCATCTCGTGTTGGCCAGAACGCCCGACGCACCCGAGGGGCTAGGCGGGTTTTCCCTGTTCTTGGTGCCCAAGTTCCTGGTGAACGCCGACGGCTCCCTAGGGCGACGCAACCACGTGCACACGCTGGCGCTAGAACACAAACTCGGCATCCACGCCAGCCCTACCTGCGTACTGGACTACGACGACGCCACCGGCTTTCTGATCGGTGGCCGCCACGCCGGACTATTCGCGATGTTCGTGATGATGAACATCAGCCGCGTGGGCACCGGCGTCCAGGGCCTCGGAGTGTCGGACCGCGCCTACCAACAGGCCCGCGACTACGCGGCCGAACGCATCCAGGGCAGGGTCGTCGACCGCCCCGAGAGCGCCCCCATCGCCGAGCACCCCGACGTAACCCGCCTGTTGACGTCGATGGCCAGCATCATCTCGGCGATGCGCGGCTTGTCCGTCCAGGTGGCCGAATGGCTCGATCTGGCACCCACCGACTCGCAGGCCGCACAACTCGCCGAACTCTTCGTCCCAGTGCTCAAGGGCTGGTGCGCCGAGACCTCCTTGCAGGTCACCTCCGACGCCGTCCAAGTTCACGGAGGCGCGGGATTCATCGAGGAGACCGGCGTTGCCCAGTACTACCGCGACGCACGGATTTTGACAATCTACGAAGGCACCACCGCCATCCAAGCCAAGGACCTCGTCGGTCGGAAGGTCCTCCGCGACGGGGGCGCCACCGCCGCAGCAGCGTTGGCGGCTATCAATGCCACCGTCGAAGTCCTGCACCAGACCGACCATCCCGTCGCCGCGCGCACCGCACACCGCCTAGAACGCGCCATCGCCTCAGTGCAACACAGCACTCGCACCATGTTGCAATTCGGCGAAGCGCACCGCAAGCGCGACGCCTACGCCGGAAGCGTCGCCTACCTACTCAGCTGGGGCCTGCTCGGCGGCGCCTGGATGCACGCACGGATGCTCGCGGCCGCATTGAGCGACAGCGACCAGCACACAGAGCGACGCGTTGCCGAAGCCGACTTCTATGGGGCCCATCACCTCAGCCGAATCGGCTGGCTCGCCGAGACCATCGAAGCCGGCGAAACCGCCTGAGCGCCTCGACCAAAGGGGCGTCGACATGCCTGAAACCGTCATCGTATCGGTGATGTGCTCGGCCATTTGCATGGCGGGAACGGGATCGCTGAGCATCGCGCGGCCTCTATCTCGCCCTGAATCAGACAGCGAAGGACCACGGGTAGTGAGATGAGAGCATTGGGGATTGCGGCGGCAGCCGCCATAGCATTCGCACCCTTCTCGTTGGTAGCAACCACACCCTTTGTGGCGCATGCGACTCCATTTCCCGACGCTGGGGCAGATCCCAAAGGGTGCCAGCGGTTCCCGTTTTTGCTGCCACAAAATCGTGTCCGGATAGGGCCCGCTCTGCCGGAGGCCGGCGGCGACCGCAACGCCGGTGCTGACCCCACCGACCCTTCCGCCAAGTCCTCCTCGCCCGAGCACGCTCCCCGCAGGGCCGCTGACGAAGAGCCGACCCCACCCTGGTGGCGTTCGGTGCTGCTGCGATACGGGGTACTTGTGACATCTGCGAGCCTGATCGCCTGGGGTCTCGGATTGTCTTCACATCACAGCACCGGCACCCCACCGATCCCGTCCCGGTCACGGTCGCGCCGGGCCGGTCCCGGCGCACTGACCGTCAAATCCGCTCTCGCTCCGACGTTTCCGACGATCGATCATCCAGACTCAGCAGTAAAGAGGAGGGTGCTCGTGGAGGCGGGCCATAGATGCGCCATCCCCACCTGTCGGAACCCAACGACCGAGATGACTCACATCCCGCCTGAATCACAGAGCCAAAACGACTCGTTCGAAAACCTCATTGCATTATGCCCAGACTGCCAAAAGAAGGAAAACGATCCGCAGTCGATCCGCATGCACAAGCGCAATCTCGGGATCTTGAACAGCCGCTACTCTGATTTCGAGCGCCGGGTGTTCGACCAGATTGCCGAGACCGACCAGAGATCCTTCATTGTCGAGGCGGGTTTGGAGATCCCTCTCCTGCACGCGGTCAATGACGGGTTATTGAAACGAATCGAACTGTCAACCAAGGCGATCCACCGCGGTCAACCAACCCATTACAAGTACGAAGTCGCCGATGCTGGGCTGAACTTCGTCAGCCGGTACATCCAGGGCGAAGACATCTCATGAGGCGCCGCAACGGCACCGTCTTCCCAATACGGACAAGGTCTTTGTCCGAATGGACATCGGATCAGACGGATCGTTTGGGGACCACGGGAAGGATGATGCGCGATGGCCGCTCCGCATCATGGGCGATCTGTTGTTGTGCGCTACGCATGTTCGATTTGTCCCCGATTGGCTCGCCGGCGTTGAGGTTGCGGGCCCATCGGGGAAAGTTGCTGGATGTGACGTGTACCCGGATGCAGTGTCCTGCGCGGAAGACGTGGCTGGTCGACCACAGGTCCACTTCTCGTGCGGCGAAATAATCCGGCTGCGTGGCGGAGCGCACGATGCCGTCGACGAGGTTTCGCGACGTGCCCATGAGGTCGACGTCGCACACGCGGACGACCCAGTCGGTGCTAGGGACATCAGTGGCCGCATGTAGCACGGCGCGGACGCGGCCGGTAACCTCTACGTCCTCGGTCAAAGGAGCGGTTGTGTATACAAGCACGTCCGGCCGGGATTCAACGTTCGCTTGGTTCACCGGTCCGGGCCGAAACTCGTTGGACATCAGCAGAGCCCCGCCTGCAGTTATAACAGGGTCGGCCGGGTCGTATCGAAAGCTGTCGGCGCCTTCTCCTTCTGCTGGAGGCTCCAGTTCTAGTCGCCCGTCGGCGCGCAGGAACAGCTCTGTTTGTACGGTGCGCGATAGCGGCCACTCCTGTTCCTCGCGCCACTCGTTTCGGCCCATGACGAATAGCAGTACCGGTGGCAATGTCGCTGACGCGGAAACATTTTCGCCTGTAGTTGAGGTCGAGTCGAGATGGTGTCGAAACCACGCCAGTTGAAGGTCAGCCAGCGAACCACGAAAGCCCATGAGCTCACCACTTGACGCGAGTCCGAAGTTGACATCACCGAGGTAGCCACTGTTGTCGGTATGAGCCCATGGCCCCATGATCAGGGTCGCGGAACGGCCCGCCGAGCGCATCGCCGTGAAATTGTCGAGTGTTCCCTGGCTGAAGATGTCATACCAGCCGCTAACGAGCAGAGTCGGCAACTCGACCTCGGCCTGCCGCCCGGCGACCCGGCAGAATGCAGCCCAGCTCGGATCCTCCTGTACGCGCTCGAATCCCATCTCACGAATTCCGTGCCGGGGGAAGGCGGGATGATGTTCGGCGGGTAACTCCCAATAGGCGTCGGTCGCAACATTGTCGATGTCAGCGACCAGTCCATTGATCGCTGCGCCAAGCGCCACCGGGTCGCTGGCGTGCCGACGCACCAGAGTGTCGGCCCCCTGTGACAATGACCAAGGCACCGTGATGCCTAGTTCGAGGACGCCGCCGCGGGAGAAGAGGCCGTCGAGAGGTTCTGACCAAGTCACCGCTGGTGCAATCGCCTTCAGCTCAGGCGGTTTCGCTAAAGCGGCCATCCATTGTGTATTGCCGAAATAGCTCGCACCGAACATCCCGACAACACCGTTAGCCCCAGGGAGGGTCGCGGCCCACCGCACAGTGTCGTAGCCGTCGTCGGCCTCGAAAGTCCAAGGCTCCCAATCCCCATCGGAGGTGAACCGCCCCCGGGTGTCTTGGACGACGACAATGAAACCACCCCGGGCCAGGCCCAGCGGATCTACGAAGCTGCGCAACGGGCCGGGTAGATGCTTGCCGTAAGGCAACCGGGTCAAAAGCACGGGCCAGGGCCCGGCGGGGACGGGCCGATACACATCGGCTCTTAGAACCACGCCGTCGCGCATCGGTGCGGCCACACTATGTTCCACGGTCACGTCATGCACAACTGACACCTTCCTTGCACGCGCTCGTCCTCGGGTCCGACTCCCCCATCCCCGATCGACTGATACTTATCGAGCCAGGGCGCCTAGGACTCACTGTGTTACTGCAACTCTCGCGTCGGTTGACCAATCAGCGTGGAAAGTGCCCATCGGACGGTTCTAGCGGGACGGCCGAGCAATGCCTCCAGTTCGCCGGTCGCCTTCTCGTAGAATCCGTCGGCGACCATCTGCACCAACGTGATGAGATGGTCGGCCGCGTGCGGGTTTATCGCGTAAAGCGCCGAGCGAATGTGCTTTTCGATCCAGTCGTCGGCGTCTTGCGGGATGTAGGACACGGGCCGCCCGAGTACCGCGGCGTAGTCCTCGGCCAATTGGTACATGTCGATCGCATGCGCGCCGGTAAGTGCATACGAACGACAGATGTGATCGGTCGGGTCGGCGAGGATGTTGGCGCACACGGCACCGACGTCATAGCCCGCGATCGGCGCGACGCGCTTAGTCCCGTAGGGCAGGCGAAGCTCGCCGTCGTCCATGATTGATGGCAATGGGAATCGCGACAGGAGAGGATTCTCGACGAAGATGGTGGCTCGAATGTTGACGACCGGCAGCCCCGACCAGTCAAGGACTTGCTCGGCGACCCAGTGGGCACGCTGCTGTGGCGACCATTGGGTTACGTTGGCGCTCAATACTTGTCGCCGTTGGGCGAGCGGAGCAGCCATCAGGCCGAAGGTCATGAACGCCTGCTCGTACTCGGACATGTTGACGAAAACTTCGATGTCTCCTTGTGCCCGTGCAGCGGCGGCCATCAGCGTCACCGCATCGGAGTAGTAGGGCGACAAACTCATGCTGAAGTACACGCGGCGGCAACCAGCCAAAGCTGCGGCGACGTCGGCGACGTCGAGAAGGTCGCCGACGAAGACCTGGGCGCCAACGCGGCGCAACGAGTCGGCGCGCTCGTCATCTCGCCGTACGAAAGCCCGAACCGGATAGCCCTTATGGATCATCATTTTGACGATCAGTGGGCTGACCGCGCCGACGTCCCCGCCCGCACCGGTGACCAGGACCGCTGCTTGCCGAGTCATCGCGTCTGGTCGCCTGACGTTACGGCGGCCAAGAAGTCGCCGCGATGCTCACGGATGAAGTCGGCGAAGCTGATGGGCGGCCGACCGAGCAAGTGGGAGAGCCGGTTGGGGTCCGTCTCGGCCATCGCTCGGAACCTGTCGCCGTCCTCGCGCCACATCTTGGTCGTCGCCGACAAATGCTGCACGGTGGTGGCGTCGGCGGCCTCACCCAGAATCGCCAACTGCTGGTTCCATTCATCCTCTGACAGCGGCCGATAGCTAATCGACTGAGATGTCTCCCTTCCGATCATCGCGGCGACCTCGGCATGGCTCATCAGCTCTGCGCTGGGAATGAGCGGCGTGCGCTCGGCGCCGAAGAGTTGCGGATCCAACAGGGCCTGAACGCATACTTCTGCGGCGTCCCGCCCAGCCATCCACTGGATGGGAGAGTCACCGTGGTAGCTCGCGAACTGGCCCGACTCTCGGATCGCGTGGCCGAAGAACACGTTGACCATCTCGTAGAAGTGGGCGGCGAACTTCAACGCCACCGCGCTATGAAGTGAGGTGGTGATCAGCTCGTCGGCGACATATTGCGCGCGCCCGTAACCGCTGGGGCTGTCGGCCTCGCTCGCGGTACCCATCGAGCAGACCACGACGTGTGGGTCGTTCCCGATTTCGCGGATGGCCGACACCAGATTGGCCGCCGCAGCAATCACACCCGCGGCGACGGGATGCGTGAACTGCACCGCGCTGACGTTCTCGAGCGCGGGCACTAAGGTGCGTCGGTCGGCGAAGTCCCCGAACACCACCTCCGCGCCTTGTTCCCGCAATGAATGGGCACGCTCGTCGTCATGCCTAACGAGCGTGCGCACCCTACGGCCGCGCTCCCGCAGCAACGTGACCACGGCGGCCGCGGTGCCCGTGGCCCTGCCGGTGGCGCCGAAGACCAAGATCAGATCGTTTTGACCGTTCTGCTCACTCATATCGTTGTGGACGCCCCATTTATGGCGACATGTGACAGGAGGGCCGCCGCAACGTGCGGCTCGGCCCAAGTCCACCGTGCCGCAGCCGGTTACTTGTAGTTCGCAAGTCACTAGAGAATGTACTCATGACGAGTTCACTTGTAAACTGCAAGCATGTCTGCGAGACGGCCGGGCTCCCGAGATGAACCGCACGCGAGGCGGTCCGAGTGCGCAATCGCCGGTGTCCTGGATATCGTCGGCGATCGCTGGTCGCTGCTCATCGTGCGTGATCTGCGGCTGCGCGGAAAGCTGCGCTTTCAGGACTTCGCGTCCATGGCTGGGCAAGAATCCATCCCCACCAACACGCTAGCCGCGCGACTTCGCCTTCTCGAAGAGGCCGGGATACTTACCCGCGAAAAATACCAAGACCATCCCGAACGGTTTGCGTACGAACTGACGAGCAAGGGCAGCGCGCTCGTGCCAGTCCTTGAATCGATGGCGGAATGGGGAGTTACCCACATCCCGCACACCCGCGGATTCCTCTGAGTAATCATCACTTCCGCCATATCAATATGGCACGCGGCGGGAGAGAAACACGCCGGCTCCCTGGAACCGAACGCGTGATTCGCCGGGCCGGCGGCCGGTCGCCGACGAGGACGAGCATGCCGGCGGTCGCGCAACTCGTACCGTCGTCCCCACATCCTCGACATCGAAGCCGCGGGCCTCCCACAACATACTTTCGTTTTACAAGTGAGCACCAAAAAGCTACATTGCTAATGACTTGCAAATTGCAAGTGATGCCGGCTACTGATGGCATCGGCCCGCACCGCCCGGCACACAAAGCCCGGCGGCGCGGCACTAGGGCCACCACGCCGCTCTTCTAGTTGGGAGTCCAGAACGATATGAGCGACCAGAACGGTGCGATCTTGGTCTTCGGCGCTACCGGCAGAGCCACGGGGACCGCTGCCCGCGTCGCGAGGTTGTTGCGCGCGCGCGGGAAGACCGTACGCGCCCTCGTCAGGCGCGACGATGAGCGAGCACAGCTATTGCGGGACAACGGTGTAGAGGTGGTTTTCGGCGACTTCGCCGACCGTCGCACATTGGTGCCTGCTCTCAAGGATGTGGTCTCGGTGCAGTTCACACACCCGGTAGCCGCGGGTGTGATCACGGCGGCAGCCAATATGGTGTCGGCCATCCGCGAAATCGGGAACGACCCGCATGTGGTCGTCTGCTCGATGGGAACGGCCCGCAAAGCTGACAGCCCCAGCGGCTACGGACGCGACCAGTTCGTCGCCGACGAGCTGATCACCACCACACTTCGTAGCGCGGTGGCGTTGAAGTTCGCCACTCACTTCTACGAGATGGTCGACGTGTTCTACGGCGACGCAATACGCGGGACAGGCGAATTCGCGAGCTACCACGGCGACGCACCCGTCCCGTGGACAGCGGGTCACGACGTTGCGGAGATCTGTGTGCGCGCACTGCTGGACCCTCAGCTGTTCGGCGCCGAGCGTACGCCGCTCATCCCCAGCGCTGAGCTGATGAGCCATGCCGAGGTCGCAGAGCTGATCAGCGACGAGACCTCGCGATTGGTGACTTATCACCCGCTGTCGGAGAGCGATTGGAACGAGCGCTTGGCCGTGTTGAGCGAGCACGCCGATGCCACCACCGTGCAACACTTGTCGGCCGTCACCAAGGTCCAGCGCGAGGACGGCGACGCCAGATTTCGGGCTATGGCCGAGAACAACCCGGATCGGCTCGCCGACTTGCTCGGCAGGCCACCCATCCGTTTTGCCGATTTCATCCACGAGCACCGTGCTGACTTCCTGGGTCCACTTACGTCGCGTCGCGTACGTGCTTGACATGCCTTCGGCTTGTGCCACAACTCTTATCCCCCGAATAAGTTCTGCCATCTTGGTTTTCATCGAGCACCGTCGTGGGGCTTGCGTCGTCAGCTGGCACCGCCAGAATCTGCAGCATGGAAGGTTGGAGAATGGTACGGATTCAGGGCACGACCGCAGTAGTCACTGGGGGCCAGCGCGGGATCGGTCAAGCGATAGTCGGCGAGCTGCTCGACCGCGGCGCGGCCAAGGTTTATGCGACCGCACGTGACCCTCAACCCAGTGCCGATCCAAGGATCGTCAGCATCGAACTCGACGTCACCAAATCTGATTCCATCGCAGCACTGGCCAATACCGCTCGGGACGCAGCTATCGTGATCAACAACGCGGGAATCTCTGGCGGTACGGACCTACTCACCATGCCGATCGACGAAGTACGGGAGATCTTCGAAACCAATTACTTTGGCGCCCTTCAAATCGCCAGGGCGTTCGCGCCCATCCTCGCCCGCAACGGTGGCGGCGCTCTCGTCGACATCCACTCCGTGTTGTCGTGGGCCAGCGGCGCCGGCGCCTACGGCGATTCTAAGGCCGCATTCTGGTCGGCGACGAATTCGCTGCGGATCGACCTCGAGCCTCAGCACACCCTCGTCACCGGAGTGCATGTCGCGTACACCGACACCGCGATGGTCGAGCACCTCGACGTGCCGAAGAACGATCCGGCCGATGTAGCCAAAGCGATCGCTGACGGCATCGAGCGCGGTGATACCGAGATTCTCGTCGACGAGATCACCCGACACTTCAAGGCGGCACTGTCGGGGCCAGTGGCGGGATTACGGACGCGTTGACGGGCCGAACGCGTTGAAGCGGACCAGTGATGTATTCAAGAAGGTTCGAACACATCACTGGCCGCACAAAGCGCTCGACTATGTGGAGCTGGCGTCGACCCGCCGGAAGTACATAGTCGCCGAAAGCTTGAGGGTCCACGGGTTGCCGTACTCCGGATACATTGCCACCATGCGCTTTACGGCATCATCGGGCGACGTCGTCCTTTGTACCGTCTCGGCGAAGTCGCGAATGTACTCACGGGTGGAATCGATGAGTTCCTGGGCCGGCTCGTCGGCTGCGCCCGGAGTCTTGTGCCCGGCAATGACCGCGGTTGGTTGCAGTCGCTCGATGGCGTCGATCGACGCGATCCAACCCTCCCATTCCTCGGGAGTGGAGAGGGCGAGCATGGGGTGGATGCGGTTGTAGATGGCATCTCCTGCCACAACTGTCGAGATCGCAGGAATATGGACGGCGGTCGTCGGAGAAATGTCGGCCTGGCCGACCTCGATGATCTCCAACGAGTGACCGTCGACGTGCATCGTGTTGCCCGACAACGGCTCGGGAACTCCCTGCCCGAACTCAACGCAGTCCTCGCCGAACCAGGCGTTCCACACGCCTCGTTGGTAATCCGTCGTCGCCACCATGTAGTCGATGACGTCGGGCTTGGCTACACACCGCGCTTCGGGGAAGCGCTTCAGCAACGGTCCAAGCCCGAGGTAGTGGTCGGCGTGTCCGTGCGTGATGTAGATCGTCGTCAGCTTCTTGCCGGTCGACACGATCAGATCACCTAATGCGGCGACGTCATCGTTGAGGAATTGCGCATCGATGAGAAGCGCCTCGGTTGGGCCGGTGATCAACGTGGACGTCGTTGGCGAGAAGGTCCCGCCGTCGGGCAGCGTCGGCCACGAGCTGGTGTAGACGACGGCCTTAACCGCAGCTCCTTCGGACGCTTCGGATGCTGCTCGTCGAGCGGGGTCCATGAGGCCTCCTATGGCAGACGGAAGTACAACGGCTTCGCGTGATGGGTCCCGCATTCGGGTACCGTTCCACGCTAACCCAGACCGATTCATTTTTACAACCGCTTGCAATTCGCAATCACATATGGCTAGGGTCGAGGTCAGATCACATCGCCGGTCAGAGGAGGCTCCATGAAGCGAGATGTCGAATTCACCACCGAGGACGCGACGGCGTTGCGCGGCATGTTACACGCCCCCGAAGAGGAACTGCCTGCACCGGGAATTGTTATGGCGCATGGCTTTAGCGGCGTCAAGGAACAACTTGACCACTACGCAGCACTGTTCGCCGCCGCCGGATTCAGCGTGCTTCTCTACGACCACCGCTCGTTCGGGACCTCCGACGGATCGCCGCGCTACGAGGTAGACCCCTATCAGCAGATCGCCGACTGGCAGGACGCGATCACCTTCGCGCTGAGCCAGCCCGAATTCGACGACTCAGTGACCATTGGCGTGTTCGGCTCAAGTTATGCCGGCGGACTGGCGATGGTCATCGCGGCCTGCGATCAACGCGTCGGAACGGTCGTCGCCCAGATTCCCAACGTGAGCGGACACCGAAACTCCCCCCTGCTGCTCGGCGAGGACGGCATCGCCGAAGTACGCCGACGCAGTGCCGTAGATCGCGCCGCGAGACTCGCCGGCGGGGAACCCGAGATGGTGCCGGTATTCACAACGGTTCAGGGCGGCTTCTGCGCGCTCCCGCCTGCCGTGGACGGCGACTACATCGCCTCCCTAGAAGCCGCGGGAACGTGGCGCAACACCGTCACCCTGCGTTCAGTCGAGCATCTCGTCGACTTCGAACCTGCAGGGTGGGTGCCCTTCATCGCACCCAAGCCGTTACTGATGATCGTCGGCGAGCACGACGAGTGCACGTTCGTCGAAGTTCAGCGCGAAATCTTCGCCACAGCTGGAGAGCCGAAGAAGCTGGTGGAACATCCTGGCGGCCACTTCGACACCTACTCAACGCATTTCGGTGTCGCTGGATACGCCGCGCGCGACTGGTTCATCAAATACATGCCGGCCAGCGTCTGACCGGCGCGCCGCCCGCAGCTCGAACTGAAACCCATCAACCCCAACCTCAAAGGAATCGAGTCGCTCATGCCGATGTGGACCATCTACGTGCCCGAGAACGCCTACACCCGCCAGGACTTGCAGGACATCGCCAACGTCATCACCGACCTCTACGAGAAGTACGTCAAGATCCCGCGCTTCTACGTCAGCGTGGTGTTCCACGAGCAGCCGACCGGAGCACTGTTCATGGGCGGAGTCCCCGCCAACGACTTCGTCCGCATCTGGATCGACCACGTCGTACGAAATCTCGATGCAGACACCACTACCGTGTGGCTCGGCATCATCGACGCTGCGCTTGCGCCGTTCATCCGTGATCGCGGCTTCAACTACGAAGTCCACGGCGATGAAACCCCTCTCGCTTTCTGGGCCATCAACGGGATGACTCCCCCGCCACACGGATCCGAAGACGAGCAACGCTGGAAAGCGGACAATAAGCCCAGCGCGCTGACCGAGGTCTGATCTGACGAACCGGCTCGGGCCACAACTTCGCGACTGGTTGTAGTATGCAACCAGAGTTCGTGACAATCAACTGAGTGAGGATGACGATCTCCGGTGGCAACGACTGGCCGCTCAGACTGCCCGATCAACCTGACAGCCGAACTGCTCGGCGATCGGTGGAGCTTGGTGATCCTGCGCGACATCATCTTCGGGGATCGGCGCCACTTCCGGGTGTTGCTCAACGAATCCGAGGAGGGGATCGCCTCCAATATTTTGGCGACGCGGCTGCGGAACCTAGTCGACGAGGGCCTGCTCAGTACATCCAGCGACGCCACGCACCGGCAAAAGATCATCTACAGCCTCACCGAATCGGCCATCGAGCTCTTGCCAACCATGATCTCGATGGGCAACTGGGCCAACAAGAATCGGTCGGCCAGCCCGATCACCGGGCCGTGGTTCGCCTACCTCTACGAACAAGGACCTTCGGTGTGGGATGAACTTGCCGATGACCTGCGCCACCGCCATCTTGGCGGCCCGCCGCCAAGAACCTCTGCGGCCACGATGAAGTCCCTGGCATCCGCATACCGTCGACGACTCGCAACCACACCCAGCGAGTAGTCGTCCCATCAATCGCCGCTTTGATCGCGTAGGACGACCTTTGGGCAACTAAGGCCGGTCGTAGCGCCCCGTGTCTGCGGCTGGTGCATAGGATGTTCGTCAACAGCAGCGTGTGGGGCTGCGGCCACGGTCCCGATAGTGCAGAACGCCCTCAGCGAGCTCGGCGTCAGGAATGGTCCCACCTCCATAGGCGATCCTAGGCATCCAGCTGACCAACTCGCTCTGAAGAAAGCGGGCAGCTTGATTTTCAAGGAGCCAGGGAACTGAACGCCGTCAGATAAGCGGGCCCGCGACGCCAGTTAACGCGTTCAGAGGTCAATTCCAATCCGTCACCGAGGGGTCAATCCCAATCAGCCGTTGCCAGATGGGTTTGTCTTCCCTGGAACGGACGCTGAGGGCACCTGACGCGGCCGAGACGCCCGACCTTGCCGGCGCAGCCGGCAGTAATCGTCAGCCGCAAGACAATTGCTGATCATCGACTCAACTCAAAGAGTTGAACCCGTGTCGCAGGTGGCCAAGTCCCCCCTCGGACACCGCTTCATTAGCTATATACCGCAAATATGCTGTACAGCTCATTTTATGCATTTGCCACATAGTTAATGCTTGCGGCGAATGGGCTCAAATCCGTGTCGCAGATGGCCAAGTCGCCATTCTGGACACCCCCTCGGACACGTCCGGCGACACGGCTGAAGCTAGCGGTCGCTGCGATCCGTCCCCGACGCGAAATCATCATGGGCGCCTTGTTGACACTAATGCCGACCTGGCCGTAGATCGAAACGCACCCTCGCCGGCAATGACACCGCCGCGACGCCCGGTCGTAGCGATACAATTCGCATACAGGTACTATTAACTGTAAACGATTTGTTTAGGATCGGAGGTGTCGACGGCCATGGAAGCGCTAACCCCACGCACCGCGCAGAAGGTCGGATTGTCGCGCGGCGCCTTCTACCGGGACGCACGCGAAGGCCGCCTCGACCGCATCGCACGAGGCATTTACCTTCCCGCCGACGCCCCAGCGATGGACTGGGATCTGATCGAGGCCTCAACGCGCCGACCTGATGCGACTATCTGCTTGACCTCCGCGCTGGCCCACTACGACCTCACCGACGAGATACCCGCCGCCGTGGACGTCGCGATCCCGCGCGGATCCCGCACACCGGCGGGCCGCTCCGCCATCACCTGGCATCACTTCGATGCGGCCACCTTCGACATCGGACGCGACCAGATGACGATCCCCGGTTCGAACCAAACGATCGGAATCTACTCCCCCGAACGTTGCATCGCCGATGCTTTCCGCCTGCGCAGCTCGGTCGGCTACGAGCTCGCTCGTGATGCGCTGCGGCAGTGGCTGCGCGCAGGCGGCAAACCGGCACTGCTCATGGACATCGCCACTCGACTGCCGCGCGCAAAGACCCCTGTCCTGCAAGCACTAGAGATGTTGACGTGAGCCGCGGCGACGAGGTCTTCCGTCATATCCAGGGCACCGCACGGTCGGCCGCAGCACAGAGCAGAACCGGTGCACCGACACAGGAATACCTGATCCGGCACGTACTCGAATCGTTTCTGGGCCGCCTCACCCAAACGCCCCACGCCGATGGTTTTGTCCTCAAAGGCGGAATCTTGTTGGCCGCCTATGGTGTTCGACGTCCCACCAAAGACGCCGATGCCAATGCGATCAGTGCCGATGTCGATGCCGAGCACCTCGTGCAGGTGGTTCGTGACATCGCCGCTGTCACCGCGGATGACGGACTGCAGTTCGATCTCGCCGCAATCACCGTCCAGGAGATCCGTGAACAATCAGAGTATCCCGGCCTGCGGGTACGGATCGCAGTCTCCGTTGGGCCGTGGAAAGGAGTCGCGGCGTGGGACGTGTCCACCGGCGATCCGATCGTCCCGCCACCACGACGCGTGACCATCGATCGGATCATCGGCGACCCGATCACCCTTCTGGGATATGCACCGGAAACGACGATCGCCGAAAAGGGCGTGACTATCCTCGAACGCGGAATCACCAGTACCCGCTGGCGTGATTACGTCGACATCGTGCAACTCGCCCGCGCCGGCATCGATGCGGACGAACTGCTCCGCTCAGCACGGGCGGTCGCCACCCATCGTGGAGTAAAGCTCGAGCCCGTCGCACCGCGGCTAGCCGGTTACGGCGCTGCCGCACAAGCGAAATGGGCGGCATGGCGACGCAAGGAACACCTCGAATCAGCTTGCGAACAAAACCTCGACGACCAAATCGCTCTCGTTGTTGCCCACCTCGATCCGGTCTTTCGCCATGGACCCGAGTGAAACCCCGGCACCTACCGGCGCGAGACAGGGTCCGTAGCCGACGGAGGGACATCAATGAAGATCACTGGCCGCTTTGAGCGATTTCCCGGAGAGTTGGATCAACTGCGGGCTGACAATGCGCGCCTGCGGCACTTGCTTGAATTAACCGACGACCAGGCCCGCACCGCGCGCAGCGACCAGGCCACCCTGACCGGCGCCCCGACACCACCTGTCAACATGGAGTCCAGCCCCGCAGACAAGGTCAGGTTCTATTTCGACCTATTCCGTTGCCGCACCGATGTTTATGCTCAGCGGTGGGAGAACCGCAAGGACGGCCGATCAGGGTGGATGCCGGCGATTGAAGGCTATTGGGGCAAAGGCATGAACCGTGCCGATGCTCCGTACCTGACGTTGACCCCTGAGGTAGTGAGCTCGCATCTCCGCATACCTGAAAGCCGCCCGATCCCATCAGATTCCAGCAGCGTTGGAAGTGTCCCAGTCCGGCCGCGGTGCCCACGTGTGGATCTTCTTCGCGCACGCGACATCAGCCTCCGTCGCGCGCGGGATCGCCACCAGCCTGCTCGGCGAAGCCTTCCGGCTGCGCGGAAGCATGCACCTGAGCAGCTACGACCGCTTGTTTCCCTCCCAGGACGTGCACCCGCTTGGCGGGCGGAGACATTACCGCGGGAGACTTGAACGATGCAGTGCCGGGATCTTCCGCCCTCGCCGACAACCTTGATCGGGTATTGATCGACGCAGCCGCCGTGCGCACCAAGTTCTACGACGAGTTCTTCCTCGACGCCACCACAGCGGGCATCAAGCAAGTCGTGATCCTGGCTTCAGGCCTCGATTCTCGCGCATACCGACTGCCCTGGCCAACGGGGACCGTGATTTATGAAGTCGACCAGCCAGACGTCATCGACTTCAAAACCCGCACTCTGGACGGTCTCGGCGCCGCGCCTGCCGCCGAACGGCGAACAGTCTCAGTCGATCTCCGCGACGACTGGCCCGCCGCGCTGCGTACCGCAGGATTCGACCCTGCTCAGAAAACAGCATGGAGCGCCGAAGGTCTACTCGGCTATCTGCCGCCGGAGGCCCAAGACCGCCTGCTTGACACCATCACCGAACTCAGCGCATCGGGAAGCCGGCTAGCGACAGAGAGCACCCCAAGCGCTGGGCCAGGGCGCGACGAAAAAACCAGGGAGCACTTGCACAAGCTGTCCCAGCGTTGGAGCGCACACGGTTTCGATCCGCAGATGTCGGACCTGGCATACCTGGGTGACCGCAACGAAGCAGCTCCCTACCTCATCAAACGCGGCTGGACACTCAGCGGAAGCAGCATCGCAGACCTGCTCGCGACCCACGGATATTCACCGATCGAGAACGACGACATACGCTTCGGTGACACACTTTTCGTTCACGGCACACTCACCAAAACCGGGTAAACCCTCTCGATGACCTCGACCCCCAAGACAGCGATATCCGTATCACCAAACGCAGTTGGGGTGCCTTCCAGAACACCAAGTTGGCCGAGGTACTCGCCGAACGCAATGTCACTCAGGTCATTTTGGCCGGAATTGCCACCAGCATCGGGGTCGAATCCACAGCGCCCACGAACAGGGGCTGCACGTCGTGCTCGCCACCGACGCCATGACCGACTCGAACGCCGATGCCCACCTCAACAGCCTCACCCGCATCTTTCCCCGGCTCGGCGAGACCGCTCGCACCCGGGACATCCTCGCGAAACTCCGCGCCAACGACTGACCACACAGGAGAAACAGATATGAAGATCGTTACCTTTGAGGAAGCGTCCCCGCGCCCGCGCCGGCGAAGCGGAACGCGTGATCACGGTGAGTCGGAGGGACGGCGCACACTGAGTGAAGTCGCCCCGGATGATCTGCGATTCCATCTCGGCCGCGGCATCCACCGAGAAGGCAAAGCCCCCTTCCGCGCACCGCGCCATCACCACGCCTTTCAGCAGATCCGGTGGTGTGACAGCGGCCGCAAGAACTTCGCGCCGGGCCAGTATCTAGAAGCCGGTGACGTTGCGTACTTTCCCAAAGGCGCCTACTACGGCCCTGAGATCAAACACGGCGCCTACACCGGCTGGTCCACCCAATTCGGCTTCGGCGATCAACATCAACTCGGACCTGACTGGCAGGCCTTCCGCCACCAAGCACGCGCGAACCTTCGCGCCCGCGGCGTGTTCGAGAATGGCCGATACACCCCGATTGATCCGGCCACCGGAGAGCACGGAGCAGAGATCGACGGCGTCGAAGCTGTCTATGCCGAAACCGTCCGCCTGAAATCGCAAGGCCACGAGAGATACGTCATCCCCGCCGAGGGCTACCACGCCCCAATCGTGATGCACACCGCCGCATTCGAGTACTACCCGACGGCACCAGGCGTCGAAATCAAACGCCTCGGCTGCTTCTACGACCACCCCGGAGACAACGGCGACACCCGCATCGCGATGGTCCGCCTCAACCAAGGCGGCGCATTCACGCTCAGCGCCGAGCGCAACCAGATCGGCATGACCACCAGCCCGGGTCTCCAAGCCAACGACAGCGACCGCGCCTATCCAATGCATACCTCCTACTACAGCCCGATCGGCGAGACCACCGAACTCCGAGGCACAAACAACACCGAACTCTTCGTCGTCGAACTGCCCCGCCAATACCAATGGGACTGTGGAAATAACGGTGTTTCCGGCACTGCCCGGGAACAGGGCCTGTCGCTGACCGGGCCCCACGGTCCCCAGAAGTAATGGACATCTGAGATAGGGGGACGGTGATCCCTGGACCGATGCCCTTTACTCCGGTGTGCAGGGTCGAGGCCGCCTATCTGGCTGCGCGGGCACACTACTCAACTTAAAAACCTCAACCCGTGTCGCAGATGGCCAAGTCCCCCCTCGGACACACGACTGAGGCGAGTGAAATGAACGCTCGCGTTCATTTCCAAGCCGATGGAGTGTGTTGAGCGGCGAAGCCGCGATCACACATCCGGCGACACGACTCAGGTCGGCCGTCACCTTGACCCGTCGCAAGTAGGGGTCGTACTCAAGACGCAAACCTAGGCTCGCGTATACCTGTGCCCGTTCTGCCCCGGTTGCCTGACCAAGCACGGCTGACAGGCCGCCCAACTCCTCGACCAATTCGCTGATCTGTGCAGTCGACATGACGCAGGGCCGCTCCGCTTGCTCAAGACGGCCTTTCAGCCCCCAATGATCTAGCATCGCATTTCCATTGGCACGGTGAGCTTTTTAGCGACGGTCAGATCATCGACACCATCACCCCACGCGACCAACGCGGCACCGCCACCAAGACCAGCGACCCCAAACGCAAGGCCGAGCCCAGCTGGGATCCGGCCACCCATACCAAGTCGTGGCGGGCGGTGTGGGCGTACTCCACCAAACGCGCGGTGCGCGACACCAAGACGCTGAACCTGCAGGAGAACTAGGCCCGCGCGGTCGTCGCCGGCGAGAAGGCCGCGCGCACAACGCGGTTCATCAAGAACCGCAATGGGTCCCAAGAACTCGACGAGGCATCGTTGCAGCGGGCTCGGCGGCTGGTCGGGCTCAAAGGCTACGTCACCAACATCGACGCCGCACTGATGCCCGCGACCGAAATCATCGCCAGCTACCACGACCTCTGGCACGTCGAGGCGTTCCTTCCGGATGTCGAAATCCGACCTCGCCGCCAGGCCCATGTTCGCCCGCACTCGCGACGCCATCGAAGCCCACCTGACCATCGTGTTCACCGCGCTGGCCCTCAGCCGCGAAGTCCAGACCCGCACCGGGCTGTCACTGCGACGATTCCTGCGCACCTTCAAGCCCCTGCGCTCGGCCACCATCGACCTCAACGGCGTCATCGCCACATTCCCGCCAGCCATCGACACCGAGGTCAAGACGACTCTTGATGCGCTGGAAGCCGAGAAATCAAGGCACTAAGGCAAATGACCCAACTCGGGTCGGGGCGGTCGGGAGCTCCTATGACAATGCACTCGCCGAGACGATCAACGGTCTGTACAAGACCGAGCTGATCAAACCGCGAAAGCCCTGGCGCACCATCGACGACGTCGAACTGGCACACCGCGCAGTGGGTCCACTGGTTCAACCACAACCGCCTCTACGAATACTGCGGCGACATCCCGCCGGTCGAGCTGGAGACGGCCTATTACGCTCAGCACCGGAGGCCAGCCGCCGGCTGAGTCCTCAAATCAGGAAGTCTCCGAACTCACCGGGGCGATTCAATTACGACAATCTACTGGGACCCTACAAGCAGCAGGCTTGGCCAACAGCTGCGGCTGATCGAATTGGACATAGGTACGGGCACCGTCGATCTTCTCAAGCCGCGCCCGCGGCAGTACGTCAGCGAGCCGTTCAGCATCTCGTAGGGGGAAGAAGCGGTCGCGGGTGCCCCAGGCGATCAAGGTCGACACTCCGTCGCAACGTCGGCGGGTCGCCTGCCGTCGAACGCGATGACATCTTGGTTCGCGCCGGCATCAATAAGAATTTTGGCGCATTCCTGAAAGCCGTGTTTCAAAGCTTCGTGCAGAGGGGTTTCGCCAGTCGTCGGTCGCTGGAGATTGACAAACGCACCGGCTTCCACGAGCGTCTTCACCGAACGCGATTTGCCGGTTCGGCATGCATTGAGAAGGGCTGTGTTCCCTGTTTTTCGGCTGATCAGATTTGGTTCTGCTCCGTACGAAAGGAGCAGCTTCACCATCTCGACGTTGTCATCTTCTGCGGCAATCATCAAGACGGACTCCATACTGACTGGATCAGCCTGATTCGGGTTCGCTCCAAACGGCAGGACGCGTTCCGCTTCGTCGGTGTCTCCGTGCTTTGCTGCGGCCAACAACCGTGCGGGCATGTCGCCCCGGAACGCCGCGACCGCCTGGCAGGTATCCCACGACACGTTCAGCATGACGATTACGTCGCCGGCAACCTGGAGGTGCTGAATCAACTGGACGTCGTATACCAAGCCGGTCGCTTTGACGCGGGCAGCCTCGTGAATGAGCACCAATGCCTGATCGTTATTGAACATCGTATTCAGGCATTCATATTGGAGTGTGTCTCGCAGTTCGCCCCAAGGCTTGAAAGTCGCCATAACCGCGGCCTTGCTTGAGAAGTCCCCGAGCCACGGAAGGATCGCGCTGAGGCCGGGAATGCCGCCGGGTTTGCCTTTCTCGGCGGGGCTGTTGATCCAGCGGACATTGTCGTCGAGACACGCCATCGCGGCATCTGTGTCACCTGCAGCCATCGCGCCAGACCACCGCGACACCACCGCTCTGGTCGCTTGTTCACTCATGTTTCGGTCCTCTGGTGCAGGCCCGTCACTTCATCGGGCGGAGTTGTCCTTCTGCAAAGATTCGAGTGGATTGGTGCCCGTAATGCCCGTATCGAGCGCACCACCGTCCATGCCGACGGGCGCCAACACCATGCCGAGGCCTTGGTCCAACGCCTCTTCGAGCGTGTTCAAAACATTAGCCAGCGGAACTCCCGCGGCCCGGGCCGTGCTATCGATCTTACGGAGGGTGGACTCGTATCTTTCCGTTCCCCATGCCGCCCCCAGGGAAGCCGACAGGTCCAGCGGACCGATATGACAGACTCCTTCGTGTTCTTGAAGCATGGGGACGATCTTGTCGGTGTCATTGGCGGCCCCTTCGGTTTCCATCATTACCACCGGAACGGCCCACTTCCTTTTGTCGTTCTCTCCGTAAGTCTCCACGTTCGCCTGGTCAACCGCGCGGAGAAAATGGCGTGCTTCGTCGGCATCGAGCACCGCGGTGGCTATCAGACCCGCGACACCTGAGCCGATGAAGGTCCCTACCTCTGGGTCAAGGGCGCTGCCCAGGCGCACGAGTACGTTGGTGTGCTCCCGCAACGCTATTATGTGTCTAACCGCTTCGTCGGTGGTCCAAGTACCGTGTTCGCGTTCGATGGCAATAGCGTTAAGGATTCCGCTATTCGCCAGTTGGGCAGCATTATTCAAGTCTGGTGTGGTCAAGGCGCCGAACACCACTAGCTCACCGTCCGTCAACGCGCGTCGTACGTCGTTGAACTCTCGGCAGGGTCGTCGAATCGGCATCTCGCGCGGGAGCGGTTCACCTCCATCCGTCTTGCCGGCCGGCATCCAAGTGCGCCATGACATCTCATGGGCGCCTCTTTGGGTGATCGTGGTGATGTGTCGATACCCCATTTCGAACGCACGCAGGATCTGTTCGTCCGTGCTGAAACGTCCTGACAGGACGACCCCGGCATCTCGCGCGGCCTTCTCGATGGCGGAGATCGCCGCTTCCGTCTTGAGGTCTAGTTCCTGCGGCGCACAGGATCTCGCGAACTCGGTCCGGATGCCGGCATGGTCGATTTCGACCATTTTTACGCCGATCTCTTTGAGCGCAGGCAGTTGCCGCAAGACGTCTGGTGTTGCGGGTTTACTGAACGAGAGACCACCAACGAACATGTCGTTGAGGATGTCCATCATCTTGGGATATTCCGCAAAGGTGCGCTGAGCTATGTTGTCTGCCCCCACAGCGCGTTTGCCGAGCGGATGTTGTGCCGTGGAAGGTCTGGTGGCGGCTTGCGCATCGGGCCGCTGCGGGAAGTAGACATCGCGAAGCAGGGCGCGCACCGCCTCAGGGCTTTCCGGATTCACGAGCAGGGCACCGAACAATCCCGCCCCGAGGAGCTCCTTGATGTAGGAATCTGGTTTTTCGAATCGCATAATTGGGAGAAGCGGTGTACCGCGCGTCTGCGCCGCAAACGCCTGCACCTCCTTCGCGTCGGCAGGACGTCCATCCGGCCAACACCGGTTCATGGTGGCAGTACCGAACGAATGGTTCTGCGCAACCTCCGCGGATAACGCGTTGGGACCGTCGAGATCGATGCCCTTCACGATCACGTTCGAGGAGCCGGCCAACGTCCGCCACACCGTGCCCTTGTCTGCCACATGAGCCGGGATGGTCAGAAACGTCAGATTCTCGTATGAGAAGAACTCATACGGTCTGGGCGGCGGCGAATTCAATTGCAGGGCTTCCCAAACCGCCGCCGCGTTTTCCTTCTGACCATCCGTCACGAATGCCGCGGCTGCATAGTCCCGTTGCGTTCGCCCGGTGTGATCTGGGATGTCGGCCGCCGCACCAAGACCGCGCGCCCAACGGATCTGCTGAAGATAGCTCGCCGATCCGGTGGCTGCACGCAGCACGGAGTCGTGAAGTGCGGTCAGACCATTGACTGCAGGCTTGTGGTTGAGTGCCTGCTTCATGGCCTCCGGCGTCATCACCACTTCAAACCGTTTCAAGTCTTCGAAGTGGTTGAACACCGCAGCGCGGATGATGGCGTCCACCGCCATCGGGTGCATCTCTGCCTTGTGCGGGTCCGCGCCCCTCTCCAGCAGGATGTCCACGATGCCACGGCGAAGTTGGGCAACCCCCTCGTTGGCGTTGGTGCCGGTTACCGCGGCGATGATGGGCGTTTGGAGCAAGTCGCCCGCCAAGCGGTTCGGATCGAAATTCGGGTCCTGGATCACTTCTTTCAACTCGGTGATGACATTTGTCACCGCCGTGGAGAGATCGGACCCCTTGAGCAGCGCGACCTTAGCCAAACCGGATGTGATCACCTTGAACACGCTCTCGCTGGCCTGCTGAGCTTCAGTGCCGGCTTCGGGGTTGCGTGGGCTGGCGGGGATTGCTTCGAGAAGCGCCTTGGTATCCGCCTGCTTGGCTTCCGTCGTTGCCTTGTCGAATGGCTCCAGGACTTCAATCATCGCATGGTTCTGGAACTGACGTCCCAACTCCGTGGCGTTGATCCCACGCACAGTGGTCTCGCTGAATAGGCGCAGTTTCTCCGCTTCGATGTTGGCGCCTTGGGGCAGGATGGACCCCAGGTTGTCCAGAATCGACTTGGCCAGTTCGACGTGCCCGTAGAACGCAGCCTGCAGTAAAGGCGTGTGCCCGTTTACTTCTACCCGCGCATGGAGCTGTTCGGGGTGCTTGGACAGAAGGAGCAGGGTGCTGGTGACGTCCCCCCTCTGAGCCGAGAGGTGTGGCGCCAAAATATTGGAGCGGTAGTTCGGGCGCTCAGGATCCTTGAGCGCAAGAACAGGATCCACTTTCGTGGCGCCAACTCCCTCCAAGAGCAGCATTCTGAGGACTTCGATGTTGGCTGTCGCCGCGGCCACCAAGAACAGGTTGAAGCCGTCAGCAGCGTAGGCGTTGGGATCACCGCCGTGTCGCAGCCAGTCGCGCACCACTTCGTTCTCGCCGTGTCGCGCAGCCTCATGCGCACCGTTGACGTCCAGCGGGTCGACACGCGCGCGGAGATCGAATAACGCGAATGGCCGCTGATTTACGAGCTGAGGCCTACCGCGTCCGTCGCGGCGAAGCGTCCAGATGCGCTCGACGGAGAAGTCGACCGACCTGTCTTGGCTCGGTTCGGGATTCCTTTGATCGGCTGTGAAGCAAATCTTGAGGTGCGCATCAATGGTCCCATCGGCGTTCTCTAACGCAACCAGGCCCTGGATCCTGTGGACGGAGTTGATGAAAGTCTCATCGATCGTTTTGAACCATTGCGGAAAATCCTCGATAATTTGGCCTCCCTCAAGCGCGATGTTCAATTCGCGCTCTGGTGCCAACACGGCGAGCATGCCGTCGAGGTTTCGTCGGTCCAGATTGTTCAGATAGTTGACCGCAAATTCGCGTGTTCGTTCCGTGGAGAACTCAGGGGCGGGGTCGAAAGCTTCACGCTGACCGGAAATGACCCACCGGCCGTCCGCTGTACGGGTGAGATCCCAACCGACGTCCACAGTTACTGTGGCGCGATCATCCTCGTCTGTTGCAGGGTTACGCCGATCGAACTCGGAGTTGACGATTAGTCGCGCCTGTGCCGAGTTCGCGGTGACCAGTTTTGGATCGAGAACCACCACCGTGTGTCGCAGGCGGCTGAACGTCGAAACAATTCTGCGGCAACATTCTCGACAATCGTCTTCGCTCGTCAAAGTGGCATCGGGCGACAAGACGTGGATATGGAAGCCGTTCGGGTCGAACTGGGCGAGCATCGAGTCGGAGTTGCCCGCATCGATTGCGCCGAAGTAAGCCTTGGCCACGGCGCCGACCTCACGCGTGAAGACCCCGGCATCCGGCGGAAGAAGTACCGAATTCGCCTCCAAGTCAGCTGGATTGACCCGGTTGATCTGACATCGGCAACTGTCGGCTTCCATCGCACCGTCCATCGTTGAATCCTTTGCGTCTCGCGGGGTGCCTACTTGTTTGCGGGCTGAAAATGCACACCTTGTGTGATCACCTGCAGCAGGAATGGCCCGTTCGAATCGAGCATCGCCTCAATCGCGGGGGCAACTTGCTCCGGCAGCTCGAGGTACGCCGAATCGAACACCGGCTTTTGGGACGCCCGGCTAACGAACCCGCGCACCTGAAACGCCCTGTTCTGATGGATCGGGTGCTGGGCGTGAAGGGGCAGAACGCGCCCGGCCGCCAGTTGTTCCTCTGCGTTCTCACCGCGCAGTCGAGCGTCTCGCGCGAAATTCTGACTGACCAACTCGTATCCACCGTTGTCGATCATGAGGTGTTTGACCGGCAGGTTCTCTCTTGCCGCCACGATAAACGCCGCATCATTGAAATCGGCTCCGCCGTCGCCAAATAGGGAGATCACCAACTGATTCGGGGCTGCTGCCTGACACCCGAGAGATGCCCCATGGGCTCCCAACGTGGGCCCGGGGGTGCCGTAGTAGAAGAGGTTGTGCAGGCCGAGGTGTTCCACATAGTCCAGAAACGGCCCCGAGCTCGTCAACGCTTCGTCGAAAATTGCGACGTCCTCTAGGCTCAGTTTTCCGTTGTCGGCTCTCGTTCTTAGCGCCAGCGCCAACTCCTTGGCTATGCGGGCTGGATGGACGGGTGTTTCGTCCATGTGCTTTTCGTACCCTGCGATGCGGGAATCGAGAGTGGTGCGATTCTCTTCCGCAATCTGGTCTAAGCGTTCCTTCGCACCCTGTTGTTGTGCCTGCGTGCGACGCGCCTCGAGCTGCCGGACCAGGCCAGTCAGGGCGATCCCGACGTTGGCGCGAACGAAGACCTCGGCGAGGATATTGCACCTAGTCCGGTCGCTTTCGTCCGGGCTAACGACAACGGCGGGAACCCCGTCGGGTACCTCCGAACGCCCGTTGGGCCAGACGTTGTTGGGGAATGGGCCGCCGACCACCGCGATCGCATCGGGGGCATAGCCGGCGATCTGGTTCGCAACGTCGTCCGCCTCTCCAAAACTCAGGTTGCCGCACCAGGATGGATGGCCGCGGTCGAAGACGGTGCCCGGTGCATAGCAAGCGACGACATGGGCTCCAGTTAGGCTTGCCAGCCTTTCGGCTGCCTTCCTGGCGCCAGGCGAGCGCCCAACCTCTTGATTAAGCACTAGCACGGGCCGCTGCTTATTCACCAGCAGCTCTGCTGCCCGAACGATCGCCGCCTCGGTCTCTGCCGTCGGGGTTCCGGAGCCCGACGTGCCCATGAGCGGAGGTGTCGCTACGTGGGCGGGAGCGATATCCGCAATGGTGTTCAGAAGGTTCTCGTCGAGAATGACCGCGACGGAGCCGTAAGGCTCACTCATCACCGCCGTCATCGCCGCCTGGACCGCAGGCACCAGCCCCTGCGGACCCTCTTCTTCGACGGGGAAATGGACGCTCTTGACCCCGAGCTGTTTGAGCAACCCGCGATAATCGGGGACAGAGTTATGCCCGCCATACTGCCGAGCCAGTCTTCCTGCGTCACCGATGAGCAGCAGGCACGGTTGGCGCTGCCGAACCAGGAAGTCGAGCCCGGCGGCGCCGTACTTCACACCGACTTGGGCGTGCAGCGCCAGAACCGGAATCTTCTTCGTTCCGTCATCAGCGGAGGCGGCGGCCAAGACCTCGAACCCCGAGGCCATGCACATCGCAATGAACTCAGTGGCACCGTGAACCAAGCCCTTCAATCCCGTGACATCCTGTATGGCTTGCCAAATCGGGCCCTCGTTGCTGCCGGCGTTTCCGGAGAGGAAGTGGAAGCCGGTGCCGTCTCCGAATGAGGGATGCCGGATGAGCGTCCGAATGACGGCTTCGGCGGCAGTCCCACGCTTGCCGGCGGTGCAGGCATCAGGGTTCGGGCTCGGCGAGTCGGTGATCAGTGATTCTCTAGGTTTGTTGAGAACGAGTCCGCTACGCATAGTGCTTGACCCCGTATCTATTTTGTGGGGCGGTAGTTGCTAAATTCAACGGTCTCTGAATATAGTTCGAGCGCCTCGGTCCGCATGATGCGATCACCATCCATAGCGGCGGATGCCCTTTTCCAGGACCTGGACCATGAGCTCGCCGACCAGTTGGGAGTCTTGTGTGGACCGTCCGGTCAGGAAGGGATAGTCCAGGATCGTGGAAATCGTGTGTCCCACACCACCGTGGTACTGCCCGTCCGGACCGACCGCGTCGCGCAGGATGTACTCCAGTGGGTAGAACGGTGGTCCGAAATTGACTCCGGCCACAGCCGGATAGGCGAAGCCGGTGCCGTCTTTGTAGTCGTATTCCCTGGCATGTCCGGTGACGTGTCTACCGGCGATGATGCTTTTGCGGTCGGTCCAGTCCCGGGCGAAGGCCAGACAAGTCACGCAATAGCATTCGGCGGCAATGAGTTTGCCGTTGGCCAGGAAACCTAGGATGACATCGTGTAGGCGTTCGTTGTTGACCATATCGATCATGGGGCCGCTGCCGCCGGGCAGCAGCAGGGCATCATATTTGTCCAGCTTCTCCCAGCAAGCGTTGCGCTGGTTGTAGTAATCCTCGAGACCGTGGCCGAATCCCGCGCTGTTGAAATACGGCATTTGCGGAAACCATTTCGCCAGGCTGATCGGATTGTCCAGCAGGCTGGAATTCTGAATGTCCCGGGTGCGCTGCGCGAAATGGTCATCGGTGACCACTTTGTCCAATGGTGGATCGACGTAGCCGGCGTGCATGCTGGGCGGCAACGCGGGCGGCTGTTTGCCCGTCGGTGTCATGAAGTCAACCTGGTAGCCGTGCTCGATCAGCACATCGTAGGGACCGACGAGTTCCTCGCCCCAGTAGCCCCATTCCGACAGACAGCACAGGATCGTTCTACTCATGTCCGTTCTCCCTTGTCTTTCCATGTTTGTTGGTAGTCACGTCGTCGACCGTCACCCGACGGCCCGGTTCCCGATGCGCCGGAACACAACGAAGCCTGCCCGGGGTACGATCGCACTGAATTGGCCTGAGCACGAAGGCAGGTCGGCGCACGCGTTGCCGTCGTTCCAGCCGCCGTAGAGGTCGGCATCGCTGTTGAACACTTCCCGCCAGGTGCCATCGGCGACGCCCTCGATGGCGTAACCGGACTGGAAGGGCTGGTTGTTGAGGCTGGCCAATATCAGCGCTTGGTCGGGGCCGTAGGTTCGAGAGAACGCCAGTACCCTGTTGCCGTCGTGGACGTGAACGACCTCGAGCGCACCCGAGCGCAGCGCGGGCACAGTGCGCCGCAGCGTGATGAGACCACGGAAGAAGGTGAACAAGTGACGCCCGTCGTTGGCTGCCGCATTCTGGAAGTCGATTCGGTGGGAAAGGAAATCGTTGTAGCGGTACAGCTCGGTGTCGCCGCACTCCTCGCCCATGAAGAACATTGGGGTGCCGGCCGACAACAAAGCCATGCCCGCCGAGAACCGGGTCCGGGCTTCGGCGTAGCGACGGGTGTCATCGAGCAGCGGTGCGTAGTTAACGGCGATCAAGGGGGTCCGCCCGGAGTGGTGGCCGTTCCAGGTGGAGTTGCCCGCCTCGTCATGAGACTCGGGGTAGACGATCGTCGCTGCGTTCGTCTCGGCGAGTTTGCCGGCGAAGACTCCCATGGCCAAGGCACGGTCGTCGCCGATGGCGGCGGTGGACAGCAGGTTGGCGCTGTCGGGCCCATGGCCGGTGTCGCCGGAGAGGTTATGGTAGAAGTCGGCGTACCAGATGGCGTCGAAGCCCAGTCCTCCAAGATCCGTGGGCTGGGTGACGCCCTCCCATTCCGAGTAGTCTTCCGCGATCAGAAACACATGTGGTTTGACCAGACGAAGAGTTGTGGTGAACTCGCGCAGGAACTTTGCGCCGAACGCATTGGCGGCCTCGACTGGTCGACCGTTGGCGTGCAAGGTGTTGTACGAGTGGATCGATGTTGTCTGATCCACCCGGAAGCCATCGACGTGAAACTCTAGTGCCTGGGCGACCGCGCTGGAGACGAACATTTGCCGAACGCGTTCCTCGCTGAATCTTGGCGCCCAGCCAGTCGAATAGTTGTCGAGGTATCCGCCATCGGGATTGGGGTATTCGGCGGAAGACCCCTCATACCAGTAGTAGAGGTTGCGATCCGGATCGTCGGAGTCGTAGGCCCATTCGGCGCGCTCGGCGTCGGGGTTGTAGTGGTTGTAGACGACGTCGAGGATAACCGCCATGCCACGCCGATGGCATTCGCGGACAAAGTATTTGAATTGGTCGCGGCCGCCGCCGCTGAATTCGATGGCGAAGTAGTGCGAGGTTCCGTATCCCCAGGTTGCCCAGCCTTCGAACTGCGCCAGCGGCATCAGCTCGATCGCGTTGACACCCAGGTCCACCAGATAGTCGAGCATCCCCATGGCATCCGCCAGGTCGCCGGGTATCGGTGTGCCGTCGGGCTCGGCTTTGCCGGCACCCAAACCGCCGACATGCATCTCGTAGATGACGAGGTCCTCGAGGCGTGTGGGAACGGGCCGGGTCGGGTCGAATTCGTGTTCCCAGAAGTCCCGCTCGGTGACCCAATCGATTTCCGGCCAGTACGGGTCTTCGTAGTGCGCGGTGACCCATTGCGGATCCACCACGACCGAGCAGCTGACGCTGCCGTCGAGATCCTCGCGCCGCCCGGAGAAGACGTGTGGCTGCTTGGCCGGATTGACCGTGCCGCGACCAATTTGGCAGCGCGAGTACAGGTCAGTGCGGTACGCGACGCGTCCGCTGTCTTTGGTGATCGCAAACATATAGGGCCGGTGGTCGAACCCGAGGAAGCTCGAAAGCCGCGGGTCGGAAAGCTCGGTCTCCCAGATCCCATCGTGGCCGGGACGCATAATGATTGGCTCGCCGACGACGCCGTTGCCGGCGTCGGTGATGTAGCCAATCGTCGGGTCGCCCAGGACTACGCTGACCGCTCGTGCGGCTGGGGCCCACACCGCGAACTGGATGTGCTGGCCGCCGTCGGGCGCCCACCGCGGGTTGGCGCCCAGCAGCCGGCTGGTGGAAAGCCAGTAGTGCTGCTCACTCGGGTCGGGGCCCAGGGTGAAGATGCGTTGTCGCGCCGTGGAATCGGGATCGGAGATCTCTGTTGGAATGGCCCAGAGGTCGCGGCTGAACCCGCTATCGGCTATGACCCCCCAGGAGAATTGGGAACCGACTTGACTGTCAGGGAATTCGACGGTAGCGAAATATGCCGGGCACCCGTCGATCCCGTTATGTTGCTGCATTGATCTACTGGTCCACCCGGCCGCTGACACTCCGCTGGGATCCCAGCTGCCGCACAACCGCACGTTGCTGAATAGGTTTCGCGAAATCCCAGTGTGGTAAACAAACTGCACGGCAACGGTATTGGTTACTGCGGCGGCGTGCTGTGGTGGGGCTTCGAGGTCTGGTCGGGTTGGTAGGGCAGAGATCGTCACGGCGTTGCCGCCGCAAATGCGATGGAACTGCCTCGCCGCTTCTGGACGATGAGGTCCTTGACCTTGTCGACGAGCAATTTCGAGGCGTGCCAACCCGTGTTGGTGACCAGGTCGTCATCCACCCAGACCTGATCGCTATCGGGCGTGTCTTTGGGGAACGCGTGATATTCGGCTCCCGCATTCAACACGTCGGCCAGCACAACCGGGTTGCAGGTCACCACCCGCCCCTTCAGCGCGTCCGGTGAGGGGGTCAACAGCCACAGCGCGTGGCAGGGCGCAGCCTTGACGATCCGCTTGTTGTCCATGGCCTCTAGGAAGAAGCGCACCGCAGGCGCGTTGCAAATCTCTGTGCGCGGATCTCTTCCCGGCTCAAGCGTGTCGACGTAGCGCAGTCGGACCGTGGTGTAGTTGGCCGCGGCGATGATCGCGGCATAGTCAGTTGGCTTGACGTCATCGAAATCGATGCTGACTTCGAGATATTGCACGTCGTCGACCACCCCGGGTTCCACTGTGGAGTAGAAGCGCTGTTTGGGCTGGCCCCAGAGTCGTGAGATGAAGTCGACCGTGGCGCCGTAGCTTTCGAAGCGCTCCTTATAGATGTGCAACTCTTCGGGAATGAACTGGCTTTCGACGATTACCGCCACTCGCTTGCCGGCCAGCGGCTGGTCCGATACGGGCTGGGATTGGTTCATTGTGTCGTCCTCTTGTGCACCGCGAATTCGACAACCAGGTCGATGGTTCCGTCTGGGTTGGTGGGGGTGTCAGCATCGATGTGCACCTGGAAATCGTTAGGGTCGTCGGGCTTCTGTGCCGAGCAATCGTTGCCGCCGACTCGCACCGTGTTGATCTCCACGCGGGCCGTTGGGAGGAAGTCCGGCAGCACGTTGATGGTGGTCTGCTGCGGGTTGTGGCGCACTCGGAAGTACAAGCAAAACCCGCGATCGTCGTCTTGCAGTAGGTGCGTGCGCTGGTAGATGTGGGCCAGATAGTTGAGCTCGAAGACGTGGTAGCCCGAGACCGAATGGCCGCCTTTTTGACCGTATATGCCCTCGATGACCGGCAGCCCGCCTTCGGTGGTACGAAAGTAAATGCCCTGGCGCTCGCGGTCGAGGAAGAACAGGTTCCAGAAAGCCATGCACTCGCGGGCCAGATGGAGGTACTTTTCATCGCCGGTGTCGCCGTAAAGCACCAAGTAGGCAAGGATTCCTTGCTCCTGCTGCCAGAAATCTTTGGTCGCCCCCCAGGCGAACTGAGTGGGCATTCCATTGGTGGGAACGCGTTGCACGGCGTCGAACACACCGCCGCGCATTGTGTCAACGCCGACCTCGGCCATCTTGTCGGCCAGGCGTGCGGCGGTAGCGCGGGACTTTTTGGCGAGCTGCTCTAGTTCTTGAGCCCGGCCAGGCTGTCCGCGTTGGCCGGCCCGGCTTGCGCGAGCGTCGAGGTGGAACGCGCAGCGGGTCAAGTTCCACGCGATCTTGAGGTTATGGCCGACGATGGCACGGTCCTGCTGCCACTTGTACGTGTGGTCGGCTTTCCAGTATGCGTCGAAGCGTTCGTTGACGTAGTCGCTGGTGTCATCGGGGAAGTGGTCGACGATTAGGGCGACCAGGTTCTCGAGCATGTCCTCGGCAATCTTGCCCAGGTCGGACAACCCGCGGGCCGCCGCGTCGTCGCCTTTGGGCGCCGGACTCAGCGCCAAGACCAGATTGATCAGATAGGCAGGGATGTGGTCCCCGATGGAATTCCAGTTCTTGCGCATCATGTTCTGGCCTAGACATTTCGTGTCGGGCCGGCGGGTGATGGGGTCGAGGTGCGAGAGGTACCCGCCTTCGCCGGTCGCCCAGGGCTTGCTGTCCGACTTTTCGTCGTCGAGGTAGTAGTCGTCGAAGGTCTGCATTGTGCGTCGGATGTCCTCGAGCACTTCCCAATCGGCGGTGATGCGGTAGTACTGCGCCAGCCCGGCCAGGGCGTAAATCTGTTCGTAGAGCGGGATGCTGCCCCTGTCGTCAGCGTTCTCCGACGCGAACACCACTACTTCCCCGGCTTTCAAGCGGCGCCGGCCGAAAGCCCAGAAGCAATGTGTACCGTCACTGGTCAGGGTGCGAAACGCCTGCCGCTGGTAGGAGACCGCGGCGCGGGCGGCTAGGAAGTAGCGCTCGCTGCCGGTGAGCAGATACGCCGAGGACAATCCGTAGATCAGCCGTGAGAGGGTCGCGCATTCCTGCAGATCGTCATCGATTGGTTGCCCGACGATGTTCAGATTGGTCCGGTACAGCCTCGCGAAGTCTGCAACGGAGTAGTCGCGGCGAGCGTCGAACAATTCATCGAGCCAGCGATCGACCAGCAACGCCGTCTGATTGAGCCACCAGTAGCTGTCCTCGAAGACGTATGGCATTGCCGGATCTCTCGGATCTGACTTGAGCACGTAAATGATGCGGGCCTCGAACCGGTCACGGTCGTCGGCTTGTTGATGAATGCCTCGCACGAACACCAAGTCGCCCTGGGCGATGTATAACCGCAGCTTGACGATGGGGTCGGTGGCCTGCTCGCCGTCTGTCCGGTCACGATTGACGCCATCGACGTTTTGCACCACCTGGTAGCTGGTCGAGTCAATCGGCCCGACAAACACCTCGATGGTGTCATTGCTTCGGCATTGGATCGTGAACGACGGGCCGCCGTCGTCAATCGTGGTGACATGCCCGGCGAACGTAATGCTTTCGGCGAGTCCGTGGAAAGTCACTTAGCGCTCCTTTCGAAGTCACCGAAACGCGGCCGAGTGTGTCCGCGCGATGAATCGATATTTGTTTTCAGTTCGCATGAAGACTGGCGGTATTAACCGGTAGTGGCGTCGAACGGCGCTTTGAGTAGTTGGCGCGTCCCGATAGCGACAACATGCCGTCGATTGCAGCGCAGCAGATGCGCCTCAGACAAGGGTGCGGTCCGCTGAGCGGACCACACCCGAATGGACCTCGTCAGCTCTCAGCGGGGGTAAGTCCCCTGGTTGGTGGGGTTTGGGGAGCCGGGGTGACGGCGCCGGGCCTGCTGGCGGTGTGTCGTTGCTCTTGCTGGGGTGGGCCGTCGCGTAGTGGTCAGTGAGTTTCCGACCAAAGTGACTCACAGAAAGACATACGACGCGATGCCCCAGAACCATTGGGCCCTGCTTGACCAGCTCGACGCGCTCAAGTCGGCCGACGCTTGGGTAGTGTTCGCCGAGTTGATCCGCGCCGGGCTGCAGGCGCTGATCGAGGCCGAGGCCACTGAGGCGATCGGCGCCGGCCGCTACCAGCGCAGCGATGTGCGTACGATGCGCCGCAACGGGCACCGACCTAAGACGGTGTCGACGACGGCCGGGGATATCGAGGTGCCGATCCCCAAGCTGCGGGCTGGGTCGTTCTTCCCGTCGCTGCTGCAGCGCCGCCGCCGCCGCCGCCGCCGCATCGATAATGCGTTGCACGCGATGATCATGGAGGCCTACGTACATGGCGTGTCGACGCGCGGCGTCGATGACCTGGTCGCTGCGATGGGAGTCGAATCCGGTGTCTCCACGTCGGAGGTTTCCCGGATCTGCACCGGCTCGGACAAAGAGATTGAGGCGTTTCGGACCCGCAGCCTGTCTCACTCGCAGTTTCCGTACATGTTCTGCGATGCGACGCTCTGCAAGGTCCCTATCGGGGCGTACGTGGTCCCTCAGGCCCTGGTGGTGGCCACCGGGGTGTCCATCGGGGGTACCCGCGAAGTGCTGGGGTACCGCCGTCGGGGACAGCGAGTCCTACGAGTTCTGGCGCGAATTCCTCGCCTCGCTCAAAGCCCGGGGGCTGAGCCGGGTGAATCTGGTCATCTCCGATGCTCATGCCGGGTTGAAAGCTGCTGTGGCACAACCGTTCACCGGATCGTCGTGGCAGCTGTGCCGGGTGCATTTCTTGCGCAATCTGCGCACCGCGCTGGCGGCCAAACATGCCGCGGCGGTCAAGACCATCTTCGCCCACACCGACCCAGCCGAGGTCGCCACGCAGTGGGACCGGGTCGCTGACACCCTGGCCGGCTCGTTTCCGAAGGTGGCCGCGATGATGGCTGACGCCAAGACCGACGAGCTGGCGTTCACGGCGTTCCCGAAGGCCCATTGGTAGAAGATCTGGTCGAACAATCCGATCGAGCGGTTGAACAAGGAGATCAAGCGCCGGGCCGATGCCGTGGGGATCTTCCCCATCCCGGCAGCGTTCCCGCGACCGGCCACCGCGGTAGTCATCGAAGCCCACGACGAGTGGCAGGTCACCCGCCCCTATCTCTCTGATGCCTCCCCGGACGAACTCCGGGCCGTTATCGCCGCCAAACGCGACGCCGGAGCGCTTGCCAAACACCACCAAATCGCCTAGCGTTCAACACGACTCGTTGATCGCAACGCCGAGAAACACCCCAGATCCGAAGCCCACCACCCCCTCGACACTTTCTGCCAGAAGTCGATGTCCGCGCATTGGCGGTGGTCAGTCGGTTTGCGGGGTTATCCGTTGCGCCACGGGCGGAGAGGCGTCCTGGTATATGCATGTTCAAGCCTCGCCGAGGGCGATTGTGCAGGTATTACTCCATAACAGGCCGTCATCGCTGCCTGCGGCGGAGCGGTGGTCGGTGGCGCTGATCCGCAGGGTTCCGCTGGCTGTCGCGGTCGGAAGGGCTGCGTGGAGAAGGCCTTCGGCGTCCGTGGTGTAGGTGAGGTAATCGGCGATGTCATCGCGGCCCGTGGTGATCCGGATGGTCACGGGGTAGTCGGGCTGAAATCCGCTGCCGATGACGAAGACCTCGTCCGCAGTCGCCGCGATGGACGGGGTGTTGTCGGCGGCGATCGTCATCAAGTGCTCCGGTCGGCTCAGCGCTCCGACGGTGGTGGTATCGACGCTGGCGTCGTGGTCTGCGACAGACGCCCCGCGAGGACTGTCCTTGAAGAAGACACCTAGGGCACGAGAAAGGGCAACGGTTCGGTTCAGTCAGCGGACCCGAACCGGGCATTCTTTGCCCGCCGTCAGGTTGCGCTCGATTTGGCGGGCGGCCTGCAGTACTCGATTGGGCAGCTGTGGCGGCGGTGCGGGCGCACAGATGGTGCAACTGACCGCCCCCGCGCAGTGACCGTTGGAGTGCCATACGGGTGCGGCGACGCAATTCATATCGGGGATCGGGTCGCGGTGCTCGGCAATGATCGCGTGCGGGTTGCGGAGGGTGTCCCTCAACTGCTGCCACTCGGTGGGTGTCCAGCGGCCGGGTCTGACCTCACCGTGGGGTTGGGTGCCGTAGAGGACGCGTCCGGTCGCGGTGCGGGCGGCGGCGTCGCGGTCCAGGTCGCTCAGCGTCCAGGCGCGGCCGCGCGGTGCGGCCGCCGTGACGATCCGAATCCGGCCACCGTCAAGCACGCACATCGACGCGGCGGCGTGCAACTCGGCGGCCAGATTATGTATAGGATCTCGGGCCGCCCGACGCAGTATCGGATCCGGTTGCCACCGTTTGCCGTACTTGGCCAGCCGCGACCCGATATAGTACCGGTGGTCGACTCGTTGGGCGGCGCCCAGTTTGACGAGTTGCTCGGCCAGGCGATATGCGGAGGTTTTCGCTAGCCCGGTCGCGTGAACGAGCGCGGTCAGACCGATGCCGTCCTCGGCATGAGCGACCGCGTCGAGGACGGCGAACGCACCCGTCAGCACACCGCGACCCGGCCCACAGGTCAGCATTTGCTCGGATAGGTCTAGTGCGTTGTCACAACCGTCGTCTGCGGCGGCGGGTATAGGACCCGCCGCCGTGAGAGGCGCAGATATCGAGACGTTCATGCAGGGGCCGCCACCATGAGACAAACGCGCGGGAACCCGCGACAGCGAAGAGCATAAGCCCCCGCCGGTGCGCCAGTCTGCAAATTTCGCTGCAACATGAAACGAACGACCGGCGTGAACTACAGCGTATTGCCCGGGTTCAGCGTGCACCGGCCCAACGATTAGGGGCTGGGATTCGAGGTTCGGGGTTCGAAATCACCACACTGGACGGGTAGGCGCAATTCGGCGCCGACCTAAGGACATTTCGGGGTATCAGGCTGTTTTATATGGGTGGACCCAGAGGCGAATCTGGCGCTGGTGGTTCTTACAGACCGCGTTTTCGGCGAGTGGGCCCGAGGCGTGTGGCCCGCGCTTTCCGACCTAGTGATATCCGAGTACAACTGAGCTTCCACAACCTTCAAGGGCTGCCCATTGTGGACGTGGAAACTGGTATCCCGTCCAATAGTTCATCACTCGATTGGAGACTTGATCCTAAATGCCGATCTTCTCAGTCGTCACCCCAGTCTAGGGTGACGAACCCTTCTTCGGTCGGTGGCGGGGCCGGTACTGAACCGCGTCGACACCTGGTCGATCCATTCGAGGTCACCACCACGTATCCCGACATCCCTCCACCAGCCGTGAGATCGCTGGTCAACGACTCAGTTGCAAGATCTCAACTCGTGTCGTAAGTGGCCAAGTCCCCCCTCGGACACTCTTACGACCAGGCGATTGATCCGAGCCAGCGACCCAGCGATCTGGCGTTGCCTTCTTCCATTCACCCACCCGGAGCAACTTAATCTGTCGGAACACGCGACATGCGCCCGAGGAAGGACCCGACCGGATGACCGAATCCCGCCCGCCGTTTCCGCCGTACGACCTGGACTCGGCGCGGATCAAGGTCCAGGCCGCCGAGGATGCCTGGAACACCTGCGACCCCCACAAGGTCAGCCTGGCGTACACGCCCGACAGCGCTTGGCGTAACCGCGACCAGTTCGTCACCGGCCGGGACCAGATCGTGGAGTTTCTCACCGCCAAGTGGGAGCGGGAGCTCGACTACGCGCTGCGCAAGAGCCTGTGGGACTTCCACGGCAACCGGATCGCGGTGCGGTTCCAGTACGAGTGCCGCGACGCCGCCGGCCAGTGGTGGCGCAGCTATGGCAACGAGCTGTGGGAGTTCGACGACAACGGGTTGATGCGCCGCCGCGAGGCGAGCATCAACGATCTCCGCATCGACGAGTCCGAACGCCGCTACTTCGGACCCAGGCCGGAGAACGAGCGTGGCCCCGGCCACGACATCCCGCTGCGCTGACCGGTGGATGATACGGGCGTCTCGAGCTGTTGAGAATGGCACCACGTCCCGAGCCCCGCGATCGGAGCACCCCATGAGCAAGCACTACGGGACCATCGCGTTCACCGAGGACGTTCGCGCCCTCCAGCGCGACCATGGCAGCGAGGCCTTCTACGACCGCAAACGCGTCGCCGGGAAGGCTTCGCCCGGCCGCGATCCACTGACCGACAGCGAGCGGGACTACCTCGCCGAGCGCGACAGTTTCTACCTCTCGACGGTCAGCGAGACGGGCTGGCCCTATGTCCAATTCCGCGGCGGACCAACGGGTTTCCTTCGTGTGCTGGACGATCACACCATCGGGTGGGCCGATTTTCGGGGCAATCTGCAGTACATCAGCACCGGCAACCTGACCGGCCAGGACCGCGTCGCCATCATCGCCGTTGACTACGCGCACCGGCGTCGCCTCAAGATCTTCGGCCACGCCCGTATCGTTACCGCCCAGGAGAACCCACAACTGGCCGCGTCGCTGACCGAACCCACCTACGAGGCCGCCGTCGAGCGCGCCGTCGTCGTCGACGTCGAGGCCTTCGACTGGAACTGCCCGCAGCACATCACGCCCAGGTTCACCGCCGCCGAACTCGAACCCGCGTTGACGTCGCTGCGGGAAAGGCTGGCCGCACTGGAGGCGGAAAACGCCAAACTGCGCGAGGATCTTGATGACTGCCGGAATCGTCCCCACTGACGCCGCGGCGGCCGCCCCGACCCGATGAGGTGAGCGACATGGCCAGGCTGGTTTCGGTGAACGTCGGCAAGCCGAAAGACGTTTCGTGGCAAGGTCGTACGGTCTACACCGGCATCTGGAAGTCCCCGGTGGCGGGGCCGCGCATGGTCCGGCGGCTTAACATCGACGGCGACGGGCAGGGCGACCTGGGCGGACACGGCGGCGAAAACCGCGCCGTGCTGGTCTACCAACTCGCCGCCTACGACCACTGGGCGGCGGAGCTCGGCCGCGACGACCTGGAGCCCGGCGCGCTCGGGGAGAACTTCACCGTCGACGGGCTCCCCGACGACGAGGTGTGCATCGGCGATCGCTACCGCATCGGCCAGGTGGTGCTCGAGGTCACCCAGCCCCGCGTCACCTGCTACCGGGTGGGCATCCGGCTCGGCGAGCCCCGCATGCCGGCACTGTTGGTATCGCACCGGCGGCCCGGCTTCTACTGCCGCGTGCTGACCGAGGGTGAGGTCGAGGCCGGCCAGGACATCGAGAAGGTCGCGGCCGGACCCGAAGAGGTCACCGTCGCCGAGATCGACGCGCTGCTCTACCTGCCCGGCCATCCCCGGGACGCTCTGGAACGCGCGCTGCGCATCCCGGCGCTCAGCCCCGGCTGGAAGTGGTCGCTGCAGCAGTTGCTCGACCAGGGCGCGGGCAAGGCGACCGGCAACAGCGGGCTGACCGGCAATAGCGCGCCGCCGCCGGCCTGGCCGGGCTTCCGGCGGCTGCGCGTGACCGGCACCCAAGACGAAAGCCGCAGCGTGCGCTCCATTTTCCTGGCCGACGCCGACGACGCGGCGCTGCCGGAATGGCTGCCCGGCCAGTCGATCACGCTGCGGCTTCCGGCCGGGCCCGGTGGTGCCTCCCTCATCCGCAACTACTCGCTGTCCAACGAACCCGGCTCCGGCGCCTACCGCATCGGCGTCAAGCGCGAGCCGCTCGGCACCGTCAGCGCCTACATCCACGCCCAGGTCCGGCCCGGCGACATCCTCGATGTCGCGGCCCCGCGCGGCACGTTCTTCCTCGACGACGGCCCCGCCCCGGTGATCCTGCTGTCGGCCGGAGTCGGCGCGACACCGGTGTTGTCCATGCTGCACTCGCTGGCCAAAACCGCGTCGACACGGTCGGTCTGGTGGCTGCACGGCGCGCGCGACGGCGCCGAACACCCGTTCGCCGCGGAGGCACGCGGTCTGCTCGAAGCGTTGCCCAACGGGCATTCCCACATCGTGTACAGCCGCCCGGAGGTCACCGACCGCCTGGGCGTCGAGTACGACGAACAGGGCCGGCTTTCGGCCGACAAGCTACGCCGCCTGGCGCTGCCCGCGAATGCGCGGGCCTTCATTTGCGGTCCGGAATTGTTCATGGACGAAATGGCGGAGGCGCTTGCCGGGTTAGGTATCGATCCCGCCGACGTCCATATGGAGAAATTCGGCGCACGCGCCGCCCTCACACCCGGTATCGCCCCTACCGATGCCAAGCCCCCGCACCCGCCGAAAGGCCCGGAGGGACCGGGACCCGAAATCCAATTCGCGCGCAGCGCGCTCACAGTGCGGTGGGCGCCCGGCTATGGAAGCCTGCTCGAATTCGCCGAAGCTTGTGACGTCCCTACCCGCTGGTCCTGCCGCACCGGCGTCTGCCACAACTGCGAAACGGCGCTGCTGTCGGGGCGGGTGCGCTACGACCCGGAACCCCTCGAACCGCCCGCCCCGGGCAGTGTCCTGCTTTGCGTTTCCACGCCAGCAGAACCTTCGGAGAACATCGTTCTCGATCTCTGAATGAACACAAGGGAATACGCGTCGTCGCGGTGCAAGAGCCCCTCGTCCGGGTCCGTGCGTAGACTCGAATCTTACCGGGTCACACTCGGGCCAGATCCGGTTCGAAGGCGATCACACAGACCACTGACAGGCTCATGCGATGCATGATGGAGCGCCCGTGGGCGTCGAGACCGAACTCGACGCCTTGTGGGCCTCCGTGCCCTGTCCCACCGTGGTGGTCGACCGTGCCGGCATCGTCCGGACCGTGAGCGCATCGGCCGAGTCCGTCCTCCCCGACACCACGCCGGGTGCCCGCCTCGAGGACGCGGCCGCCTGGCTGTCGCGGGCACACGACCGTCTGGCCGGCGCCACGCCGGACCCCGCTGACACCGTCGCCGTCGTCGTGTCCGGAAGCCTGGCGGGGCGCAAGTTCGACCCGCACGCCGCGGTGCTGCCCAGCGGCGAGGTCGTGGTCGCTGGTTGAGGACGCCGGCCAGCTGCTGCGGGACGCGCAGCGCGCGCTGGCCCGCGAGCAGCAGCGCACCGCGTTCCTGCTCGAGGCGTCTTCCGTGCTGACGGCCTCGCTGAACGTCGACCGCTGCCGGGAGGCGACCGTGCAGATGGCGGCCCGCCACCTGGCGGACGCGGCGGTGCTGGTGGCGGCCGCGGGCCGCGCCCGCCGACTTCCGGTGTTCAGCAGCGGCATGGGCGGGGCGGTCGAGCAGTGCAGCGTGGACGCCGACCCGGCGACGGTTGCCGGGTTGAGCGAGGCGCTGCACGGCTTCCCGCCCGTCTCCTCGGGCTGGATCGATCCCGCCTCTGTGCCGGATTGGCTTGTGCCGCAAACTTTTTCCGGGGAAGTCGGCTCGGCGGCGATCATGACGCTACCCGGGCACGGGGTCTCGGCCGGGGCGCTGGTGCTGCTGCGGCACGCCGACCGGCCGGTCTTCTCCGAGGATGAAGAGATGTTCGCGCGGCTGTTCGCGGCGCGGGCCGGAGCGGCGCTGTCCGCCGCGCGGCTGCATGCGGAGCAGGCGGCGATCACGCGCACCCTGATGCGCGACCTGCTGCCCCCGCCGTTGCATGGCCTGCACGGAATCGAGTACGCCGGCGGTTACCGGGCGTCGAACGATTACGAGGTCGTGGGCGGCGATTTCTTCGGCGACCAGCGCCTGGCCGACGCGCTCACCCCATGCGCCGGGATGCCGGCCGAGGCCGTGGTCGAGCGCGTGCTGATGCTGACCGCGCAGTGGGTGGGGTACTGCGCCCACGACGACATCGCCGTGGTCGCCATCACTGCCCCGCGGCGCACGCATCTCAGCGCGGTCGACGGCCACACCCGGGGGAGGTATATCGCTTGAGTCGCAATGACACCGAGGCCGCCACCACCCGGATTGCCGCTGCCACCGAGAACGTCGACGACCTCCAAAGCCACCTCACCCGTGAGCGGCTGTGGGGCGCCCTCACCGACCGCGACGAGCACGCGGCGGCCGCCACCGTCTTCGACGCGCTGGACGCGGGCATGACGCCCGAGGACGTGCTGAACGATTTCCCCCGAGCGCGCCGCCTGCTGCACGCGGCCAAAGTCGCACTCGACGCCGAGAGCCCGGGAGCACCCGAATGAGCCTGACCATCACCGCCGCCAAAACGTCCCGATCGGCCAGCCTGCGCCTCGCCGGGGAAGTCGACTATCAGTCGACCGGCAGCTTCGTCGACACCGTCGACGAACTGATCGGCCGGCGGCCGGCACCGGCGGACCTGCACCTGGACCTCTCGGAACTGACCTTCTGCGACCCGGCCGGCCTGTCCGGTCTCCTCCTCGCGCACCGCCGGACGAGCCAGGCGGGCGTGCGGCTGCACCTCGAGCACCGACCCCAGTTTCTCGATCAGATCCTCGACATCACCGGCACATTCGAGCACCTCGTCACCTCGAACGCCGCCGGCGAGACCGGGGTCCGTTAAGACCGCCGCCTCGAGTCCGGCCCCGACGATGACTCCCCCGGGCGGCTTCCTCCGGCGAACCCGGACGCGCACGTTCCGCGACCGTCGCGAAGCCGGCCGCGCGCTGGCCGACGAGCTCGTCTCCTACCGTCACCGCGACGATGTGCTGGTACTCGGGCTGGCGCGCGGCGGCGTCCCGGTGGCCTGGGAGGTCGCGGCGGCGCTCCACGCGCCGATGGACGTCTTCGTGGTCCGCAAACTCGGGGTGCCCGGCTGGTCCGAGCTCGCGATGGGGGCGCTGGCCAGCGGGGGTGCGATGGTGATGAACGACGACGTGATCGCGGGCCTGCACGTCACGGACGAGCAGGTGCGCGAGGTGATCGAAAACGAGAGCGCCGAGCTCGCCCGCCGCGAGCGGGCCTACCGGGGCGACCGGCCGGTCGCCGACCCCCGCGGCAGGGCCGTCATCCTGGTCGACGACGGCATCGCCACCGGTGCCAGCATGCTGGCCGCCATCCGGGCGGTGCGATCCGCGGGGCCGAAGTCGATCGTGGTGGCGGTGCCCGTCGGGGCGGCGTCGACCTGTCGCGAGCTCGCGCGGGCGGCCGACGAGGTGGTGTGCGCGAGCATGCCGCCCGGATTCGAGGCGGTCGCGCAGGTCTACGCCGACTTTCACCAGGTCGGCGACGACGAGGTGCGCGGGCTGCTCAACTCCCCGACGGGCTGAGCGGAGGTCCTACTTCGCCGGGTCCTCGCCGCGGCCGTCCGCGGGCACCCTCGACTCTTCGGCCTCCCCGGGCTCGCCGGCGGGGGCGTCACCGGTTGCGTCGTGGCCACCGGCGGCGGGCTCGTGCGGCTCCTCTTCGGAGACTTCCTCAGGGTAGTCGACGTAGGCGTCGTGGTCCTCATCGGGCGCCCCGCCCTCATGGCCCTCGTGCGGCAGGTCGCCGGTGTCGCGCCGCTGGCGCTCACGCACCGCGTCGATGATCAACAGCACCACGCCCAGGACGCTGGCCCCGATGCAGACCCACGCCACCAGCTCGTTGCTGGTGACGACGGCGAACACCAACGCGACGAGCCCGATCAGGGCCAGGACCAGCGCAATGATGAGCATCAGTCGTCCTCCAACCGACAGGCCCGACCGTCGGGTCCAGGCATCTGGTGTGCGATTCCGACGTTAGTTATTGCCCCGATTGAATTGGTCGAACCCACCGGCGTCGGCGCTGGAGTCGACCGGTGCGGCCGATCCGCGCTGGCCGAGCTCCTCCAGCTGGGATTCCAGGTAGGTCTTGAGCCGGGTGCGGTATTCGCGCTCGAAGGTGCGGAGCTGCTCGAGGCGGCCCTCCAGCACGGTGCGCTGCTGGTTGATGGTCCCCATGATCTCGGAGTGCTTGCGCTCGGCGTCGGCCTGCAGAGCGTCGGCCTTTTCCTGGGCCTGACGCAGCTGGGTCTCGGAGCGGGTCTGGGCGTCGGCCAGCATCGCGTCGGCGCGCTGGCGGGCTTCGGTGACCGTGGTTTCGGCGGTGTGCCGGGCCTCGCTGAGGATCTGGTCGGCGTTGGCGCGGGCGTCGGCCAGCATCTTCTCCGACTCCGCCTTCGCGGTGCTGGTCAGGCGGTCGGCGGTGTCCTGCGCGAGGGTCAACACGCGGGCGGCCTTCATGGCCTGCTCCTCGTTGTTGCCCGCAGGCGCCACGACCGGCGCGGGCGCCGCGACCGGCGCCGGGGCCGGCTTGACGGGCTCCGGTTCGGGCACCGGGATCGCCTGGGTGGGGGCAGCGGTGACGGACGGGCCGGCGCCGCCCCCGGAGGCCAGCTCCTGGTCCAGCTCCTCGATCCGCTGACGCAGATCGGAGTTCTCTTCGATGAGCCGCGTCAGCTCGGCCTCGACCAGGTCGAGGAACGCGTCGACCTCGTCTTCGTTGTAGCCCCGCTTGCCGATGGGTGGCTTACTGAACGCCACATTGTGGACGTCGGCTGGTGTAAGCGGCATTGTTTCGTCCCCTCAAGTTCCTGTCGAACGTTCTGGAAAGTGTAGAACGCAGTGCTAGCCGTCGTGCAACTGCCGTCCATCCTGTCACACCAGCCGCGAACGTTGCTGAGTCGGTCAGTAATTAAGGACGGATTTCAAACACTAAGAGCAATAAAATCCCATTCCTTAGATTTTTTAAATCGCGCCCCCCGAACCGACACTAAACCGTGGCCGAACCGTCTCCCGGCTCCGTTAGCGACTTCTCCGGTGGCCGCCCGTCGCTCACGCGGCGGCACCGAACGCCAGCTGCATGCCGATGAACGCGACCAGAAGCAGCACCATGATCGACAGGTCGAAGCGGACCGCACCGATCGTGAGCTGGGGAATCAGCCGGCGAAGCAGCTTCACCGGCGGATCGGTGATCGACATGATGATCTCGAGGATCACCACGGTCAGGCCGGTGGGCCGCCAGTCGCGGCTGAATGAGCGGATGAACTCCACGACCACGCGCGCAATGAGCAGCAGCCAGAAGATGAACAGCGCAAACCCAAGAATCTGGAAAAACAGCACCAACTGCGGGCCCCGACCTTACTCGTGAGACGTCAAGTGCCGCACCTCAGCACGGCAGTTGCCAGCGTACCGACTCCGAAGAGGCGCCCACATCCGGTGTGAGCAGCATCAACACGGTGAGGTGGGTGCCCGGGCCCCGCGACGCGGGGCGGCCAGCGCGCTATTGGTAGGCGTAGAAACCGGTTTCGGCGATCCGGCGGCGCTCCTCGGGGGAGACGTCGACGTCGGCCGGCGACAGCAGGAACACCTTGGTTGCGACCTTGTCGAAGGACCCGCGCAGCGCGAACGCCAGCCCGGCGGCGAAGTCGACCAGGCGTTTTGCGTCGGCGTTGTCCATAGCCACCAGGTCCATGATCACGGGGGTGCCGTCGCGGAACCGCTCGCCGATGGTGCGGGCCTCGCTGTAGTCTTTGGGCCGCAGCGTGGTGATCTTCGACAGCGGGTGGCCCTCCTCGAACATCATGGCCATCCGGCGCGGGTCCATCGCCAGCGCGCCACGGGTGGAATTGCGCAGCCACGACCCCAGGCGCGGCCGAGTCATGTCGGGCCGGTCGAACTCGCGGGGGTGGACGGCGCCGTAGCGCGGGTCCTCCGCGTAGCCGCCGCGGTAACTGCCCGGCGGCGGGTAGTCGGCGGGCTCGGCGCGCGGGTCGTCGTAGTCGCGGCCCTCGTAGCGGCCATACCCCTCATCGAAGCGGGGGCGCGGGAAGCCGCGGGACGGGGCCCGGTCGTCGTAGTACTCGTCGTCGTAGTCGTCCATCGGGGCCATCCCGAAATAGGCCTTGACCTTGTGCAGTGTGCTCATTGCGTTCGACCCCTTCTGGCCCCTGGTGTTGGTGTCAGTGATGAAGATGTGACTACAGTGACTTAATACGGTGACGGTAGCGGCCGGGAACCCATTAGCGCGGTACCGACACGCACACACGTCGAACCGTGTTTGACGGCGATCTCGAAATCGTTCGTCATGCCGGCCGAGAGGCCGACCGCCCCCGGGTGCGACCCGAGGACCCGGCGGTGTTCGCTTTGCAACCGGTCGAAGGCCCGGTCGGGATCCCAGTCCAGCGGCGGAATCGCCATCAGCCCGACGAGCTTGAGGTTCTTAGCGTGCGCGGTCTGGTCGCACACCTGGTCGACGGCCTTGGCGTTGGAGATGTCGACTCCCCCGCGCGAGACGTCGCCGTCGAGGCTGAGCTGCACGTAAACGCGAAGCGGCTCGGCGCGGTGTCCGTCGGCGAGCGCGACGGCCGATCCGCGATCGAGCGCGGTCACCAGCGGGACGCTGTCCACGGAGTGCGCGGCGTGCGCCCACCGCGCCAGCGAGCGCGCCTTGTTGCGCTGGATGTGTCCCACCATGTGCCAACGAATGCCGCGCGGGTCGGCCCAGGGGGAAGCCGACCCTTTGGCGGTTTCGGCCAGACGGGCGACTTCGGCCACCTTCGCCGACGCTTCCTGGTCCCGCGATTCGCCAACGGCCCGGCAACCCAATCGAGACAAAATCGCTACATCGGTTGCTGGAAAGAATTTGGTAATTGGCAAAAGTTCAATTTCGCCGACATTGCGACCCGCCGCTTCCGCGGCCGCGGCAAGGCGCGATCGCACCACCGCCAACGCATGGGTCAATTCGGCTTCGCGGTTTCCCGGCTCGCCCCGACTTCCGCCGGCTGCATCCCCTGGGCCCACGACCGTCACTCCATCCAGACCAGCGAGGCCAGCCGCCCCGTCGGCGCGTCCCGGCGGTGGCTGAACAGTCTCGGGTCGGCCACCGTGCAACGCGGGTCGATGTCGATCGACGTGACGCCTAAACCCTTGAGCTGCAAGGCTATTCCGGCCCGCAGATCGAGGCCGGGTGTCCCAGCCGCGGTGGTGGTGCGGCTGCCGGGCAGCGCCGCCTCCACCTCGGTCGCCATCGCCGCGGGAACTTCGTAGTTGCCGCCGCTGACCGCCGGGCCCAGCAGCACCGAGATATCGGCGGCCTGGGCGCCCAGGCCCAGCATCGCCTCGACCGCCCGAACCACCACCCCGCGCTGTGCGCCGACGCGACCGGCGTGCACCGCCGCGACCACACCCGCGCGTGCGTCCGCCAGCAACACCGGCACGCAGTCGGCGGTCACCACGGCCAGCGCCAGGCGCGGCGTGGTGGTTACGAGCGCGTCGGTCTCGTCGACCGCCGCGTCCAGCGGCCCGTCCACGACCTCGACACGGTCGCCGTGGACCTGGTTCATCCACACCAGCCGGTCGGCGCCGAGGCCCGTCGCGGCGGCCAGGCGGGCGCGGTTCGCGGCCACCGCCGCCGGGTCGTCACCGACGTGATCGCCGAGGTTGAAGGTGTCGAAGGGGGGCGTCGAAACACCACCCGCGCGGGTGGTGGTCACCCGCCGGATGCGAACGCTCACACGACAATTATCAGAGACGCCCGGTCGGCGGTGCGGTCCCGACCCCGCGGACAGTGCGGCCCCGGTTCTCCGTCGGCGCTGCCATGACCCTGTCGCGCCCATGTCCTCAACGGCGCATGAACGGCGGCACGTCGACCTCGTCGTCGTCGCCCCCGATGTTCAGCGTCGCACCGTTGGTGTGCAACGGCACGCTGACCGCGTCAACCGGCTCGAACAGCGTCGAGCTGAGCTTTCCAGCCTTCGCCGACTCGATGCGGTGGGCTCCGCCGGTACTGGTGTCCGCCGCGCCGCCCACCACGGGCTTGCGCCCGGGCCCGGCGGCGTCGAAGCCGGCCGCGATCACCGTGACGCGCACCTCGTCGCCCAGGGAATCGTCGATGACCGTGCCGAAGATGATGTTGGCGTCCGCGTGCGCGGCGTCCTGCACCAGCGACGCCGCCTCGTTGATCTCGAACAGGCCCAGGTCGCTGCCGCCGGCGATCGACATCAGCACGCCCCGTGCGCCCTCCATGGACGCCTCCAGCAGCGGCGAGTTGATCGCGATCTCGGCGGCCTTGAGCGAACGGCCGTCTCCGCGCGCCGAGCCGATGCCCATCAGGGCGGTGCCGGCGCCGGACATGATGCCCTTGACGTCGGCGAAGTCGACGTTGATCAGGCCGGGCGTGGTGATCAGGTCGGTAATGCCCTGCACGCCGTTGAGCAGCACCTCGTCGGCACTGCGGAACGCGTCCATCAGCGACACCGCGGCGTCGCCCATCTGCAGCAGCCGGTCATTGGGGATCACGATCAGGGTGTCGCAGCTCTCGCGCAGCGCGGAGATGCCGTTCTCGGCCTGGTTGCCGCGGCGCTTGCCCTCGAACGAGAACGGCCGGGTCACCACACCGACGGTCAGCGCCCCCAGCTTGCGGGCGATGCTGGCAACGACGGGCGCCCCGCCCGTGCCGGTCCCGCCGCCCTCCCCGGCCGTGACGAACACCATGTCCGCCCCGCGCAGCAGCTCCTCGATCTCGTCCTTGGCGTCCTCGGCGGCCTTGCGCCCGACCTCCGGGTCCGCCCCGGCGCCCAGGCCGCGGGTGGAATCGCGGCCGACGTCCAGCTTGACGTCGGCATCGCTCATCAACAACGCCTGCGCGTCGGTGTTGATCGCGATGAATTCCACGCCCTTGAGGCCCTGCTCGATCATCCGGTTCACGGCGTTGACGCCGCCGCCACCGATCCCGACGACCTTGATCACGGCCAGATAATTGTGCGGGGGGGTCATCATTCGTCTTCCTCCCTGGTGGGCTCAAAGCTCTCGCGATGGCGGTTGTCCGCCTGCAAAACCCTCAACCTCAACCATAGGGTTAGAGTTATGTCAAGTAGTTCCGCGCAACCAGAACGGTATGGGCACGGCGCGCGCTAGCCGCGCAGGCGCGCCGAGGAGCCGTCGCGCAAATTTTTCGCTGGCGGTGAGGTTACGAACGCGGACGGCGCGCCCGCCCGTCCAAGCCAAATGCCCGGCTGGCCGGGCGCTGGGCACCGACGGCCCGGCTGGCCGGGCGTTGGGCGCCCGCGTTGCGGGGCCGCACCGCCTATTTGACCGTCGGCAGATCGGGGCTGGACACGTCGTAGGTCCGCCCCGGTTGCGTCAGCAGCGCGGCCAGCTTCTCCGCCTTCTCCTCGGTACGGTCGGTGGTCCCCCAGATCACCACGCGACCGTCGCCCAGCGTCAGGGTGATCGAGGCGACGGAGGGCGCCGCGATGCGGCCCACCTGGCCGGCGACCTCGGGGCGCAGCGCGGTCAGCACCTGCAGCGCGGCCTTGGTCGCCGGGTCCATGGGGCCGGGGTCGGCGACGTCGAGGTAGGGCAGCGCCGGCGGCGGCGGGCCGGCCGCGAAGTCCACCCCGTCGCGGTCGAACAGATGCGGTCCGTCCGGAAAGTCCTTGACCGCCACGGGAACCCGCTCCACGATCGTGATCCGCAGCGCGGACGGATACTGGCGCTGCACGCGGGCGCTGGCCACCCGCCGGATCGCCGCCACGCGGTCGGCGACCTGGCTGGTGTTGATCTGCAGCAACGGGGTGCCGGGGCGCACCCGCGCGGCGTCCAGCACCTCCTCGCGGGTGACCGTGCCGGTACCCGTCACGACGATGCTGCGCGCCGACATGGCGGGCGTGAAATAGAGGACCAACGCCAGCCCGACCCCGGCAACGGCCAGCAGCACCGTCGCCAGCAGCATCTTCAGCCCGCGAACGACGCCCCGCTTGGCCTGTTTCTGCTGGACGGCGACCCGTCCGCCCGCCCGGCGCTTGGCCTCCCGGCGGGCGTCCTCGATGGCCCGCGCGCGCTCTTCCGCGGCCCGGCGCTCGGCCCGCTCCCGCCGCGCGCGCCGGCGCGGGCCCTCGACCTCGGCGTTCTGCCGCTCTTCGGATTGCGGCCGACCCGCGGCCAGCGGCTCGGTGACGGCGTCGGCCGACGGACCCGAGTCGGCCACGTCGGTCGGGATGGCACCGGCCGGTTCCGGGTTCGGCTCGGTCACCGCAGCGCCCCCGGCCGCCCCGGAGCGCTGCGGTTGGCCCGCACCCGCAGCGCGGTCACGATCTCCGGGCCCAGCAGGGTCACGTCGCCGGCGCCCATGGTGACGATGACGTCGCCGGGGCTCGCCGCCGCGGCCACCTCCTTGGCAACCGCGGAGAAGTTCGGCAGGTAGTGCACCGGCTTGGTGACGTGTTCGGCGACGCTGGCCCCGCTGACGCCCGCCAGGGGTTGTTCCCTGGCACCGTAGACGTCGAGCACGAACACCTCGTCCGCCACGTCCAGTGCGCGGCCGAATTCGGCCGCGAAAGTCTTTGTGCGCGAGTACAAGTGGGGTTGAAAGACCACGATGCACCGGCCGCCGGGGCTCTGCTCGAGCAGCTTGCGGACCGCCGCCAGCGTGGCGCTGATCTCGGTGGGATGGTGGGCATAGTCGTCGAATACCCGCACCGGCGCGTTCGGGGTCGCGCCGACCGCCGAGGAGCCAACCAGTTCGAACCGGCGGCGCACGCCCTCGAAGCCGGCCAGCCCGTCGAGCACCTCGTCGGCGGGGGCGCCGATCTCCACCGCCGCCAGCAACGCCCCGAGCGCGTTGAGCGCCATGTGCCGGCCGGGCACGGAGAGCCGCATCACCCGCGGGTGCGGTTCGCCCGCCAGCTGGACGTGGGCCACGCCCTCGGTGCCGCGCTGCTCCCACGACAGCAGCGTGCCGGCCAGGGGCTCGGGCGGGCCGGCCTCCGCCGACCCGTATCGCAGCACCCGGATCCCCAGCTCGGCCGTGCGTTCGGCCAGCGCGGCGGCCCCGGGGTCGTCGGTGCACACCACCAGAGCTCCCCCGGGGGCGAGCCGCTCCATGAACGCGTCGAACACCGCGACATAGGCGTCGGCGCTGCCGTAGAAGTCCAGGTGGTCGGTCTCGATATTGGTGACCACCACCACGTCGGGGCTGTATTCCAGCAGCGAGCCGTCGCTTTCGTCGGCCTCGGCGACGAAGCAGTTGCCGCTGCCGTGGTGGGCGTTGGTGCCGGCCTCGCCCAGCTCGCCGCCGACGGCGAAGGACGGGTCGCGCCCGCAGTGCTGCAGCGCGACGATCAGCATCGACGTCGTCGTCGTCTTGCCGTGCGTGCCGGTGACCATGAGCGTCGAGCGGCCGGCCATCAGCTTGGCGAGCACGACGGGCCGCAAAACCACCGGGATGCCGCGCCGCCGGGCCTCGACGAGCTCGGGGTTGGTCTTCGGGATCGCCGCGTGGGTGGTGATGACCGCGGTGGGGCCGCCCGGCAGCAGGTCCAGCGACGAGGCGTCGTGGCCGACCCGGATCAGCGCGCCGCGCGCCCGCAGGGCGCGCAGTCCGCGCGACTCCTTGGCGTCGGAGCCGGACACCAGCCCGCCGCGGTCGAGCAGGATGCGGGCGATGCCGGACATGCCGGCCCCGCCGATGCCCACCATGTGGACCCGTCTCAGCTCGGGGGGCAGCTCGGGCGCCGGCTGCTCGGCGGTCACCGTGGTCCCCCGCCCGCGTGCCCGGCCCGCACCCGTCTGGCGATGTCCAGCGCCGCCTCGGCCACCAGGCGCGCGGCGTCGCGGTGACCCACCTGCGCGGCGGCCGCCGTCATCTCGGCCAGCCGCGGCGCGTCGTTGAGCAGGCCGCCGACCTGCTCAACCACCAGGTCCGGGGTGAGTGCCGCGTCGGCGACCAGCATGCCGCCACCGGCGTTGACCACCGGCAGCGCGTTGAGCCGCTGCTCCCCGTTGCCGATGGGCAGCGGGACGTAGATGGCGGGCAGGCCGACGGCCGACACCTCGGCGACCGTCATCGCCCCGGACCGGCAGATCGCCAGGTCGGCCGCGGCGTAGGCCAGGTCCATCCGGTCGAGATACGGCACCGCCACGTAGGGTGGGTCGCCCGGCCGCGATTGCCGCAGGTCGAGCGTGTTCTTCGGGCCGTGGGCGTGCAGCACGGCCACGCCGGCGGCGGCCAGCCCAGCGGCGGCCCCGGACACCGCCCGGTTGAGCGAGACGGCACCCTGCGAGCCGCCGAACACCAGCAACACCTTGGCGTCGTCGGCGAAACCGAAGTAGCGCCGCGCCTCGGCGCGCAGGGCCGCGCGGTCCAGCGTGGTGAGCGCCGCCCGGATGGGCACGCCGACCACCTCGGCCCGCGCCAGCCCGCAGTCGGGGACCGCCGAGAGCACCCGGTCCGCGGTGCGGGCGCCGACCCGGTTGGCGATCCCGGCGCGGGCGTTGGCCTCGTGGATCACCACCGGGATGCGGCGCCGCCGGCGGAATCCGCTCGGGATGCCGCGGGCCGCCAGGTACGCCGGCAGGGCCACGTACCCGCCGAAGCCGATGACGACGTCGGCGTGCACGGCGTCCAGCACGGCGCGGGTCTCGCGGACGGCCCGCCACACCCGCGGTGGCAGCCGGGCCAGGTCGCCGGTGGGCTTGCGGGGCAACGGCACCGGCGTGATGAGCTCGAGGTGGTAGCCGCGCTTGGGCACCAGGGTGGTCTCCAGGCCCCGCGGCGTGCCGAGCGCAGTGATCCGCACCCGCGGGTCGAGCGCGGTCAGCGCGTCGGCGACGGCCATCGCTGGCTCCACGTGGCCGGCGGTGCCGCCACCGGCGAGCACGACGGACAGGGCATCCGACGGCGGCGACCCGAACGGCGGCGATTCAAAAGACGGCGACGCGGCACCGGCGGGCGAGGGGCTTGCCCCCAGCCCGCCGGCCGGCTTCCTGACCGTGTCGTTCACCCGTAACGCTGACCTTCCAGTGCGCGTGTGCGCCGTGGCTGGCGCTGGCCCGCGGCATTGCCGGCGCCCTTGGCGCCCTTTCCGAGGCCCGTGCCGACACCGCGCTGGCCAGATCCATGATGCCTAACCCGCGATCGGGCGCTGCCGCCAGACTGGCGCGACGGCCGGGCCGCGGCCGGGCGCAGGGGTGTCTCGGAGTTGCGGGACGCCTTCCGGGCCGGCGCCTTCGCCTTGCCGCCGCCCTTCCCGTTCCCACGCGGGCCGCCCTTCCCAGGGGCCGTGCCGACCCGCCTGCGGTCGCGGAACGCCTCGAGCCGGCTCGGCACGTAAGGCTCGGGCAGCGGCAGCCGCAGGATCCGATTCATCTTGTCGTCGCGGCCCGCGCGCAGCGCGGCCACCGCCTCCGGCTCGTGACGCGCCGCGTTGGCCATAATCCCGATCATGAATAGCGTTGCCGCCGTTGATGTCCCACCGGCCGAGATGAGGGGCAGCTGGATGCCTGTGACCGGGAGGATGCCGATCACGTAGCCGATGTTGATGAACGCCTGCCCCAGCACCCACATCGTCGTGGTGGCGGTGAGCAGCCGCAGGAACGGGTCGGCCGAGCGGCGCGCGATCCGCATCCCGGCGTAGGCGAACAACCCGAACAGGACCAGCAGCCCGAACGCGCCGATGAACCCGAGCTCCTCGCCGATGATCGCGAAGATGAAGTCGTTGTGCGCGTTGGGCAGGTAGTTCCACTTGGCCACGCCCTGGCCCAGGCCGTCGCCGAAGACGCCGCCGTGGGCGAGCGCGAATTTCGCCTGCCGGGCCTGGTAGCCGGTGTCCATCGGGTCGTTCTCGGGGTTCATCCAGGACCGCACCCGGTCCGACCGGTAGCCCGCCGACATCGCCAGCACACCACCGGCCATGAAGACCGCCAGTAGCGAGGTGCCGAAGACGCGCAGCGGGAGCCCCGCGTACCACAGCAGGGCCAGCAGGATGATGCCGAAGGACACGGTCTGCCCCAGGTCGGGCTGTGCCACGATCAGGGCCAGCGCGATGACGGCGGCGGGCACCAGCGGAATCAGCAGCTCGCGCAGCGACGCCCGCTCCAGGCGCCGGGCGGCGAGCAGGTGCGCGCCCCAGATGGCGAATGCGATCTTGGCCAGCTCGGAGGGCTGCATCGAGAAGCCCGCGATGACAAACCACTTCCGGGACCCGTTGGCCAGGTTGCCGATGCCGGGGACGAGCACCAGCACCAGCAGGATGACGGTGACGACGTAGCCGGTGAACGCGACCCGGCGGAGGAACCGGACCGACATCCGCAGCGCGGCGTAGCAGGCGATGAGGCCGACGACCGTCCACATGACCTGCTTGCCGAAGATCACCCACGCCGAGCCGTCCGCGTCGTAGGACCGCACGCCCGAAGCCGACAACACCATGATCAGGCCGAGCGTCGTGAGCAGCCCCGCAACCGCGATGATCAGGTGAAACGAGGTCATCGGGCGGCCGAGCCAGGCGCCGAATCGGCTACCGGGGCCCGGCGCCGGGGCCATCGCGGCCGGGACCTCACGGCTGAGGAACGCCGGCGCGTGGGCGGGCCGGTTCTCCTCGGCGGCGTCGATCGCCTCGTCGGCGATGTCCCCGGGCGCCTGGTCGGCGCCGGCCACCCCCTCGGCCGTGCCGTCTTCGTTGGCTCGGCCGTCGGCGTCGGTGACGGCGAGTTGGTCGTCGGGCTCGGCCGGCGTGGTCTCCCCCGCCGCCCGCGTCGATTTCTTGCCCCGGCGCAGCCGCCGGGTCAACCCGTTACCCACACCCGCCTACCGCAGGACCGCGCGTACGGCGGCGGCGAACGCGTCGCCCCGGTCGGCGTAGCCGGTGAACTGGTCGAACGAGGCACCGGCCGGCGCAAGCAGAACGGTGTCGCCAGGCCTGGCGAGGTCGCGGGCCGCGGCCACGGCGGCGGTCATGACGCGGGCGCCGAGATCATCACTCGAATGTTTCACTTCTGTCACATTTGCATCAGAAACCACAGCCGTCGCATTCATATCAGCATCCTCGCCTGTCACAACCTCGACGACGGGGACATCCGGCGCGTGTCGCGATAACGCCTCTGCAACCTCGCGGCGATCCCGGCCGATCAGCACCGCGCCGACCAGGCGCGACGCAATCCTGGCGACCTCCGCGTCCACCGAGGTCCCCTTCAGCAAACCGCCCGCGACCCACACCACCCGCGGGTAGGCCAGCACGGACGCCTCGGCCGCGTGCGGATTGGTGGCCTTGGAGTCGTCGACGTAGGTGATCCCGTCGGCGACGGCCACCACCTCGGCGCGGTGCCGGCCGAGCCGGAAGGAGGCGATCGCGGTCCGGATCGCGTCGGCCGGCACACCGATGCTGCGCGCCAGCGCCGCCGCGGCCAGGGCGTCCAGGATCCCGACGGGGCCGGGCACCGGAATCGACTCGACCGGCAGCAAAGCCAGGCCGTCGGCAAACGCCCGGTCCACGAGTTGGCCGTCGCGCACCCCGAGCTCGCCGACGGCCGGCTCGCCGAGCCGGAACCCGGCCCGAACCGGCGCCGCGGCCGTGTCCAGCAACGCCGAGGCGCGGGCGTCGTCCAGCCCGACCACCGCCACCCGGCCCCGCAGGACGCGGGCCTTGTCGGCCGTGTATTCGGCCATCGTGGAGTGCCAGTCCAGGTGGTCCTCGGCGATGTTCAGCACGACGCCCGCCTCGGGCCGCAGCGAGGGCGCCCAGTGCAGCTGGAAGCTGGACAGTTCGACGGCCAGCAGGTCGCCGGGCTCCTCCAGCACGGCCAGGACCGGATCGCCGATGTTGCCGCAGAGCAGGCTGCGGCGCCCGGCGGCAGTGAGGATGGCGTGCAGCATCGACGTCGTCGTGGTCTTGCCGTTGGTCCCCGTAACCACCAGCCAGCGGCGCGGCGGGCCGTAGCGTCCCGCGGCATCGAGCCGCCAGGCCAGTTCGACGTCGCCCCAGATGGGCACGCCCGCCGCCGCGGCGGCGGCCAGCAGCGGCGTCCCCGGGGAGAAGCCCGGGCTGGTGACCACGAGCGCATAGTCGGCGATCCCACGGATGGCCGCCGCCGTGGTGGCGGTCGCCACGCCTTCGCCGGCGTAGCGGCGCAGCGTGGCCGGGTCGTCGTCGCACAGCGTCGGGGCGGCGCCGAACCGGGTCAGGGCCGCCAGCACGGCCTTACCCGTGACGCCTCCGCCGGCCACCAGCACCGGCGCGCCCGGCGCGAGCGGCGCCAGGGTGTCAGGGCCGCCCATCAGGCACCGGTCGCGGCGAGCCACTCACCGTAGAACAGCGCGACGCCCAGACCGCAGGTGATCGCGGTCAGCAGCCAGAACCGGATGATCACCGTGGTTTCGGCCCAGCCGGCCAGCTCGAAGTGGTGGTGGAAGGGTGCCATCCGGAACACCCGGCGCCCGGTGGTGCGGAAGGCAAGAATCTGCAGTACGACGGAGGTGACCTCGGCGACGAACAGCGCTCCCAGCACGACGGCGAGGATCTCGGTCCGGCTGGTCACCGACAGCCCGGCGATGATGCCGCCGAGGGCCAGCGAGCCGGTGTCGCCCATGAATATCTTGGCGGGTGCGGCGTTCCACCAGAGGAAACCGATGCAGGCGCCGGCGGTCGCGGCCGCGACGATCGCGAGGTCCAGGGGGTCGCGGACGTTGTAGCAGCCCAGGCCGGGCGTGGCGACGCAGGCGCTATGTGCCTGCCAGAACGTGATGAGCACGTAGGCGGCCGAAACCATCGCCATGGCCCCGGCGGCCAGCCCGTCGAGGCCGTCGGTGAAGTTGACCGCGTTGGACCAGGCGCTGACGACGACGACGCAAAACAGCACGAACAGCCCCGGCGTCAGGGTGACGGTGGCGATCTCGCGCACGTAGGACAGGTCCGGGCTGGCCGGAGTCAGGCCGTAGGCGTTGTGGAACTGCAGGACCAGCACCCCGAACAGCACCGCGGCCCCGATCTGGCCGAGCGCCTTCGCGGTCTTGTTCAGCCCGAGGTTGCGCGACTTGCGGACCTTGATGATGTCGTCGAGGAACCCGACGCCGCCCAGCGCAGTGGCCAGGCCCAGCACCAGCAGGCCGGACGCCGAAATGCCCTCACCGTCGAACGCCAACCCCGCGAGGTGCGTGCCCAGGTATCCGGCCCAGATGCCGGCGAGGATCGCCACGCCGCCCATCGACGGCGTGCCCCGCTTGCTGTGGTGGGTCGGCGGGCCGTCCTCCCGGGTGTGGTGGCCGAACCCCTGCTTGGTGAAGAGGCGGATCAGCACCGGCGTCAGCAGGATGGAGACGGTCAGCGCGATGGCGACGGCGATCAGGATCTGTCTCATGCCGGTTCCCAGCTTGAGGGTGACGACCCGCTTCGCCCGGCTTCGCCGCCCTCGCGATCATCACGGCCGCTCGAGGGTGACGACCCGCTTCGCCCGGCTTCGCCGCCCTCGCGATCGTCACGGCCGCTCGAGGGTGACGACCCGCTTCGCCCGGCTTCGCCGCCCTCGCGATCGTCACGAGCCAGGGCGTCGGCCAGCGCACCCAGCCCCACGGCGTTCGACGCCTTGACCAGGACCACGTCACCGGGCCGCAGCTCGGCACGCAACAACGCCAGCGCCGCGTCGCCGTCGGCGACCTCCACGGCTTCGGTTCCCCACGATCCCTCCATGACCGCTCCGTGGTGCATCGCGCTCATCGGCCTCCCGCTTCCCACGACGACAAGTCGAGACACATCTAAGCGCACCGCCAGCCGGCCGATGCGGTCGTGCTCGGTTATCGCGTCCTCACCGAGTTCGGCCATCTCCCCCAGCACGGCCCAACTCCTGCGTTTTTCGCCGGGGCCCGCCACTCCGCCGTGGGCCATCCAGGCCAGCGCCTGCAAACCGGCCCGCATCGAGTCGGGGTTGGCGTTGTACGCGTCGTCGATGACCGTCACCCCGTCGGCGCGGGTGGTGACCTGCATGCGGTGCCGCGACACCGGCCCCGCCGCGGCGAGCGCGCCCGCCACCTGCTCGACGGTGGCGCCGCATTCCAGCGCCACCGCGCCCGCGCACAGGGCGTTGGTGACCTGATGATCGCCGGACACGGCGAGCCGGACCGGCGCCTCGCCGGCGCCGCGCACGTGCAGGGTGAAGCGCGGCCGGGCCAGCTCGTCCAACGAGACGTCGTCGGCCCACACGTCCGCCCACTCGCCGGCACCGCCGGAATCGTCGCGGCTGACGCGCACCACCCGGGCCGCGGTCTGCCTGGCCATCGCCGCCACGGCCGGGTCATCGACGTTGAGAATGACCGCGCCGGATTCCGGAACCGATTGCGGCAGTTCGGCTTTCGTCCGCGCGATGGCGTCGCGGGAGCCGAACTCCCCCAGGTGCGCGGTGCCGACGTTGAGCACCACGCCGATGGCCGGCGGGGCGATCTCGGCGAGCGCGGCGATGTTTCCGGGGTGGCGCGCCGACATCTCCAGGACCAGGTAATCGGTGTCCCGGGTCGCACGCAGCACGGTCCAGGGATGGCCAAGCTCGTTGTTGAAAGAGCCCGGCGGCGCCACCACCTCGCCCAGCGGCGCCAGCACGGCCGCCACCAGATCCTTGGTGGAGGTCTTCCCCGACGACCCGGTGATCCCCACGACGGTCAGACCCCCGGCCACCAGCTCGGCGGCCACGGCCCTGGCGAGCTTGGCCAGCGCGGCCAGCACGGCGGCACCCGACCCGTCGGCGTCGTGCTCGAGCACCCCGGCCCGCACGTCGGCCGCGCTCACCGGCGGCGCCACGATCGCGGGCACTCCCACCGGCCGGGCCGCCAGCACGGCGACGGCGCCCGCTGCCACCGCCGAGGCCGCGTGGTCGTGCCCGTCGGAGCGGGCCCCCGGCAACGCCAGGAACAGCCCGCCCGGACCGACGGCCCGCGAGTCGAACTCCACCGTTCCGGCGACGCGAGCCCGCGCGGCGGCCTCCGGGGTGATATCGGCGAGGGTGCCGCCGACGATGTCGGCGATCTGGGCGACGCTCAGGTCGATCATCGGCGCGCCTCGAGCGCCTCGAGGGCCGCCCCGAGCTCGACCCGGTCGTCGAACGGGCGCGTGTGGCCGCCGCCGCGCTGCCCGGTCTCATGCCCCTTGCCGGCGACCAGCACCACGTCGCCCGGGCGCGCCCAGGCCACCGCGTGCCGGATCGCCTCGCGCCGGTCGCCGATCTCCACCACCTCGGCGGTGCCACCGGTCGCCCCGGCCACGATCTCGCACCGGATGGCCGCGGGGTCCTCGCCGCGCGGGTTGTCGTCGGTGACGACCACCAGGTCGGCCAGCTCGGCGGCGGTCGCGCCCATCGGCGCCCGCTTGCCCGGATCGCGGTCGCCGCCCGCGCCGAACACCACCGCCAACCGCCGGCCGGGCCGCGCGAGCGCGGTCAGCACGGCGCGCAGCGCCCCCGGCTTGTGGGCGTAGTCAACGAGCGCGAGGAAGTCCTGGCCGCGGTCGATCTCTTCCATGCGCCCGGGCACTCGGGTGTCGAGCAACCCGGGCGACGCCTGCTCCGGCGACACCCCAACGGCCTCCAGGACTGCAAGGGCCACAAGACAATTGGCGATGTTGTACGCGCCGGGCAGCCGGATGCCGACGCGGTGCTGCACGCCGGCGGGGTCGACGGCGGTGAACTGCTGGCCGCCGGCGCCCATGGGCGCCGCGTCGGCGGCGCGCCAGTCGGCGGGGCGGTCGGTGGCGCTGACGGTGACCGCGTCGCCGGCGCGGTCGGCCATCGCGCGTCCGGCGTCGTCGTCGACGCAGACGACGACCCTGCGGGCCCGCAGCGCGGAGGCCGGGTCAATCAGCAAGGCCTTGGCCTCGAAGTAGTCGGCCATGGTCGGGTGGAAGTCCAGGTGGTCGCGGGACAGGTTGGTGAACGCGCCGACCGCGAAGCCGGTGCCATCGACGCGGCCGAGGGTCAGCGCGTGGCTGGACACCTCCATGACGACCGTGTCCACGTCACGTTCGGCCATCGCCGCGAGCAGGGCCTGCAGGGCCGGGGCCTCCGGGGTGGTGAGCGCGCTGGGGATGTCGGCGCCGTCGATGCGGATGCCGATCGTGCCGATGAGCCCGACGGTGCGGCCGGCGGCGCGCAGCCCGGACTCGACCAGGTAGGTGGTGGTCGTCTTGCCCGAGGTGCCGGTGATGCCGATGACGGCCAACCGGTCGGAGGGGTTTCCGTACACCGTGGCGGCCAGGCCGCCCAGCACGCCGCGCGGCGCGGGATGCACCAGCGTGGGCACCCGGCCGGCGTGGGCGCCCATCTCGGCCACCCCGGCGGCGTCGGTCAGCACCGCGACGGCGCCGCGGTCGATGGCGTCGCCCGCGTACCGGGCGCCGTGCGTCATCGAGCCCGGTAGCGCGGCGAAGAGGTCCCCAGGCAGCACGTCCTGGGCGCGCAGCGTCACGCCGGTGACGGCGACGGCGGGGACGGCGGCGCTCCCGTCGGCGGCCACCGCGCCCGCCTGGGTCGCCAGCGCGGACAGCGCGACGCCCGCGACGGCGCTGGGACGCAAGCCACCCGCCACTGCCCATACCTCCCTACGCTGCGCGATCCCCATCGCTCGGCCATGACACCCTACCGAGGCACCGGGGTGACGCGGTCTTGCCGCGCCTCGCAGCCGCGCCCAACGTCGCGTCGTGGCGCCGAAACGCCGGGCGGCCCGGTGCGGCTAGGTGGCCTGCAAGGTGAGCGGCGGCCCCGGGTCGGGCGACAGCGGGACGTTCTCCCGCTGCATCAGCCAGCCGGCGATGTTGTGGAACAGCGGGGCCGCGGAGTGCCCAGGCGTGCCGTCGGCGTTGCGCTCCGGGTTGTCCATCATGATCCCGACCACGTAGCGCGGATTGTCCACCGTGGCCATGCCCGCGAAGGTGATCCAGTAGACGTTGTCGAAGTAGCAGCCGCACGCCGGATTGATCTGCTGCGCGGTACCGGTCTTGCCCGCCATCTGGTAGCCCGGCACGCCGGCCGCCGACCCGGTGCCCTGCTGGTACCCCATCGGGTCGCGCTGCACGACCGCGCGCAGCATCCCCCGCACGGTCTGCGCGGTCTGCGCCGACACCACGCGGACGCCGTCGGGCCGCGGCTCCTCGGTGCGGGTGCCGTCGGGGGCGATGGTCGCCTTGATGATGCGCGGCGGTATCCGGACGCCGTCGTTGGCGATCGCCTGGTACATGCCCGCCATCTGCAGCAGGGTCATCGAAAGGCCCTGCCCGATCGGGAGGTTCGAGAACGTGCTGCCAGACCACTGGTCAATGGGCGGCACCAGCCCGGAGCTCTCACCGGGCAGTCCGACGTTGGTGCGCTGGCCGAGCCCGAACTTGCGCACCATGTCGTAGAAGCGTTCCGGCCCCACCCGCTGCGCCAGCATCAGCGTCCCGACGTTGGAGGACTTCCCGAATACGCCCGTGGTCGTGTAGGGCATGACGCCGTGCTCCCACGCGTCGTGGATCGAGACGCCGCCCATCGAGATGGTGCCGGGCACCTGCAGCACCTCGTCGGGGTTGGACAGCCCGTACTCGATCACCGACGACGCGGTGATCACCTTGTTCACCGATCCCGGCTCGAACGGTGACGACACCGCCAGGTTGCCCAGCTGCTTGTCACCTTGCCGGCCGATGTCCTGCGACGGGTCGAAGGTGTTGTCGTTGGCCATGGCCAGCACCTCGCCCGTCTTGGCGTCCAGCACGACGGCCGAGACGTTGTGCGCCCCGGACAGGTTCTTGGCCTGCTGCACCTGCTGCTGCACGTAGAACTGGATGTCGTCGTCGAGGGTCAGCTGGACGGTGGAGCCGTTGACGGCCTTGTGCCGGTTGCGGTAGCTGCCGGGGATCACGACGCCGTCGGAGCCCCGGTCGTAGGTGACCGATCCGTCGGTCCCGGACAGCACCGAGTCCATGGACTCCTCCAGGCCGAGCAGCCCGTGGCCGTCCCAGTCGATGCCGCCGACGATGTTGGCCGCCAGCGACCCGCCCGGATACTGGCGCATGTCCTGGCGCTCGGAGCCGACCTCGGGGTACTTGTCGGAGATCGCGCTGGCGACGGCGGGGTCGACCGCGCGGGCGAGGTAGACGAAGTTCTCGTCGCTCTGCAGCTTCTTTAGCAGGGTCGGGACGTCGGGCTTGTTACCCAGCCGGGTCGCGACCTCCTTGGCGATGTCGCGCAGCCGCTGCTGGGGATCGGGCGCCGCCGAGTTCTTCTGTTTGGCCTCCTCCAGCTGGTGCCGGATGCGTTTGGGCTGGAAGGTCAGCGCGCGCGACTCGGTGGTGAACGCGAGCTGGTCGTTGTGGCGGTCGACGATGCTGCCGCGGATCGCCTTCTCGACGTCGGTGACCTTCAGTTGCCCGGCCGCCTGGGCGCGCAGCGTCGGCGCGTCGGTGACCTGCAGGACGAACAGCTGGATGGCGGCCACCAGGATCAACACCAGGATCACCGCATTGCCGGCGCGGTGCCGGAAGACGAACGACGCGCCGCGGCTTCCGGCCGCGACGATCTGCCGGGTTCGGCGCTCCTTGGCCGAATGACCGGCCGGTGCCGCCGCCGGGCGGGCCGCCGCCTTGGCCTTCTTGGCCTTGCGGAATCCCTTGGGTTCCCGGGCGTCTCGGCCCTGCTCGGCTTGCCGCGGCTTGCGCAGCCGCTTGGGTTGCCGGAGGCCCTCGGCCTGCTGCGGGTTGCGGGGACCGCGCGTCGGCCGGGTCGACTGGCGGGTCCGTCGGGCGTCGCCCCGGCTCATCGGCCGGCACCCGGGGGCACGGCGGCCGGCAGCAAGACCTGCCCACCGGTCGCGAGCCCGTTACCCGGGCCCGGGCTCGGGAACCCTCCCGGCGCCGGGGCTCCGGGGATCACCGGGACGACCGCCTGCGACGCGGCGGGCGGCGGACCCGGCAGCACCGGAACCGGGACCTCGGCCGGTAACGGCGCCGGCACGCGAGCCGGTGACGGAATCGGCAAGCCGCCCAGGGGGATTGAGACTTCCGCGGGGCCCTGCGCGGGCGCCGGTCCCCCGGGCGTCGGCAGCCCCGGCATGGGCGCGGCGGGCGCCGGCAGGCCCGGCGTCGGGATGGCGCCCGGCACCTGGCCGGTGAGCGGGCCGTTGGGCAGCCCGGGCAACTGCGGCACCGCCTGCGGCAGGTGCTGCCCGCCGACCGTGGAGGCGCCGTCGGGCGCGCGCAGCAGCGCCTCGGGGCCCGGCCTGGCCGGGACGGGCGGGGCGCCCGCACCGGGCTCGACGCGAACGGGCACCTCGGGGGGCAGCGCGGCCGGCTGGGGCGGCGGCGGTGGGCCGGCATCGGGAAGCTTGCTGTTCAGCGGTGGCGGCGGCACGCCATCGGCGGGCTTCGGCGTGCCCACGACCACCCAGTTGCCGGACGGGTCCTGGACCAGGTGCGCGGTGTCGCGCGTCGGGATCATGCCCTGCTTGCGGGCCGCCTCGGCCAGCGCCGGGGCCGACTCCGCCTCGCGCACATCACGTTCCAACGATTCCTTCTGTTGCTGCAGCATCCGGTTCTTCTCGCGGGCGTGGCTCAGCTGATAGGAACGCTCCGCGGAGTCCGTGGACAACCACAGCGTGAGCCCCAGGCCCAGCGCCAGCGCCCCGATCACCAGCACGACGAATGGGACTTTGCTCGCGATGGTGCGCGGCCGCAGGTCGGTCGACGCGAGACGGATGGCCAGGCGCTCGCTCAGGCGGGGCCGAATAACCTTGGGCGCCTTGGCTTTGCGCGCCTTGGCCCGCGCCTTCGCTTGGCTGGTGCTCTTGGGCCGGGCCGGCAGCTCGACCGGCCGGGTGATCGGGCTGGTCTGCGGCCCCGACCTGGGCGCCCAGGCGTCCCGGGCGGGAGCGGCGACCCGGCCAGGCCGGTTCCGCCGCGACGACACCGGGTCGGCCCCGGCCCGCCTGCCGGTCCGGGCCGAACCGTCGCGAACACCCCGGCGGTCGTTGCCGCGGCCGCGTATCGGCGCCTCGCGCTTCACCTTCATGAGTCGCCTTTCCCAATTCGTTGCAGGGCCCGCAACCGCACGGCGGCGCTGCGGGGATTGCGTTCGACCTCGGCGGCGTCCGCGCGCTCGGCGCCGTGCGTCAGGGAGCGGAACCGCGGCTCGTGCCCGGGAAGCTCGAAGGGCAGGTCCACCGGCGTGCGGGACGCGACCGCGTCGGCGAACACCCGCTTGACGATGCGGTCCTCCAGGGACTGGTAGGCCAGCACGACGACGCGGCCCGACACGGCCAGCGCGCCGAGCGCGGCGGGAAGCGCCCGGCGCAGCGACTCCAGCTCGTCGTTGACGGCGATCCGCAGCGCCTGGAAGGTGCGCTTCGCCGGGTGGCCGCCGGTCCGCCGGGCCGGCGCCGGGATCGCCTCGTAGAGCAGCTCGACCAGTTGGGTGGTCGACGTGAACGGGGTGCGGGCGCGCTGGCGGACGATCCGCGCGGCGATGCGGCGGGCGAACCGCTCCTCACCGAAGCGGTGCAGGATGCCGGCCAGTTCCGCCTCGTCGTAGGTGTTGAGGATGTCGGCGGCGGTCAGCGCGGACTCCGGGTCCATCCGCATGTCCAGGGGTGCGTCCTGCGCGTACGCGAACCCGCGCTCGGGACGGTCGAGCTGCATGGACGACACGCCGAGGTCGAAGAGCACAGCGTCGACCGATTCCGTTGCCGCCAAACCGCATTCGTCGAGCGCGGCCGGGATTCCGTCATAGCGGGTGTGCACCAGGGTGGCCCGGTCGGCGAACCGCGCCAGTCGGCGCCGCGCGATGCCCAGGGCGCTCGGGTCGCGGTCGAGCCCGATCAGCCGCAGCCCGGGCAGCTCGCTGAGGAATCGCTCGGCGTGTCCGGCGGCGCCCAGGGTCGCGTCGACCAGCACCGCGCCCGACCCGTCGGGCTGGTGCCGGGTCAATGCTGGGGAAAGCAGCTCGACGCAGCGTTCCAGCAGCACGGGCACGTGGCCGTAGTCGTCTGAATTGTCAGCCACCGCAACGCCTCCCCGGGTTTGGCGGCACTCTCGCGACCCTAGGAACCCGAGGGCCGCCCCTGCACCGAGGTCCCTGTCCGAAGGCACGAACCTGGCGTTGGGGAAGTACGCCAGGGTCGGTTCGGGCAGAGACCACGATGCACGGGCACGCGCCTCAGATGATGTCGCCGAGTGCTTCATCGCTGGCCGCGGAGAAGTTCTCTTCGTGGGTCTGTTGGTAGTCGTTCCAGGCCTGCGCATCCCAGATCTCGAGGAAGTCGACCGCTCCGATGACCACGCAGTCCTTGGACAGGTTCGCGTACCGGCGGTGGTCGGCCGACAGCGTGATCCGGCCCTGCGCGTCGGGATGTTGTTCGTCGGTGCCGGCGGCGAGGTTGCGCAGGAAGGCCCTGGCCTCGGGGTTGCTCCGCGACGTCTTGCTTGCCCGGCGGGCCAGCTGCTCGAATTCCGCGCGCGGGTACACGGCCAGGCTGTGGTCTTGGCTCTTGGTGACCATCAACCCCCCTGCCAGTGCGTCGCGGAACTTGGCGGGCAGCGTGAGCCGCCCCTTGTCGTCGAGTTTTGGCGTGTAGGTGCCGAGAAACACCTGCTCACCTCCCCTGCGGGGTCACCCGAACACTTGAGCCACCATACCCCACAATCCCCCACTTCTCCCCATTAATTGGATGTCGTCGCCGTGTTTTCGCGGTTCTCCGCCCCCAAATGCGCTTTCAGTGGGACGACGAGATGCGCCACGTCACCCGGCAAACGCCCCGAGGCTCATAAAACGCGCATGTCAGAGGCCTAGAACCGCGCGGTGGGGCAAGGCGGGGAGTCGGGTGGGGCAAGGTGGGGCGTGCATCCAGGCCCGAAGCCTCGATTCCGGCTCGGTTTGGATTCAAAAGGGACTCAACGGGTCTGCCGGACGGCCCAGGGCTATCCGAGCCTGAAACGATGCCGCCGACCCCGCGCTCAGCGCACCGCGGCGCTCACGTGGCACCCCCGGCCCAGACGCCCCACAAACGACAAGCGGGGCAGCTGTTGGCTACCCCGCGGTGTCGTGCCGTGTGCCGCTAGTCGTCGAAGCGACGGCGGAACCGGTCTTCCATCCGGCTGGTGAACGAGCCCCCGCCTTTGTTGCGGCGCTGGCGCGGCGAACCGACCGCCGGACCGGAATGGCCCGGCCGCCCCGACAACCGCGGCCCGGTGATGGCGAACACCACACCGCCGAACATCACGATGAAACCGATGACGCTGAGGATCGGGAAACTTCCGATCATGGTGGCTTTGAACGCCACCCCGGACACCAGCATCGCCAAACCGATCACGAACAACGCCGCGCCCTGCAACCGCCGCCGCGCCGTCGGCGCCCGGAAGCCCCCGCCGCGCACGCTCGACGCGAACTTGGGGTCCTCGGCATAGAGAGCGCTCTCGATCTGATCGAGCATCCGCTGCTCATGATCGGAGAGTGGCATTCGTCCCTCCTTGCCGGCACGTTGACGCGTATCCATCGGTAGCACGCGGATGCCCGTTGGGAGGGCAACTAAATCAAATGATACGAGGTCAATCTGCGCCTTACCACCGGTTCGGCGGCGATTCTATCCCCGTCCACCCTCTTCGCTGCCCCACACCCACCCCACACGCGGCGGACGCGGAACCTCGCTGCGCGCCAACCCCCTTTGCTTCGAGCGGGCCGCCCCGTTCGCGCCCGCCCGTCGAACGGCCCCACCCGGGTCCGATAATTGCGTGAGCGCGGGGACCGGAGGGGCAACCGCACGGGATGACCGGACGAGGAGGCACCGCAGTTGGCGATCTTCCTCATCGATCTGCCGCCGCAGGACATGGAGCGCCGCCTCGGCGACGCCCTCGGGGTCTACGTCGACGCGATGCGCTACCCGCGCGGCACCGAGCACCAGCGCGCCGCGATGTGGCTCGAGCACCTGCGGCGACGGGGGTGGCAGGGCGTCGGGGTCGTGGAGTCCGACGTCGCCCACGGTTCCTCCCCGTCGGCCGCCGACCTGAGTGACGCGCCGCTGCTCGGCGTGGCCTACGGCTATCCGGGCGCCCCGGGGCAGTGGTGGCAGCAACAGGTCGTGCTGGGGTTGCAGCGCGGCGGCCAGCCGCCGCAGGAGATCGCGCGCCTGATGACCAGCTATTTCGAGCTGACCGAGTTGCACATCCATCCCCGCGCGCAGGGCCGCGGGCTGGGCGAGGCGCTCGCCCGCCGGCTGTTGGAGCGCCGGACCGAGCAGAACGTCTTGCTCTCGACGCCGGAAACCAGCGGTGAGCCCAACCGGGCATGGCGGTTGTACCGGCGACTCGGCTTCACGGACGTCATCCGCGGTTACCACTTCGCCGGTGACCCGCGGGCCTTCGCAATCCTGGGCCGCGCACTGCCGCTGGAGAGCTCCGCGCCCCTTCAGAGCCCGGCGTCCCCTTAGCGCTATAGCGCCGCGACGCGGGGCGAGTCGCCGAGGCGACACACCGCATCTGGCACGATGACCTGGTGCGCGCCAGCTCCCCTCCGCTCCCGGCCCGGCGATCCGTCCCCCGGCGCCGCCGCGCGTTGGCCATCGCGATGCTGCTTTTCCTCGTCCCCCTGGCCACCGGGTGCCTCCGCGTCCGGGCGTCGCTCACCATCTCCCCCGACGACATGGTGTCCGGGGAAATCGTCGCCGCCGCCAAGCCCAGGACCCCGAAGGACATGGGCCCGCAGCTCGACACGAACAACCTGCCGTTCGGCCAGAAGGTGGCGGTGTCGAACTACGACAGCGACGGCTACGTCGGGTCGCAGGCGGTGTTCTCGGACCTGACCTTCGCCGAGTTGCCGGAGCTGGCGAACATGAACTCCGACGCCTCCGGAGTAAACCTGTCGCTGCGCCGGAACGGCAACCTGGTGATCCTGGAAGGCAGGGCGGACCTGACGTCGGTGACCGACTCCGAGGCGGACGTCGAGCTGACCGTCGCCTTCCCCGGCGTGGTGACCTCTACCAATGGCGACCGTGTCGAGCCCGAGGTGGTGTCCTGGAAGCTCAAGCCCGGCGTGGTCAGCACCATGACCGCCCAGGCCCGCTCCACCGACCCGAACACCCGCTCGTTCACCGGCGCCGGCGTCTGGCTGGGCATCGCATCCTTCGCGGCGGCCGGCGTGGTGGCGCTGCTCGCCTGGATCGGCCGGGATCGCTCCCCGCGGATCACTGCGCCGCGCGACCAGCCGCCGGCCTAGTCGCGCCGCGCGGGCGACCAGTAGTCGAGCATCTCCGCGAACGTCTGGAACGCCGGCCCCGACACCCCGTACGTGGCCTCGAAATGGACGCTGAGCGGGAAGCCGAGATCGGCGACGCCGTCGATCACCCGCTTGTAGAGGTCGACCATGAGCCGGCGCTTGTCGGCCGGCTCGCTGCCCGCCAGCCGTTTGACGAACTCCTGCTCGCCCGCCACCGCCGCGTTACCCGGATCCTGGATCAGCCAGTTGATCAGGCCGACCCGGTCCTCGACCGTCGGGACGAACCCGAACGACAGCAGGATCTCCGGCCGGTGGTCGCTGGTCTTGGCGAATTCGGCCAGGAAGTCGACGATCGCGTCGGAGTACAGCAGCTGGGTCATGGCGTAGTTGGCGCCCTGGTCGCACTTGAAGTTGAAGCGGCCCTGCTCGCCGTCGCGGGTCGGGATGAGGATGACGCCCCGGTTGGGCACCAGGTCGCGGTAGATCGACAGGGCATCGGTGGGTGCCACGCCCGATCCCTCGCCGTCGTTCATGGTGCGCGGCACGCCGACGAAGACGACGCCTTCCATCCCGGCAGAACACAGGGCGGCGAGCCGGTCCCGCAACGACGCCTCGTCCATGAACGCGGTGACCTGCGTGCAGAGGCCGTGCATCTCCGGCAGTTCCGGTTTGATGATCGACCAGAAGTCGAGCACGTCCAGCTTCGGCTTCATCGGGACGGGCCGGTCGTCGTCTTCCGCGATCATCCCCGGGATCATCACGTGTCGGAGCCGGCCGTCGAGGCCGGATTCGGCCGAGTACCGCACGACTTTCCGCGCGTCCTCGAGGGCCCGCTGCTGACCATCGTCGCAATTCGGGGGCACCAGCTCGAGGGCGATGGTGTTGAGGGTCACGCAGCTCCTCTCCGTCCGTCAGACGACCATTTCCCTGGGCTATGGATGGCCGCGCTGCCGTAGCGCCCAGACACCTCCGCCAGCATAGGCGTGGGCGGACCCGCCGCTCGGCGGGGGAATCTCGGCGGGGGAATACTGAGGCGGTCCAAGCTCGTGCGGCCGCCGGAGCGACATAAACTGTCGGCCCAGGACCGCACGAGCCAGGCCGAGCAGGAAGGGGCGCCGCGCTGAGCCCGGAAACCGCAAACGCAGCGGCAGCCGTCGAGTCGACCGGCGCGATCACCGAACGGCTTCGGCAATATCTGCACGAACGGCGCGCCGAGAGTGCCTACATCAGCTCCGAAGGCGGGGAGTACGACCAGCTGATCGCCGCGCTGGAAGACTTCGTGCTGGGCGGCGGCAAGCGGCTGCGGCCCGCCTTCGCGTACTGGGGCTGGCGTGCCGTGGCCGATGACGAGCCGAATTCCGATGCACTGCTGCTGTTTTCGGCCCTCGAACTCTTGCACGCCTGCGCCCTGGTGCACGACGACGTGATCGACGACTCCTCCACCCGCCGCGGCAGGCCGACGACGCACGTCCGCTTCGCCGCGCTGCACCGCGAGCGCGGATGGCGGGGTTCGCCGCAGCGGTTCGGCGAGTCGGCGGCCATCCTGCTCGGTGACCTCGCGCTGGCCTGGGCCGACGACATCGTCGCCGACTGGGCGGTAACACCGGACGCGCACCGGCGGATTCGGCCCGTGTGGGCCGGTATCCGCACCGAGGTGCTGGGCGGGCAGTACCTCGACATCGTTGCCGAGGCGAGCGCCGCCGAGTCCATCGCGTCGGCGATGAACGTCGACACCTTCAAGACGGCCTGCTACACGGTGACCCGCCCCCTGCAGCTCGGGGTGGCGGCCGCGGCCGACAGGCCGGACGTGCAGACGGCGTTCGGCCGGCTCGGGACGGACCTCGGGGTGGCGTTCCAGCTGCGCGACGACGTGCTGGGCGTGTTCGGGGACCCGGCGGTGACCGGCAAGCCGTCTGGGGACGACCTGCGCTCCGGTAAGCGGACGGTGCTACTGGCCGAGGCGGTCGAGCTCGCCGACCGGTCGGACCCCGCCGCGGCCGCGCTGTTGCGCAGCTCCATTGGCGCCGAGCTGACCGACGCACAGGTCGACGAATTGCGGGCGGTGATCGAGTCCGTCGGCGCGCTGGATGCCGCCGAGCGTCGCATCGCCGACCTGACGCGGCGCGCGCTGGACGCTTTGGCGGCCGCACCCGTGCACGCGGCCGCCAAAGCCGGGCTGTCCGAGATGGCCAAGATGGCCACCGACCGCTCCGCCTGACGATGTCTACGCCGACGCATACCCCGCCCGCCGACGAAGCGAGGGCCAAACCGACTATTCGGCAACGTTTTTCACGACTCACGACCTTCGCCGCAGCCCCCGAGTCCGGTCCGGCGCGGTTGGGCCTGCTCGGCTCGGTCCTGATCACCACCGGTGGACTCGGGGCGGGCAGCACCCGCCAGCACGACCCGCTGCTGGAAACGATCCACATGTCCTGGATGCGGTTCGGCCACGGCTTGGTGCTGTCGTCGATCCTGCTGTGGGCGGGCGTGGGCATCATGCTCATCGCGTGGATTGCCCTCGGCCGACGCGCGCTGGCCGGGCAGGTGACCGAGTTCACGATGAGAGCCACCACCGGTTTCTGGCTGGCGCCGCTCCTGCTCTCGGTGCCGGTTTTCAGCCGCGACACCTACTCGTACCTGGCCCAGGGCGCGCTGCTGCGCGACGGCCTCGACCCCTACGCGGTCGGACCCGTCGCCAACCCGAACATCCTGCTGGACAACGTGAGTCCGATCTGGACGATCACCACCGCCCCCTACGGCCCGGCGTTCATCCTGGTCGCGAAATTCGTCACGATCGTCGTCGGCAACAACGTCGTCGCCGGGACCGCGCTGCTGCGCCTGTGCATGCTGCCCGGGCTGGCGCTGCTGATCTGGGCCGCCCCACGCCTGGCGCGGCAGCTGGGTACCGACGGCTCGATCGCCCTGTGGATCTGTGTGCTCAACCCGCTGGTGCTCATCCACCTGATGGGCGGCGTGCACAACGAGATGCTGATGGTGGGCCTGATGGCCGCCGGCATCGCCCTGACGTTCGCCGGCCGCCACGTCCTGGGCGTCACGCTGATCACGGTCGCGATCGCGGTCAAGGCCACCGCCGGGATCTCGCTGCCCTTCCTGGTGTGGGTGTGGATGCGGCACCTGCGCGAGCGGCGTGGGTACTCGCCGGCGAAGGCGTTTTTCGCGGCGACCGCGGTGTCGCTGCTGATCTTCGGCGCGGTGTTCGGGGTGCTGTCCGCGGTCGCCGGCGTGGGCCTGGGGTGGCTGACGGCGCTGGCGGGATCGGTGAAGATCATCAACTGGCTGACCGTGCCGACGGCGGCCGCCAACCTCATCCACGCGCTGGGCAGCGGGCTGTTCCCGGTCGAGTTCTACGCCACGCTGCGGGTAACCCGCTACATCGGCATCGCGATCATCGCGGTGTCACTTCCGCTGCTGTGGTGGCGGTTTCGGCGAGACGACCGGGCGGCGCTGACGGGCATCGCGTGGTCGATGCTGATCGTCGTGCTGTTCGTGCCCGCCGCCCTGCCCTGGTACTACTCCTGGCCACTGGCGGTGGCGGCCCCGCTGGCCCAGTCCCGGCGGGCGGTCGCGTTGATCGCCGGCCTGTCGACGTGGGTCATGGTGATCTTCAAGCCCGACGGGTCGCACGGAATGTACTCGTGGCTACACGTTTTCATTGCCACGGCCTGCGGGCTGGTGGCCTGGTACGCGCTGCGCCGCGCCCCGGCTTCGTCACCGTCAGTAGGCCATCAGTAGGCCATCGCCTGCGCCCGGCGCAGGACCTCCCGGGCCTGGTGGGCGTGCAGCGCGTCGACGGGACGCGCGTTGCTCAACGAACCGCGGGTGCCGTCGCGGGTGACGGTCAGCGACGGGTCCGGAGTGAACAGCCAACGCACGATCTCGGTCTCGTGGTAGCCGCCGTCGTGCAGGATCGTCAGCAGCCCCGGGAGGCTCTTGACCACCTCACCGGAGTGGGTGAAGAAGACCTGCGGCACCACCACGTCACCGTCCCGGCGCACCGCGACCAAATGACCTTCCCGCAACCGCTGGTGAACCTTGCTGATCGGCAAGCCGAGCAATTCGGCGACCCGGGTCAGGTCATAAATCGGTTCGTCGGGGTCCAATACGTCATCGCCGGCTGGAATGCTGCCCACGGCGCCAGTGTAGGCCCTGCTCGGCGCGCTGGAGCCGTGTTCCGCCCGGCCGTTCGCGCGGCGGCGCCCCCGCCGCCCCCTAAGCTGGCCCCGTGGCCGCAACCGGTACCGGGGATCCGTTGGAGGGCACGTTGCTCGACGGCCGGTACCTGGTGGAGTGCAGGATCGCCAGCGGCGGCACCTCGACGGTGTACCGCGGCGTCGATGTCCGGCTTGACCGGCCCGTCGCAGTCAAGGTAATGGACGCGCGCTACGCCGGCGACGAGCAGTTCCTCACCCGCTTCCGGCTCGAGGCCCGCACCGTGGCCCGGCTGAAGAACCCGGGTCTGGTCGCGGTGTACGACCAGGGCATGGACGCGCGGCACCCGTTTTTGGTGATGGAGCTGATCGAGGGCGGCACCCTGCGCGAGCTGCTCGCCGAACGAGGACCGATGCCGCCGCATGCCGTGGCGGCGGTGCTGCGCCCGGTGCTCGGCGGGCTGGCGGCGGCGCACCGCGCGGGCCTGGTGCACCGCGACGTCAAGCCCGAGAACGTGCTCATCTCGGACGACGGCGACGTCAAGATCGCCGACTTCGGCTTGGTCCGCGCCGTCGCGGCAGCCGGGATCACCTCCACCAGCGTCATTCTGGGCACCGCGGCCTACCTGTCGCCCGAACAGGTGCGGGACGGCAACGCCGGCCCCCGCAGCGACGTCTACTCCGCCGGGATCCTGACCTACGAGCTGCTCACCGGGCGCACGCCGTTTACTGGCGATTCGGCGCTGTCGATCGCTTATCAGCGGCTGGACACCGATGTGCCACCGCCGAGCGCGGTGATCGAGGGGGTGCCGCCGCAATTCGACGAGTTCGTCGAGCGTGCGACCGCCCGCGACCCCGCGCGGCGCTACGCCGACGCCATCGAGATGGGCGTAGACCTGGACGAGATCGCCGACGAGCTGCGGCTGCCCGCCTTCCGGGTGCCGGCGCCCCGCAACTCCGCCCAGCACCGCTCGGCGGCGCTGCACCACAGCCGGATGGTCGAGCGGCCGGCCGGGCCGCCGCCGGCGGCCCCGGCGCCGGTTCGCCAGGCCACCCGGCAGCTGACCCGGGGGCCCGGCGAGTGGGCCGAGGCGGCGCCCGCCGAGCAACCCGAACCGCGGCCCGATCGCGACGGCTACGACTTTGACGACGGTTACGACAACGGCGACGACTACGAATACGAGCCCATCTCAGGCGAATTCGCCGGCATCGCGATGAGCGAATTCGTGTGGGCCCGCCAGCGCGGCCGGCGTGCGGTACTGATCTGGGTGGCGGTCATCCTGGCGCTCACCGGCCTGGTCGCTACCGCGGCGTGGACCATCGGCAGCAATCTGAACGGCCTGCTGTGACTCCATCGCCCGCGAGGGTGCGCAAATGCACGCCCGCACCGGCGTGTCGCCGTACAGACACGCTCGCTCGCGGTGCGGAAATTCACTCGCGCAGCATCTCGGCCACGAGGAACGCGAGCTCCAGCGACTGCTGAGTGTTCAGCCGCGGGTCGCACGCCGTCTCGTAGCGCCCGGCCAGGTCCACATCCGAAATGTCCTGCGCGCCACCGAGACATTCGGTGACGTTCTCGCCGGTGAGCTCGATGTGGATGCCGCCCGGGTGAGTGCCTAGCGCGCGGTGCACCTCGAAGAAGCCCTGCACCTCGTCGACGATGCGGTCGAAATGCCGGGTCTTGTAGCCGTTCGACGATTCGTGGGTGTTGCCGTGCATCGGATCGCACTGCCAGATCACCCGATGACCGGTGGCCTGCACCTTCTCGATGATCGGCGGCAGCACGTCGCGCACCTTGTGGTTGCCCAGCCGGGTCACCAGGGTCAAGCGTCCAGGCTTGTTGTGCGGGTCGAGCCGCTCCACGTACTCGACGGCCAGTTCGGGAGTCATGGTCGGGCCGATCTTCACGCCGATCGGGTTCGCGATCACCTCGGCGAACGCGACATGCGCGCCGTCGAGCTGGCGGGTGCGCTCGCCGATCCACACGGTGTGCGCCGACAGGTCGTAGAGCTGCGGTAGACCTTCGACGTCCGACAACCGCAGCATGGACCGCTCGTAGTCGAGCACCAAAGCCTCATGGCTCGCGTAGATCTCGGCGGTCTGCAGGTTACGGTCGGCCACTCCGCAGGCGCTCATGAACTTCAGGCCCCGGTCGATCTCGCTGGCCAGCGCCTCGTACCGCGCCCCGGCCGGCGAGGTGCGGACGAACTCACGGTTCCAGTCGTGCACGAGGTGCAGCGACGCCAGCCCCGACGAGGTCAGCGCGCGCACCAGGTTCAAGGCCGCGCTGGCATTGGCGTAGGCGCGCACCAGCCGCGACGGGTCGTGCTCGCGCGTCGCGGCATCCGGGGCGAAGCCGTTGATCATGTCCCCGCGGTAGGACCGCAGGCCCAGCGCGTCGACGTCGGCCGAACGGGGTTTGGCGTACTGACCCGCGATGCGGGCCACCTTGACCACCGGCATGCTCGCGCCGTAGGTCAGCACCACCGCCATCTGCAGCAGGGTGCGGATGTTGCCGCGGATGTGGGGTTCGGTGTTGTCGACGAACGTCTCCGCGCAGTCGCCGCCCTGCAGCAGGAACGCCTCGCCGCGCGCGACCTGGGCCAGGTGCTCCTGCAGCCGGACGATCTCAGAGGGCACGGTCACCGGCGGCACGCTCTCGAGGACCGTGCGCATCGACGCTGCCTGTTCGGCGGGCCAGCTGGGTTGCTGGGCGGCCGGTAGGGCCAGGGCGGCGTCGAGGCGGGCGCGCAGGTCGCCCGGCAGCGGCGGCAGCGACGGCAGCTGGTCGAACGGTATGTCGACGGTCCAGTTCATCGGTACATGGTAACCGGGATGCGACGACTCATCAGGGCGAGCGCAACCCGACGCGCTTTCACCGGCCGCCGGAGGTGATGATCCGGAATCGGCGCGCCTGCTCGCGCGCGTCTACCAGCGCGTCGTGGGCGTCCGGTGGCCGCGGCGGCAGCCGGGGGGCCCCTCGGTCCTCCCACAGCTGCCGAAGCTCCCGGGTGAAGCGGGGCAGCGCCCGCGGCAGTTGCGGCATTGTGCCCCATAACTGGCACAACGCCACATGGTCGTAGGCCGCGATCCACGCCCACAGCTCGACACCGTCGGCGTCGTCGATGCGGAAGAAGTCCTCGAGGTCCGCCCTGATCTGCCGACGCGAACGCCACAACTGCGACGACACCGGCGGCAGCTTGGGCAACACGTTGGCGCGGACCCAGGTGCCGGCTCGCTCGGGATCGAACTCCGTAGACACCGCGTAATACTCGCGGCCGTCCTCTGCGACCACGCCGATGGAAATCAGTTCGATGGTGCGGCCGTCCTCGATGAACTCGGTGTCGTAGAAGTACCGCACACGCCGCAGCCTATCGGGCGACCAGGATGGGCCCCGTCCCCTCGGGCGGCGGCGCGGGGTGCACCTCGTCGTCCAGGAGGGCGTCGACGGCACGTTCGTCGGGCAGTCCGGGCGTCCCGGCGATCGCGCCCTGGACGTATAGCTTGGCGCGCACCACCGGCCGGCGCAGCATCCGTTCGCGCTGCAGGGCCCGCCGCATCTTGTCCGGTCGAGCGGTGTAGCGCCACCGGGCCCACGGCGCGTGCGGACGCGACAGGCGGACGGCGCCGATGACCAGCAGCACCACGATGAACATGCCGAGCAGGCCGGTCCACACCTTGCCCTTGAGCACCACCACCACCGCCAGCGGCAGCGTCAGCACCAGGGCGCCGGCCACCGCGGCGCGCAGCGGCACCGAATCGGTGTCTTCCCAGATGGGCAGGAAGAACATCAGCGGGTGCAGGCCCATGGTCAGCAACCCGGCCACGCCGACGGCGGCGAACACCGCGTCCACCGAGGTGCGGCCGTCTTCCGACCAGTACACGTCGGAAAGGTGCAGGATCAGTGCGTACTCGTCGAGCACGAGGGCCGCGCCGATCCCGAAACAGATTGCACCCAGGGTGAATTCGGGCTCGCGCCCGTTGATCGACAGCGTCACCAGGGTGAGCCCGGATAACAGCACCAGCACCACACCGAACGTCACGTGGTGGATGTGCACGTCCCCGATGTGGACGTTGCGCGGATGCCACCACCTGGTCGGGCGACCGCGCGCGGCCCGGTGTCGGATGAACCGGACGAAGCTGCGCGTCACGAAGAAGGTCAGGATGAAGGCGACCAGGCAGCACAACAACGGCAGCCGGCCGGCGGCCACGATGTCATGCGAAAACCACCGGGCCACCCTCGGCGCGAACCAATGCAGCACTTCTCAGAAGCTACGCCTGCGGTCGCCGACACCGCGGGCGCCGCGCTGTGCCCGCATCCCGGGGTCAGGCACCGTTACGCTGTTCTGCGACATGAGTGGAACGCAGGCGCCCGGCGCGGGCCGCACAACCAGACGTGGCTCCCGACGGGCGCTGCTCTGGTGCCCGCTCTGGCTGCTGGCCCTGGCGGGACTCGGCTACGCGGCCTGGCAGTTGTTCGGCCACACGCCCTACCGGATCGACATCGACGTCTATCAGATGGGGGGCCAGGCGTGGCTAGACGGCCGCCCGCTGTACCACGGCGACGTGATTTTCCACACGCCCATTGGCATCGACCTGCCGTTCACCTATCCCCCGCTGGCGGCGATCGTGTTCTGCCCGTTCGCCTGGCTGCACATGCCGGCCGCGAGCGTTGCGATCACGGCGCTGACGTTGGCGATGCTGATCGTCTCGACGGTCATCGTGCTGGCCCGGCTCGACGTGTGGAACACCTCGGCCCTGCTGCCCGGCCCGGCGTGGCTGCGCCGGCTGTGGCTGGCCGTGGCCATCGTGGCGCCCGCGACGATCTGGCTGGAACCGATCGCATCGAACTTCGCCTTCGGGCAGATCAACGTCGTGCTAATGACCCTGGTGATCGCCGACTGCGTGCCGCGGCGCACCCCGTGGCCTCGCGGCGTGCTGCTCGGTCTGGGGATCGCGCTCAAGCTCACCCCGGCGGTGTTCCTGCTCTACTTCCTGCTCCGGCGCGACAACCGCGCGGCGCTCACGGCGCTGGGCTCGTTGGCGGTGGCCACCCTGATCGGCTTCGCGCTGGCGTGGGACGACTCGTGGGAGTACTGGACCCGCACTGTGCACCACACCGACCGGATCGGCGCCGCGACGCTCAATACCGACCAGAACATCGCGGGCGCCCTGGCGCGCACGGGAATCGGGGAGCAGCAACGCTTCCTGCTGTGGGTGGCGGCGTCGCTGCTGGTGCTGGCCCTGACGGTCTGGGCGATGCGGCGGGTGCTGCGGGCCGGCGAGCCGGTGCTGGCGATCGTCTGCGTGGCGCTGTTCGGGCTGGTGGTGTCGCCGGTGTCGTGGTCGCACCACTGGGTGTGGGCGCTACCGGCCGTGCTGGTGACGGGCGTGCTGGCCTGGCGGCGGCGCAGCGTGGCGCTGGGGGTGGTCGCTGCCGCGGGGGTGGCGCTGATGCGATGGTCACCGATCGACCTGATGCCCAAGCACCACGAGATGGCGGCGTCCTGGTGGCGACAGCTCGCCGGGATGTCGTACGTGTGGTGGGCGCTGGCGGTCCTCGTGGTGGCGGGACTCGCGGTCACCGCACGCACGCCGTCGCGGGACGCCGACGATCCGGCAGCGGACGCCGGCAAGAGCCGACAGCTCAGCGACGTCGGCGGTTAGTTAGCCGACGGCGCTCTCGGGGATCCGCGCGGGCGCGCCGGTCGGCGCGTCGCCGTTGCTGCGCTCCTTGAGGTTGGCTGCGTAGATGTCGACGTACTCCTGCCCGGAGAGCTGCATCAGCTCGTAGATCACCTCGTCGGTGACCGCACGCTCGATGAAGCGGTTACCGGCCAGGCCCTCAAAGCGGGAGAAGTCCATCGGCTTGCCGAAGCGGACGGTCACCCGGCCGAACCGCAGCATGCCCGTGCCGGGCGGGTTGACGACGTTCGTGCCGATCATCGCGACCGGAATCACCGGGACGTTGGTGTGCAGCGCGAGCCGGGCCAGGCCGGTCTTGCCCTTGTACAGCCGGCCGTCGGGCGAGCGGGTGCCTTCCGGATACATCCCCAGCAGCTTGCCCTGGCGCAGCAGCCGCTCGGCGGTCTGGAGCGCGGCCTGTGCGGCGTCCGCATTGGTGCGGTCGATCGGCACCTGACCGACGGCGGTGAAGAACCAGCGCTTGAACCAGCCCTTGAGGCCCGTGCCGGTGAAGTACTCCGACTTCGCCAGGAAGGTGATCCGCCGACGCACCACAAGCGGCAGGTAGAAGCTGTCCATCACCGCCAGGTGATTGCTGGCCAGGATCGCTGGGCCGGAACTTGGAATATGTTCCAGGCCTTCAACTTTCGGCCGGCCAAGCAACGACAGCAGCGGGCCCAACAGGATGTACTTGAACAGCCAGTAGTACATGGCCCTCCCTCTCGCTCCGCCCGACCGCGTTCTGCGCCAACTGTACCGACCCGCGACAGGAGGGACCACCATCGACGCGGCCGACTCAGTCCTCGACGGTGATCGGGATGGGCTGATAGCGGGTACCACTCCCGCCAGGGCCGCCCGTAGGCCCGTCGCCCGGGGGTGGTTCGGGGGGCCCGCCGGCGTCGTCGACGATGCCGCGGATGACCTCCAGCAGGGCCACGCTGTGGTCGGCGATCACCGTGAGCAGCGGGTGCTGATCACCGGTGGCCAGGGCGGCCAGCGCGCACACCGGACACCAGACCTGCTGGCACTTGCCGGTCCCGGCTCCCGCGCCGCTCGCCAGCGCCGCCGCCGCACGCACGGCCGGGTCGATCCCGTCCACGATGGCCTGGGCGAGCCGGCGCAGTTCGGGACCGATGTCGGGATGAGCCCCACTCACTTAGGCCACACCTCCGGATCCGGTTGAAAACGAACTGTCAGCTCACTGCCCCGAATTCTGGCGTCCAGCACCGTGCACCGGCGCAATACGGACGCCAGCCGCACCCGGCGCCGCAGCCCGCCGACGCTAATGATGAGGTCGTCGTCGACGCGGCCGAGGGCCAGGGTCCCGGGATCGAGTTGGGGCAACGCTAGCCGCATCCGGTAGATCGACCCAAGCCCGGATCCGGATTCGAGTTCGACCATGGGCCGCAGCGGTCCCGGCGGGGCCGCCCCGCCGCGACGACGGGCGGCGTCGAGCAGCGCGCTGAGCGCCTTCGGGCCGATCGGCTCGCCGGACAGGTGCGGGGTCAGGACGAGCGCCACGTCACCGATCGTGGCGTCGAGCTCGTCGAGGACGGCGTGCTGTTCGGCGATGCGTTCGGCGTACCACTCGAACGCCGGATGGTCGGGCAGGTTGCGGTACTCGTAGGACTGATCCTCGACGAGCACCTGGTTGACGATCAGCTCCTCGACCCGCACGCCCATCAGCGCCAGGGAACCCAGCGTCCGAACCGCTTCGGCGGCGACCACCCGCTCGGGCGTCAGCACCAAGTGGGCACCGACCAGCTCACCGTCGGCAAGCAGCGCGCCGAGCCGCTCGACGCTGGCGCTGATGCGCTCCAGCAGTTCGACGAGCGCCGCCGAGTGGGCGTCGTCGCCGGTGGCGGACAGCCTGCGATGGCGGGGCCATGCCCGCTCGACGTAGAGGCCGACGGTGGCGGGCAGCGTCAGCATCCGCAGGGCGTCCGCGGTGGACGCGCAGTCGACGACGATCCGATCCCATCGCCCCGACGCGGCGAGTTCGCCGACGGTGTGCAGGCCGAGCACCTCCTGCACCCCGGGCAGCGCGGAAAGCTCTTGCGGTGCAACGGTGCTGAACTCGGAGTTGGGAAATTGGCGGTCCAGCGCGTCAACCACGCCCTGCCACCGGACCTCGAGCAGGGCCAGGGTGTCCAGGGCCAGCGCGTCGAGAAATCCGCCGCCGCCGTCCGCCGGCCCGGGGGCCAGGTCGGCCAACACCCGGACCAGCCCGTCCCCGGCGCTCGCCGGCACCGGCACCCCGAGCACGTCGCCCAGGGAGTGCGCTTGGTCGGTGGACACCAGCAGCACGCGCCGCCCCGCGGCGGCGTCGCTGACCGCGGTGGCGCACGCGAGCGTGGACTTGCCTACCCCACCTTTGCCGACGAACAGGCTGATCCGGGCCGGGGCTGGAGCCCGAGATGCGGTGGACTCACTCAGCCCTCGACTCGTTTCTTCAGGTCTTTCAGCGCGGTGTCGGTCAACCGGCGCTCGGCCTTACGCTTGAGCAAGCCGATCATCGGGACGGCCAGGTCGACGGACAGCTCGTAGGTCACCTCGGTGCCGGAGCCCTTGGGCGACAAGCGGTATGACCCCTCGAGGGAGCGCAGCAGCGAGCCCGAGACGAGTGTCCAGCTCACCGATTTCCGGTCCGTGGGCCACTGGTAGGACATGACCATCGTGTCCTTGAGCATGGCGGCATCCAGCACGAACCGGGCGAGCTTCGGGTAGCCGTCGGCGTCTTTCTCCTGCACCTCGGCTTCCTTGTACTCCGAGATCCACTCCGGATACGAATCGATGTCCGCGATCACGTCCATCACGGTGCCGGGGTCGGCCTCGATGTAGATGGTCTGCGTCGTCTTCTCCGCCACCTGGCTGCTGCCCTCTCTCCCGCAACGCGGGTCGACGCGGCTGCGGGGATACCGAGTGCCTGACTACCCCTGGCCTACGGTCCGAAACGGTACTCTCCACGCACACCGGACCTGGTTAAACTACCGGAGAAACCCCCACCGGACGGTGGCGTTCCAGCGTCGTCTTGACCTCGAACGCCATTTTCTTCCCCGACACGCGCCGGCGGTGCGTCAATTTCGGCAGGTTCAGCTTGGCCAGCTGCCAGGCCGCCACGCCGGTGGGTTCGGCGTGCAGGAAGTAGTGCAACACCACCCCGTCGAGCGAGGGCTCCAGCCAGATCTCCATGGTGCCGGTCAGCGCCCCGGTGACCGTCCACCGGATCCCCTTGTCGCCGCGGTCCTCGACCACCTGCAGCCGCAGGTCGGGCCACCACCGCCGCCAGCTCGACCTGTCGGCGATCGCGGCCCCGACCCGTGCCCCGTCGGCCGCGACAAACGTCTCGTCAGCGATCTGGATGCTGTTCACCGCCCAAGCTTCACACATCGGTCGCGCCCACCCTGGACAGGGCAGGTCCGGGCCCCCGCCGGATGCGCGACGGCCGGTGCGTGAACGCTCGGATTAGGCTGGGTGCAGCAACCCCGGCTGCAGGAATGTCCCCTGCGAACGAGTCAAACGAGGTCATAACGTGCGTCAGTACAGTGTCCCCGCCCACTTTTCCGTCAGCGAGCAGGACCACATCGCGGCCACCGTCTTCTCCCACGAGCGCGAACACCCCGATTTCGTCATCTACCGACGCCAGGTCGACGGCGAGTGGACCGACGTCACGTGCGCCGAGGCCGCAAGCCAAATACGTTCCGCCGCATTGGGTTTGATCTCGATGGGCGTACAGGCCGGCGACCGGGTATCGATCTTCTCGGCCACCTGCTACGAGTGGGCGATCCTGGACCTGGCCATCCTGTCCGTCGGCGCCGTCACAGTGCCCATCTATGAGACGTCGTCGGCCGAGCAGGTCCGCTGGGTCCTGCAGGACTCCGAGGCGGTGCTGGCGTTCGCCGAGACGGACGCGCATGCGGCGATCGTCACCGAACTCACCACCGAGCTACCGGCCCTGCGGCGCGTGCTGCACATCAACGGGTCGGGCCCGAAGGCGCTCGACCAGCTCGCCGAGTCCGGCGCGTCGGTCGACCCCGCCGAGCTCACCGCCCGTCAGGAGGCGCTGCGCGCCGAGCATCCGGCCACACTGATCTACACCTCGGGCACCACCGGACGCCCCAAGGGCTGCCAGCTCACCCACTCCAACCTGCTGCACGAGATCCGCGGCACCAAGGAGAGCCTGCCCACCCTGCTGCACGAGGGGCAGCGACTGCTGATCTTCCTGCCGCTGGCCCACGTCCTGGCCCGGGCCCTCACCCTGGCGGCGTTCACCAACAAGGTGACCGTCGGGTTCACCAGCGACATCAAGAACCTGCTGCCGATGTTCGCGGTGTTCAAGCCGACGGTGGTCGTGTCGGTGCCGCGCGTCTTCGAGAAGGTGTACAACACCGCCGAGCAGAACGCCGCCAACGACGGCAAGGGCCGCATCTTCGCGCTCGCCGCGCAGACCGCCGTCGATTGGAGCCAGGCGCACGAGGGCGGCGGCCGGCCCCGGCTGGCGCTGCGGGCCAAGCATGCGCTGTTCGACCGGCTCGTCTACCACCGGCTGCGCGCGGCGCTGGGCGGCGAGTGCCACGCGTCCGTCTCCGGTGGCGCCCCCCTGGGCGCGCGCCTGGGCCACTTCTACCGCGGCGTGGGCCTGACGATCCACGAGGGTTACGGGCTGACCGAGACCAGCGCGGCGATCACCGTCAACCGGGTCGGCGACGTCAAGATTGGCACGGTGGGAACGCTGGTCCCCGGCAACAGCCTGCGGATCGCCGACGACGGCGAGCTGCTGGTGCGCGGGGGCGTGGTGTTCAGCGGTTACTGGCACAACGAGCAGGCCACCGCCGAGGCCTTCACCGACGGCTGGTTCAGGACCGGGGACCTCGGCGCCGTCGACGAAGACGGCTTCCTCACCATCACCGGGCGCAAGAAGGAGATCATCGTGACCGCGGGCGGCAAGAACGTCGCGCCCGCGGTGCTCGAGGATCAGCTGCGGGCGCACCCGTTGATCAGTCAGGCGATGGTGGTCGGGGACGCCAAGCCGTTCATCGGCGCGCTGATCACCATCGACCCCGAGGCGTTCGAGGGCTGGAAGCAGCGCAACCACAAGCCCGCCGGCGCCTCGGTGGGCGATCTGGCCTTCGACCCGGACCTGGTCGCCGAGGTGGACGCGGCCGTCAAGAACGCCAATCTGGCTGTCTCGCACGCGGAATCGATCCGCAAGTTCCGGATCCTGCCCGTGGACTTCACCGAGGACACCGGCGAGCTGACCCCGACGATGAAGGTCAAGCGCAAGGTGGTGGCCGAGAAGTTCGCCACCGACATCGAGGCGATCTACGAGAAGGACTAGGGGCCGGACACGCGCTAGGCGCGCAGCAGCTCGCCCAGCCGGGTGGCCAGCGTGTCCCAGCGCCACTGCTCGGTGATCCAGCGGCGGCCGGCCGCGCCCATCGCGGCGGCCCGGTCGCGATCGCCGAGCACCCCGGCGACGGCGTCGGCGACGTCACGCACGGAGCGCCCGTCGACCACCAACCCGGTCTCGTTGTGCCGCACGGTTTCCGGAGCGCCGCCCGAGCTGCCGGCGATCACCGGCACGCCGGTCGCGGAGGCCTCCAGGAAGACGATGCCCAGGCCCTCGACGTCCATCCCCCCGCCGCGGGTGCGGCACGGCATCGCGAACACGTCGGCCAGCGCGTGGTGGGCGGGCAGTTCGGCGGCCGGCACTCCGCCGGTGAACGTCACGTCGTCGGCGACCCCGCACTCGTGGGCGAGCTTGCGTAGCGAGTCCAGGTAGGGGCCGCCCCCGACGATGACCAGCGCCGCCCCGTCGACGCGTCGCCGGATCGTCGGCAGGGCCCGGATCAGCGTGTCCTGGCCCTTGCGCGGCACGAGCCGCGACACGCACACCACCGTCGGCCGGCCGCCCAGCCCGTAGCGGTCGCGCAGCTCGGCCCGCGCCAGCGGGTCGGGACGGAAGCGGTCGGTGTCCACGCCGGATGGCAGGTATTCGAGCCGCGCCGCCGGCCCGAAGGCCGGGGCGAACCGCGAGCGCGTGTAGCGGCTGACGAAGGTGACGACGTCGGTGTCGTCGCCGATGCGGCGCAGCACCGAGCGCGCGACCGGCAGCATCGACCACCCCACTTCGTGCCCGTGCGTGCTGGCGACGACCCGCCGCACACCCGCCTGGCGGGCCCGGCCCGCGAGCAGCGCCAGCGGGGCGGCGGCGCCGAACCAGACGGTGTCGATGCCGTTCTCGGCGATCAGCCGGCGCATCCGGGCGTCGACGGACGGCACCGGCAGCATCAGCGTGCCCGGATGGCGCACCACCGGATAGCCGGCCGCCGCGTCGTAAGCGTCGGCACCCTTCCACCGCGGGGCGTACACCGTGATCGAATGCGACCCGGCGGCGACCAGCCGACCGACGAATTCGCCCAGATACGACTGGATGCCGCCCGGCCGCGGCGGAAAGTCATTGGTGACGAGCAGGACCCGGCTCACCGGGAAAGGCTAGCCGGTGAGCCACTGGTGCCAGCGCACCAGCAACCCGGACGGGTCGACCCCCAGGACGTCGTGGACGGCGGTGGGGACGTCGGGGTGCCGGATGCCGCACGCGGCCAGGTAGAACTCGCGCAGCTTCGGCGCGCCGTAGGTGTCGGCGACGAACCGGGCGAACCACCACGCCCGGTCGTAGCCGAGCGACCGCTGCGGCCCGGGCTGGTCCAGCTCGGCGTCCGACGGCATCGTCAGCGGCGCCGGCACCGCCTCGCGGGGCACCGGGGTCTGCGGCCGTGCCACGAAGTCGGCCACCCCCTCGGTGAGCCAGCGGGGCGCGTCCGCGGCGGTGTCGACGCGGGCGGCGTAGTGGAATAGCTCGTGCGCCAACACGATTCGAAGTGCCGAGGCGCTCATGCCGGCGGCGCCCGGGGCGAATACGATCCGCTGGCCCACGGCCAGCCGGCGCGCGGGGTCAACGCGGTCGGCCACCGTCACGGCCGCGATGTCGGCCCACTGCGACGCCGGTCCCCCGCCGGCGGCCGCGCGGAACTCCTCGTCGGTGCGCGCCGCGACCACCGAGATGTCGCGGGACCAGTCGACCCCCCAGAAGGCCTCGACCGCGCTGACCGCGGCGCCGATGTCCGAGCCCACCCGGGACAGCAGGCGATCGGCGGGCAGGCCGCCGGGGCTGACGAGCCGGACGGTGCGGCCGCCGGCGGCGATGGTCCTCGTCGCGGAACCCGTCTGGGTGCGCGCGGGCGTGACGACCTCTGCCGGGCGGACCCGGCGATCGATCGACGCGTCGAACGGGACGGCCGCCGCCGCAATCAGCTCGACGACGAAGACCCAGGCCAGCAGTATCGCGAACCGCCGCCGTCGCGGGCGGGGGCGATCAGTAACGGCGGGCGTCGTAGATCGGGCCGCCGGCACCCATCGGCACCACCCGCACCGGCTGTCCGTAGGTCGAGGAATGGATCATCATCCCGTCACCGACGTAGATGCCGGTGTGCGAGGCGTCCGAGTAGAACGTCAGCACGTCGCCGGGCTGCAGGTCCGACAGCGACACCGGCTGGCCGCCGCGGGCCAGCGCCTGGCTGGAATGCGGCAACTGGATGCCCGCCTGCTGGAACGCCCACATCACCAGGCCGGAGCAGTCGAATCCGCCGGGCGCGGCGCCACCCCACACGTAGGGCGAACCGACCTGAGTCAACGCCGCCTGCACGACGGTCCCGCGGTCACCGCCGCCGGGGGGCATGAAGATCCCGGGGGGCGGGGCCTCACCGGGGGCCGGACCGCCGGGCTGCGGGGCACCCGGCGGCGCCGCCTCGGGCCCCGGCGCGCCGGGCACCGGGGCCGCCGCCGGGACGGGGCCCGGGTCGGCGAGGGCGGTGCGCTGCTGGGGCGTCAGCGCCACGTACTGCGACTTGACCACGGCGATCTGCACCTGCAGCTGGCTCTGCTTGGACTGGAGGCCCGACCGGACCGCGGCAGCCTGCTCGGCCGCGGTCCGCGCGTCGGCGGCGGATTTGGCGGAGTCGCGCTCGGCCTTGGCGGCCGCTTCGCCGGCGGCCCGGAAGTCGGCCATCTGGGTGGCCATCTGCCGCGCCATCACCCGCTGCACGGCCAGCTTGTCGATCAGCCCCTGCGGCGAGCCGGCGGTGAGGATGGCCTGCATGCCGTCCACGCTGCCGCCCATGTAGGTGGCGGCGGCCAGCTTGTTGACCGCACCCTGGAACGAGGCCAGGCGCGCCTTGGCCGCGTCGACGGCGGCCTGGTCGTCGTCGTGCTTCTTGTCGGCGGCGCGCTGGGCGGCCAGCTTGGCGTCCAGGTCGAGTTGTGCGCTGTGCATGGCCTCGGTGGTCTGCTCGGCCTGGCGAGACAGCTCGCTGAGCTTGGCGAGCGCATCGTCCGCCGGGTCGGCCGCCGCGTTGGCGGCCAGCACTCCGGAGAAGAGGGTCAAGCTCGTTAACGTACCGACGACGATTCGTGTGGGGACACGGAAAATCGGGTACTTAGAACCGAGCCTCAAAATTTGCTTCCTTAAACGGCCGTTCGACGGACGTGGCGTCGAGCTGGTCTCAGGTCTCAAACAGGTTACGAAACGATATCGACGTTTGTCCAAAGCGGGGGATTAAGAAATTGGAAAGATTTCTGTCATTTCCGTGTGAGTGTGTGAGCTTCGTTGCCGCACAAGGCGTTTAGGCTACGCCAGAACTGCGGTCGCGGCGAATCGGCACCAGGCGCAACCTCGGCGCCAAACCGACGTCGGCGAGAACTTCCAATGCGGCGCGTTCGTCCTGCATTAATGTCTCCGGGACGCCGAGTAACACGCTGACCACACAGTCGCGGCATCCGCGGCCGCGCACCGCGCACTCGTCGCAGTCGATCACCACCGGGCCCGTACCGTGCGGTGTCCAGCCGGGTGCCATCGGGTCGTGTGCCATGAGTACTCAGTCCTCTCGGTCGGGCCCTGACGAACGGGAAGTAGGGCTGTCCGAACGCTAACCACGCCCCCCGACAAGTTTTCGGCCCCGCGAACCGTCGGCCCGACGCCCTGACACCCTGACGCCCTGACGCCCTGACGCCCTGACGACCTGACGCCCTGACGACCTGACGACCGCCAATCCCGGCGTGGGAACCGCGGCGTGTCGGTGGGGGTGCCTAACGTCTCGGCCATGGGTGCAGGCGGCGCGGCTCAGCTGAGTTTCGCCGACATGGGTCCGCCGCTGCTGGCCGACGAGATCTCGTTGCGCGAAACAACCTTCGTGGTGGTCGATTTGGAAACCACGGGCGGGCGCACCAAGGGCACCGACGCGGCGGTGGCCGACGCCATCACCGAGATCGGGGCGGTCAAGGTCCGCGGCGGAGTCGTGCTCGGCGAGTTCGCCACCCTGGTCGACCCACAGCGCAGCATCCCGCCCCAGATCGTGCAGCTGACGGGCATCACCACGGCAATGGTGTGCGACGCCCCGACCATCGACGCCGTGCTGCCGATATTCCTGGAGTTCGCCGGCTTCGACCACGGGTCCGTGCTGGTCGCGCACAACGCCGGGTTCGACCACGGCTTCCTGCGCGCCGCGGCCGAACGGTGCGGCCTCCCCTGGCCGCGGCCCCGGGTGCTGTGCACGGTCCGGCTGGCCCGCCGCGTGCTGAGCCGCGAGGAGGCACCCAGCGTGCGGCTGGGCGCCCTGGCCAGACTGTTCGCTGTCGCCGCACAGCCCACCCACCGCGCCCTCGACGACGCCCGGGCCACCGTCGAGGTGCTGCACGCTCTCATCGAGCGGGTCGGCAACCAGGGCGTGCACACCTACGCCGACCTGCGCTCGTACCTCCCGGACGTGACGCCGGCCCAGCGGCGCAAGCGCGTCCTGGCCGAGGGCCTGCCGCGCCGGCCGGGTGTCTACCTGTTCCGCGGGCCGTCCGGCGAGGTGCTCTATATCGGCACCGCCGTCGACCTGCGACGCCGGGTGAACCAGTACTTCACCGGCGCCGATCCCCGCGGCCGGATGAAGGAGATGGTCAACCTCGCCACCTCGGTCGACCACGTCGAGTGCGCCCACGCGCTCGAGGCCGGCGTGCGCGAACTGCGGCTGCTGGCCGCGCACGCCCCGCCGTACAACCGCCGGTCGCGGTTTCCGCACCGGTGGTGGTGGGTGACGCTGACCGACGAGGCGTTCCCCCGCCTGTCCGTGGTGCGGGCGCCGCGGCACGACCGCGCGATCGGCCCGTTCCGGTCGCGCACCGACGCCGCCGACACGGCCGCCCTGTTCGCCCGGTTCACCGGGCTGCGGACGTGCACGGCGCGGCTGACGCGCTCCGGGTTGCACGGCCCGGCCTGTCCGCCGCTCGAGGTGTCACCGTGCCCCGCCGCCCGCGACGCGACGGCCACCCAGTACGCCGCCGGGGCGGCCCGGGCGGCGGCCCTGATCGACGGATCGGACAACTCGGCCCTGGCCGACGCCGTGCGGCAGGTGACGGCGCTCGCCGACCGGCACCATTTCGAAAGCGCCGCGCGGCTGCGCGACCGAACCGCCGTCGCCGTCGAGGCCCTGTGGCGCGGCCAGCGGCTGCGCGCCCTGGCCGCGCTGCCCGAGCTGATCGCCGCCGCCCCCGACGGCCAGGGCGGCTACCAGCTCGCCGTGATCCGCCACGGCCAGCTTGCCGCGGCCGGCACCGCCAGACGCGGCGTGCCCCCGATGCCGGTGATCGACGCGATTCATGCGGGCGCACAAGCGATCCTGCCGGCCGCCTCCCCCCTGGGTGGCGCGCCGGTCGAGGAGACCGCACTCATCGCGCGGTGGCTGGCGGGGCCGGGCGTGCGCATCGTGCGGGCCGCCGACGGCTCGGACGAGGGCTGGGTCTCCCCCCTGCGGTCGGCCGGCCCGTGGGCGGGGTGGGCGGCGGCGGCCCGATCGGCACGGCTGGCCGTCGAGCAGTTGCGCGATGGCCCGCCTCCTCAGCTCCCCGCTACGTGGCCCGCATCGTCGCCGGGCGTGCGCGACTCAGACCTGCTGGCCGAACCGCACCCATCGCGCGAGCAGTTGTTCGGCCGCCCCGGAGTCGATGGCCGCGACGGCGCGCTCCAACCCGTCCTCCCACGCCGGCAGCCATTCGGCGCGGCTGGATAGCCCGGCATGCGCGACGATCGCCCCCGCCGCGTTGAGCACGACCGCGTCGCGGACCGGCCCCGTCGCACCGGAGAACACGGCGCGGACCTCCGCCGCGTTGGCCTGCGCGTCGCCGCCCAGCAGGTCGGCGATGTCGGCCCGGGCGAAGCCGAAGCCGGCCGGATCGAACGTCAGCCGCTCGACCGTGCCGGCCTGCACCCGCCAGATCGTGCTCGTGGTCGTCGTCGTCAGCTCGTCGAGGCCGTCGTCGCCGTGCACCACCAGCACGCTGGCCCGGCGCGCCGCGAACACGCCCGCCATCACCTCGGCCAGGTCGGCGAACGCGCAACCGATCAGCCCGGCCCGGGGCCGCGCCGGATTGGTAAGGGGCCCAAGCAGATTGAAGACGGTCGGCACTCCGATCTCGCGGCGCACCGCCGAGGCGTACCGGTACGACGGGTGAAACAGCGGCGCGAAGCAGAACCCGATGCCCACCTCGTCCAGGCTCCGAGCGACCTGGTCGGGCCCGAGGTCGATGCGCACCCCGAGCGCCTCGAGCGTGTCCGCGCCCCCGGACAGCGACGACGCCGCCCGATTCCCGTGCTTAACCACCGGGACGCCGGCGGCCGCGACGACAATCGCCGCCATCGTGGACAGGTTGACGGTGTTGACGCCGTCCCCGCCGGTGCCGACGATGTCGACGGCGCCGTCGGGAATCGTGCCGGGGGGCAGCCGGCGCGCATGGGTCAGCATGACCTCGGCCAGTTCGCCGATCTCGGCCGCCGTCGGCACCTTCATCTGCATCGCCACCGCGAACGCCGCGATCTGCGCCGGCTGTGCGCTGCCGGTCATGATCTGGTCCATCGCCCAGGCGGCCTGGCCCCGCGCCAGTTCCCGGCCGCCGGTCAGACGCGCCAGGACCTGCGGCCACGACGTCGCCGGGCCGGGCGCGGGAGCTGCGGGTGCGGGAGTCACGCGCCGATGGTCGCACGCCGTGCGATCACCCCCAAACCGTTGCCGAACCCCCTCGCGCACCCCTGCGGACGCGACTCGGGAACACCAATTGGCCACCCGGGTAGAGTTCGACAACTACAAAGCGTCATACTTGCGGATGTGACCAGCGCTGTAGGGACCTCGGGTACTGCGATCACATCGCGAGTTCATTCGCTGAACCGGCCAAACATGGTCAGTGTCGGCACCATAGTGTGGCTGTCGAGCGAGCTCATGTTCTTTGCTGGGCTGTTCGCGATGTACTTCACCGCTCGTTCGCAGGCCGGCGGGAAGTGGCCGCCGCCGCCGACCGAGCTGAACCTCTATCAGGCCGTGCCGGTGACGCTGGTGCTGATCGCGTCGTCGTTCACCTGCCAGATGGGCGTGTTTGCCGCCGAGCGTGGCGACGTCTTCGGCCTGCGCCGGTGGTACGTGATCACGTTCCTGATGGGGCTGTTCTTCATCATCGGCCAGGGCTACGAGTACTACCACCTGGCCACCCACGGGACGACCATCCACGGCAGCGCGTACGGCAGCGTGTTCTACCTGGCCACCGGCTTCCACGGCCTGCACGTCACCGGCGGCCTGATCGCCTTCATCTTCCTGCTGGCCCGCACCGCGATGACCAAGTTCACCCCGGCGCAGGCGACGGCCAGCATCGTCGTCTCGTACTACTGGCATTTCGTCGACATCGTGTGGATCGCGCTGTTCGCCGTGATCTATTTCATTCGATGAGCAGGCGCTGGACGAACAGGAGTGCTCGGTTGATGAAACTGGGGTCTAAGAGATCCGGCCGCGACTCGGCGGAGCGCAGCCCGCGGAAAGGCTGGTCGGATCGCTCCCGGCGCCGGCTCCGTCGCCGGCTGTCGGGGGGTTTGCTGCTGTTGATCGCCCTGACGATCGCGGGCGGCCTGGCGGCCATCCTGACGCCGCGGCCGCAGGTGGCCGTCGCCGACGAGTCCTCGTCGGCGACGCTGCGCACCGGCAAGCAGCTGTTCGACACCTCGTGCATCTCCTGCCACGGCGCCAACCTGCAGGGCGTGCCCGACCACGGGCCCAGCCTCATCGGTGTCGGCGAGGCGGCGATCTACTTCCAGGTGTCGACCGGCCGGATGCCGGCGATGCGCGGGGAGGCCCAGGCGCCCCGGAAGGAGCCGATCTTCGACGAGGCGCAGATCGACGCGATCGGCGCGTACGTGCAGGCCAACGGTGGCGGCCCCACCGTCGAACGCAACCCCGACGGCAGCCTGGCGATGCGCTCGCTGCGCGGCGACGACCTGGGCCGCGGCGGCGACCTGTTCCGCCTGAACTGCTCGTCCTGCCACAACTTCACCGGACGCGGCGGGGCACTGTCGTCGGGCAAGTACGCACCGAATTTGGACCCGGCCAACGAGCAGCAGATCCTCGCGGCGATGCGGACGGGTCCGCAAAACATGCCGAAGTTCTCCGACCGCCAGCTGTCGCTGGACGCGAAGAAGGACATCATCGGCTACGTCAAGGCCGTGAGCGAGGAGCGTCAGCCCGGCGGCTACGGCCTCGGCGGCTTCGGGCCGGCGCCCGAGGGCATGGCGGCCTGGATCATCGGCATGGTGGCGGCCATCGGCCTTGCACTGTGGATTGGGGCGCGAGCGTCATGAGCCCCGCCGAGACGATGCAGAACGAAGCGATGTGGAGGAGCGGCGCAAAATGAGCGACGCGAACGCCGTGGGCTCTGACACCGACAAGCGCGCGGGCGGACCCCAGGAACCCGACGAGGCGGCCCTGGCCGCGATGTCGCACGACGAGCTGGTCGCGCTGGGCGGCAAGCTCGACGGCGTCGAGACCGTCTTCAAGGTCCCGCGCTGGCCAGTCGAGGGCACGAAGGCCGAGAAGCGGGCCGAGCGCTCGGTCGCGCGGTGGCTGTTGCTGGGTGGCGGCTTCGGGCTGGCACTGCTGCTGGTCTTCCTGTTCTGGCCGTGGGAGTACAAGCCGAAGAGCGCCCCGGGGAGCCTGCTGTACGACCTGGCCACACCGCTGTACGGGCTGACGTTCGGGATGTCGATCCTGTCGATCGCCATCGGCACGATCCTGTACCAGAAACGCTTCATCCCCGAAGAGATCTCGATCCAGGAGCGCCACGACGGGGTGTCCCGCGACATCGACCGCAAGACCGTGGTGGCCAACCTGACCGACGCCTTCGAGGGCTCTACCGTCGGGCGACGCAAGCTGATCGGCCTGTCCATGGGCGTGGGCCTGGGCGCCTTCGGGCTGTCGACCCTGGTGGCGTTTGCCGGCGGTCTGATCAAGAACCCATGGAAGCCGGTCGTGCCCACCGCCGACGGCAAGAAGGCCGTCCTGTGGACGTCCGGCTGGACCCCGAAGTACAAGGGCGAAACCATCTACCTCGCCCGCGCCACCGGCTCGGCCACCAACTCGCCGTTCGTCAAGATGCGCCCCGAAGACATCGACGCCGGCGGCATGGAGACGGTCTTCCCGTGGCGCGAGTCCGACGGCGACGGGACCACCCCGGAGTCGCAGGAGAAGCTCCGCGCGATCAACCAGGGCGTCCGCAACCCCGTCATGCTCATCCGGATCCGGCCCACCGACATGTCGCGGGTGGTCAAGCGGCAGGGCCAGGAGAGCTTCAACTTCGGCGAGCTGTTTGCCTATACCAAGGTGTGCTCGCATCTGGGGTGCCCGGCATCACTGTACGAAGAGCAGTCCTACCGAATCCTGTGCCCTTGCCACCAGTCGCAGTTCGACGCCCTGCACTTCGCCAAGCCGATCTTCGGCCCGGCGGCGCGCGCGCTGGCGCAACTGCCCATCACGATCGACTCCAACGGGTATCTGGTTGCCAACGGTGACTTCGTCGAGCCCGTCGGACCGGCATTCTGGGAGCGCACGACATCATGAGTCCAAAACTGAGTCCCCCCAAACCGCCCAAGATCGGTGATGTCCTCGCCCGCCAGGGTGAGGAAATCGACACCCGCTATCACCCGTCGGCGGCCGTCCGCAGACAGCTCAACAAGGTCTTCCCGACCCACTGGTCGTTCCTGCTCGGTGAGATCGCTATGTACAGCTTCATCGTGTTGCTGCTCACCGGCGTCTACCTGACCCTGTTCTTCGACCCGTCGATGGCCGAGGTCACCTACAACGGCGCCTACCAGCCGCTGCGCGGCGTCGACATGTCGAAGGCCTTCGCCTCGACGCTCGACATCTCGTTCGAGGTGCGGGGCGGTCTGTTCGTCCGCCAGGTCCACCACTGGGCGGCACTGCTCTTCGCCGCGTCGATCATGGTGCACCTGGCGCGCATCTTCTTCACCGGCGCGTTCCGGCGGCCGCGTGAGGCCAACTGGGTCATCGGCTCGCTGCTGTTGATCCTGGCCATGTTCGAGGGTTATTTCGGCTACTCGCTCCCCGACGACCTGCTGTCGGGCATCGGGCTGCGCGCCGCCCTGTCGTCGATCACGTTGGGCATGCCGATAATCGGCACCTGGTTGCACTGGGCGCTGTTCGGCGGCGACTTCCCTTGTGGGGGTGTGGGCAACGAGTGCGCGACCGCGGGCTACATCATCCCGCGCATGTACGCCCTGCACATCCTGCTGCTGCCGGGGATCATCCTGGCGCTCATCGGGCTGCACCTGGCCATGGTGTGGTTTCAGAAGCACACCCAGTTCCCCGGCCCCGGCCGCACCGAGCACAACGTGGTCGGCGTGCGGGTCATGCCGATCTTCGCGGTCAAGTCCGGCGCGTTCTTCGCGGCGATCGTCGGCGTGCTCGGCCTGATGGGCGGCCTGCTGCAGATCAACCCGATCTGGAACCTGGGCCCCTACAAGCCATCTCACGTCTCGGCCGGCTCGCAGCCCGACTTCTACATGATGTGGACCGAAGGCCTGGCGCGCATCTGGCCGCCATGGGAGTTCTACTTCTGGCACCACACCATTCCGGCAGCGGTCTGGGTGGCGCTCATCATGGGCCTGATCTTCATCCTGCTGATCATCTACCCGTTCCTGGAGAAGCGGTTCAGCGGCGACAAGGCGCACCACAACCTGCTGCAGCGGCCCCGGGACGCCCCGGTGCGCACGTCGATCGGCGCGATGGCGATCTCGTTCTACATGCTGCTGACGCTGGCGGCGATGAACGACATCATCGCCTTCAAGTTCGAGATCTCGCTGAACGCGACCACGTGGATCGGGCGAATCGGGATGGTGATCCTCCCGCCGTTCGTCTACTTCATCACCTACCGGTGGTGCATCGGGCTGCAACGCAGCGACCGCGACGTGCTCGAGCACGGCATCGAGACGGGGATCATCAAGCGGCTGCCGCACGGGGCGTACATCGAGCTGCACCAGCCGCTCGGCCCCGTCGACGACCACGGTCACCCGTTGCCGCTGGCCTACCAGGGTGCCGCCCTGCCCAAGCGGATGAACAAGCTGGGCTCGGGCGGATCGCCCGGTAGCGGTAGCTTCCTGCGCGCCGACCCCGCGTCGGAGGATGCCGCGTTGCGCGAGGCGGCGCACAGCTCGGAGCATCGACTCCTCACCGCGCTGCGCGAACACCAGGAAAGTAGCGTGGCTTCCAACGGATCGAATGGGTCCAACGGAGAGCACTAGCCGGATCGACAATGAGGGCCGCGCGTTTGCGCGGCCCTCATTGCGTTGGGGCCCAAGCCGTTCGACATGCGGTCGACAAGTGCGTCCCGTGTGACGAGGGTTTCCCGACTCGGCTCATCTTTTTGCCCGGGAGTCTGCTAACCGCTTCGACTGCGCCGCAACGGCATCGATTGTGCAGCTGGTGCTTCCAATGTGAACCGACGGCGGCCCCACACCGGCGTGTCGCCTACCTGGCCGCACACTCGAAGCACCCGCTGCACACTCAACGCCCCAACTGCACACTCAACGCCCAACAAGCGCCCCCACCATCCGCCGACTACTACTCCCCCGCGCAACGGCATCGAGTGTGTACTCAGAGTGTTCAGTGTGAACCGACGGCGGCCCCACACCGGCGTGTCGCCTACCTGGCCGCACACTCGACGCACCCGCTGCACACTCAACGCCCAACGGCATCCCTCCCGGCACAGACGGCCGGCCGCACGCGGCACGCTGCCGGCAGGCCGTCAGCCCACCGTTAGCCCTCGGCGATCACGCGCCTCAGCTGCCGAACGTGCACCCACTCGACGGGCGGCAACCCCGCGGCGACGGCGCCGGCGAGCCCGTAGCCCACCCAGGACGCGCCGTCGTGCCCCACGGCCATCAGGTACGTCGCGGCCGCGACCGCAATCAGCGCCAAACCCATGGTGCCCGCCAGCAAGACGGTCCCGCGCAACCAGATTCGATCGACCGCGGTCCCCGACCATTCCTCGAACGACCCGGCGGAATGCCCACTCGACTGGTAGGCCCGGTCTGGCCTGGGGTGCGGCCCGGCCCCTCCCAGCCGCACGGGGGGCCTGCCGGTGCCGCGCCCGGGTGCGGTCATCGCCGGAGCGGCCGGCTCGGCCTGCGACATGCGGCGAGCCCGCACCAGGACCGGGATGGCACCGGCGATGATCAGCGCGGACACGATGATGACGGCATACAGCACCCAGGTGGTGTGCGGGCTGCTGGCGGCCTTGTGGAAGCCCCGGCCGAGGTTCACCAGCGCGACCACGGCGGCCACGCTCACGCCCAGCCAGACCAGCCAGACGGCGGCGCAGGACGCGATCAGGATCCGGTCGACGACTTCCGGCGGAATGGTGTCGTCGCCGCGCCGGTATGCGGCATATCTGCTCACCATCAGCAGCTCGTCTGCGGTCCGTCGTTGGTGTTCGACGAGAGCACCGTTCCGTCACTTGTGGTGATCGAGCAGTTGAGCTTGCTCACCCGGAACAGGCTAGACGCCTCGACCGAGCCGACGTCGGACTGAGATATCGGGGTGACCGTGATGGACCACGGGATGTAGACGTTGTGTTGCGTGCGCCGCCGGCCCGAGGCGTCGACGTAAGTCACGGAGATGATGTCCCCCGGCGCTTTGGTGCCCGTCACCGAGTACGTCACCTGACGCGGGCCCGCGGGGGTGGTGGTCGTCGGCGGTGGAGCCGCGGTCGTGGTCACCGGCGGCGGCGCGGCAGTGGTCGTCGCGGGCGGCGGCGGTGGTGGCGGAGGGCTGGGTGTCACCGTCACTGTCTGGGTCTCCGTGGCTGTCGGGGTCTCGGGGCTGGGCGGTGGTGGCGGGGTGCTCGGGGGCGGCGCCTTGGTGGTCGTGATCTCGTCCTGCATCGGCGGCGTGGACGCGGTGGTGGTTCCGGGGGTGGCCAACTTGTTGGTGTCGGTCCCGGCGACCAGCAGGGACACCGACACCACGAGCGCGATCGCGGCCACGATCGCGGCGACCCCCACCACCCACGGCCAGCGCGGAGCGCGGTGCTCGTCGTCGAAATCCGGCGAGTCGTCGTATCCCTCGTAGTCGTAGAGCCGCAGGTCGGCCGGCACGTAGGGACCGGTGACGAAGTGCTCCGACTCCGGGGCCGAGTAGGCCCGGGAATAGGCGTCCGTCTGACCCGTCTGATCCGCGGCCGGAACTTCGGTGCTGTCTTCGAACGGCTCCAGACCGCCGCCGTGTTCCGCGTCGTCGTGGGGCTCCCACCGGTCGCGCGGCCTGCCGCCCGAATCCGGGCCGGCGCCGAGGTCACCGGCGGAATCCGCTTCTTCCGGCTCCCATTCCGGGGGATTCGGCCCGCTCATCCTTGCCTGCCCTGTCCAACTGCTTCACCAGCGCGCGGGGCTCCGCGGTTACCTCGTTGCGCGCGCGCTTGGGATTTCCTCATGGTGCTTGGGCAAACCCTACCGAACGGTGTGGAGCAAAGACCTCCCGGCGAAGGCCCACCGATCAACTGGTGCTCTGATTGTGACCTTCGAGGTGCAAGTCAGTGCTTCTCGGGCCCGATGTAATACTCGAACACCAAGCCGCCGACGGACGCGAGGATGAAGACCACCCCTGCGGCGATCAGCCAGGGCAGCCACAGCGCGACGCCCACCGCAGCCACCGATCCGGACAGCGCAATGAGGATCGGCCACCAGCTGTGCGGGCTGAAGAAGCCCAACTCCCCTGCGCCGTCACTGATCTCGGCGCCCTCGTAGTCCTCGGGGCGGGTGTCGATCCGGCGCGCGACGAACCGGAAGAACGTCGCCACGATCAACGCGAGGCCGCCAGTCAACGCCAAGGCGGTGGCGCCGGCCCACTCGGTGCCGCCGGTGGCGAAGAGCGCGGTCAGCACCGTGTAGAGCACCGCCGCGAAGACGAAAAACCCAGAGACGAATTCGAATAGCCTAGCTTCGATATGCATTCCGGTGTCCTCCCCTACTGGCTTTGGGTCAGTTCGCCGCGACGCGTGTCGAACGGGTGGGTGGTCACCGCGAGCGGCGGCTGCGCGATGGCCTGCAGAGCCTCGGCGTTGTTCTTTCCGGCCATCCGCTGCTGCATGTAGGCCTTGAAATCGTTGGGCGCCACCGCACGTACCTCGAAATTCATCATCGAGTGGTAGGTGCCGCAGAACTCGGCGCAGTGCCCCACAAACGCACCCGGCCTGGTGATCTCGTCAACCTGGAAGACGTTGACGGAGTTGTTCGCCTCGGCGTTGGGAATGACGTCGCGCTTGAACAGGAATTCGGGCACCCAGAACGTGTGGATGACATCCGCCGACGCCAACCGGAATTGGACGCGCTTGCCGGTGGGCAACACCAACACCGGAATTTCGGTGGGCGTCCCGAGGGTCTCGACCTTGTCGAAGTTCAGGTAGGTCCGGTCCGAGGTGTTGAGCCCGCGGATGGGCCCGACGCGCTCCTCCCCGTGGGCGTCCTTGCCTTCCGGCTTGGACACCATGGCGTTCTTACGGGCCAGGTCGGCGCCGTCGTAGGTCAGGGTGCCGTCCTTGAAGTCGACGCGCTGGTAGCCGAACTTCCAGTTCCACTGGAAGGCCGTGACGTCGATCACCACCTCGGGATCCTTGTCGACGTGCAGCATCTTCTCCTGCACCACCACGGTGAAGTAGAACAGCACCGAGATGATGAGGAACGGGGTCACCGTGAGGACCAGCTCCAGGGGCATGTTGTAGCCGAACTGGCGGGGCAACTCGGTGTCGGTGGCCTTCTTGCGGTGGAAGGCCGACGACCAGAACATCAGGCCCCACACGATGACGCCGACAACCAGCGCCGCGATCACCGATCCGATCCACAGTTCCCGGTTCCAGTGGGCCTGCGGGGTGACGCCCTCGGGCCAGCCCATGGCCAGCACGTGCGTCCAGCTGCAGCCGCTGAGGCTGACGGCCAGCACGCCCAGGGTCCCGGCGAGCGCGAGGGGCCGAAGACGACGGCCGAGGGTCCGGTCAGCGCGTCGGAAACGGTCGCCCAAAAGGCCCCTTAACCTGCGCTGCGACATACGTTGCGAACGGACCTGCCCGCGAGGTGTCACGTCGGCGCCTCCTGCTCGGATATCGAATACTACGCAGCGTAGACCACGCCGCTGACGCGGGCGAAGAAACCCCTGCGGGTCGGCCGGCTCGGCGCTTCGCGAGCTCCCGGGTGCGCCGGCCACACACACCGCCGAAGTGCGGCATACTGGGGCGCCGTGTGTGGACTGTTGGCGTTCGTCGCGGGCCCGGCCGGCTCGGCCAACGATGCCGACGACGCCGTCGCGCGCTCGTCGCACCTGATGCGCCACCGCGGGCCAGACGAGCCGGGCACCTGGTCCGACGGCGACGGATCGGTCGTCTTCGGCTTCAACCGGCTCTCCATCATCGACATCGCCCACTCGCACCAGCCGCTGCGCTGGGGTCCCCCGGACGCGCCCGAACGCTACGTGCTGGTGTTCAACGGGGAGATCTACAACTACCTCGAACTGCGCGTGGAACTGACCGCCCAGTACGGCGCGACCTTTGCCACCGACGGCGATGGCGAGGCGATCGTCGCCGGCTACCACCATTGGGGCACCGAGGTGCTGACGCGGCTGCGCGGCATGTTCGCCTTCGCGCTGTGGGACACCGTCACCGGCGAATTGCTCTGCGCGCGTGACCCCTTCGGCATCAAGCCGCTGTTCATGGCGACTGGCACCGGCGGCACGGCCGTGGCCAGCGAGAAGAAGTGTCTGCTGGACCTCGCCGAGCTGATCGGCTTCGACACCCGCATCGACGAGCGCGCCATGCAGCACTACACGGTGCTGCAGTACGTGCCGGAACCCGAGACGCTGCACCGCGGAGTGCGCCGGCTGGAATCGGGTTGCTACGCGCGCATCCGGCCCGGGCAACCCCCCCAGGTCACCCGGTACTTCACGCCGCGCTTCGCGGCCACCCCGATCACCCGCGATACCGAGCAGGCCCGGTACGACGAGATCACGGCGGTGCTCGAGGATTCGGTCGCCAAGCACATGCGCGCCGACGTCACGGTGGGGGCGTTTCTGTCCGGAGGGATCGACTCGACGGCCATCGCTGCGCTGGCGATCCGGCACAACCCCCGGCTGATCACTTTCACCACCGGGTTTGAGCGGGAGGGGTTCTCCGAGATCGATGTGGCGGTGGCCTCGGCGGAGGCGATCGGCGCCCGCCACGTCGCCAAGGTGGTCCACCCGGACGAGTTCGTCGCCGCCCTGCCCGAAATCGTCTGGTACCTCGACGAGCCGGTCGCCGACCCCGCGCTGGTACCCCTGTTCTTCGTCGCCCGCGAGGCGCGCAAGCACGTCAAGGTGGTGCTGTCCGGGGAGGGCGCCGACGAGCTGTTCGGCGGCTACACAATCTACCGGGAACCGTTGTCACTCAAGCCTTTCGACTACCTGCCACGGCCGGTGCGGCGGTCGATGGGCAAGGTGTCCAGACCGCTGCCGGAGGGGATGCGGGGTAAGAGCCTGCTGCACCGCGGGTCCCTGACGCTCGAGGAGCGGTACTACGGCAACGCCCGCAGCTTCTCCGACACCCAGCTGCGCGACGTGCTGCCGGGATTCCGTGCCGACTGGACGCACACCGACGTCACCGCGTCGGTGTACGCCGAGTCGAAGGGCTGGGACCCCGTGGCCCGTATGCAGCACGTCGACCTGTTCACCTGGCTACGCGGCGACATCCTGGTCAAGGCCGACAAGATGACGATGGCCAACTCGCTGGAACTCCGCGTCCCGTTCCTGGACCCGGAGGTGTTCGCCGTCGCGTCCCGGTTGCCCGTCGACGCCAAGATCACCCGCGCCACCACGAAGTACGCGCTACGGCGCGCGCTGGAGCCGATCGTCCCGGCACACGTGCTGCACCGGCCGAAGCTCGGGTTCCCGGTGCCGATTCGGCACTGGCTGCGCGCGGGCGAACTGCTCGAGTGGGCCTACGAGCTGGTGGCGGCCTCACAGGCCGGCCACCTCGTCGACCTGGAGGCTGTGCGGCGCATGCTCGACGAGCACCGCAACGGCGTCAGCGACCACGGCCGCCGGCTGTGGACCGTCCTGATCTTCATGCTGTGGCACGCGATCTTCGTCGAGCACAGCGTGGTCCCGCAGATCGGCGAGCCGCACTACCCCGTGCAGCTCTGACCGCGAGCAGACGCAAAAGCACCGCGACACGCCTAGCGTGCGGGTGCTTTTGCGTCTGGTCGCGAGGCTTTAGGGAGGCTTTAGGCGTGCTTTAGGCGAGCACCGCCGTGATCTCGGCGGCGGCCTCGTCGCCGTAGGCACCGGCCAGCCGGGTGGCGGCGACCTCGTGGTCCCACTTCCACTCCTGGGTTCCCGTCGACTCCAGCACCAGCACGGCGACCAGCGAGCCGAGCTGCGCCGACCGCTCCAGGCTCAGCCCGGCGCTGCGCCCGGTCAGGAAGCCGGCGCGGAAGGCGTCACCGACGCCGGTGGGGTCGACCTGGCTGGTTTCGGGGACCACGTCGACGTGGGTGGTGGTCCCGTCGGGCTCGACGATGTCGACGCCCTTGGGGCCGAGCGTGGTCACCCGCAGCTCGACCTGCGCCATGACGTCGGCCTCGGTCCAGCCAGTCTTGGACAGCATCAGGTCCCATTCGTAGTCGTTGGTGAACAGGTACTTGGCGCCGTCCACCAGCGTGCGGATCTCGTCCCCGGAGAGCCGGGCGAGCTGCTGGGAGGGGTCGGCCGCGAAGGACAGCCCGAGCGCGCGGCACTCGTCGGTGTGGACCCGCATGGCGTCGGGGTCGTTGGCGCCGACGATCACCAGGTCCGGCGTCCCGATGGCCGACACGACGTCGGCCAGCTTGATGTTGCGGGCCTCGGACATGGCGCCAGGGTAGAACGACGCGATCTGGGCCATGTCGACGTCGGTGGTGCAGGTGAAGCGAGCCGTGTGCGCGGCGTCGGAGATGAGGACGCTGTCGCAGTTGACGCCGTGGGCCTGGAGCCACTCACGGTAGTTGGCGAAGTCCTTGCCGGCCGCGCCGACCAGCGCCACGTCACCGCCCAGCACGCCGATGGCGAACGCGATGTTTCCGGCTACCCCGCCGCGGTGGATCACCAGGTCGTCGACCAGGAAGCTGAGCGAAACCTTGTGCAGATGCTCGGGCAGCAGCTGCTCGGAAAACTTGCCCGGGAATCGCATCAGATGGTCCGTCGCTATCGAACCCGTCACCACGATCGTCACGAAAACTCCACCCTTCCTTAGTAAGGCTGCCTAGCCTACTCACGCCCCGTCGACCGTCGCTGTTTCCGCGGTCGGCGGAATCTCGTGCGCTAGCCTGCCTAGAAGACTCAAGCAACCACGTCGCCGAAAACCCGAACGCGGGCGCCGACCCGCTCGTGGTCCCGTCTACCACCGTAGGAGAACCTCGATGGCCGGTCCGCACCCGCCGAACGACACTGTCGGCAGCTCCGGACCTCAAAACCGCGGGGAAACCCCCCCACTCGAGTATCCCCACGACCCCGGGGCCCCGCCCTTCAACCGCGCCGGTGGCGACGCCGGGCCCCCTCCCGCCAATTATCCCGGTCCGCCGCCGGCGCCGTACCCGGCGCGGCGATCCAAGCGGCGGTTGTTCATCGGCATCGCGCTGGTCCTCGCGGTCGCCACGGCGCTGACCGTGGCCATCGTGTACGGCGTTCGCACCAACGGGGCCGGCACCGGCGGCGCGTTCTCCGAGGGGGCGACCAAGTCCGCGATTCAGGGCTACCTGACGGCGCTCGAGCGTCGCGACATCGACGAGATCGTCCGTAATGCCCTGTGCGGCATGTACGACGGCGTCCGTGACAAGCGCTCCGACCAGGCCTTGGCCCGGCTCAGCAGCGACGCGTTCCGCAAGCAGTTCTCCGAGGTCGACGTGACCTCCATCGACAAGATCGTGTACCTGTCGCAGTACCAGGCGCAGGCGCTGTTCAGCATGCGCGTAACGCCGGCAACCGGGGGGCCGACGCGCGATCAGGTCCAGGGCATCGCGCAGATGCTGTTCCAGCGCGGCCAGATCACGGTGTGCTCCTACGTGCTGCGCACCGGCGGAACGTACTAGCGAAAAGCCCTACCGCGTCAGTTGAACGAGTCGCCGCAGGCGCAGGAGCCGGTGGCGTTGGGGTTGTCGATCGTGAAGCCCTGCTTCTCGATGGTGTCGACGAAGTCGATGGAGGCGCCCTCGACGTACGGCGCGCTCATCCGGTCCACCGTCAGGGTCACGCCGCCGAACTCCGCGGTCAGATCGCCGTCCAGCGCCCGGTCGTCGAAGAACAGGTTGTAGCGCAGCCCGGCGCACCCGCCCGGCTGGACCGCGATGCGCAGCGCCAGGTCGTCGCGCCCCTCCTGGTCGAGCAGGGACTTCGCCTTGGCGGCGGCGGCCTCGGTCAGGATCACGCCGTGGGTCTTGGCGGTCGACTCGTTTTGCACCGTCATTGCTTCTCCTACATGCCTAATTGTTTGGTGGGATTCCGCACATTCGCCGTCCGGGCAGAACCCACATGCTCAACGGTACCTTGCAGGACCGCTATTCCCGAGCCGCGCGGCCACCTGTGACGCCAATCCCATGAGCTGATTGGCCGCATCGGCCTGCGCCAATCGCACCGACCCGGCGTAATCGGCAATCGACAGGGCCGACATGATGCCCGACGAGCGCACCGCCGAGTTCTCCAGGCCGACCTGCCCGGCGAGCACGATCACCGGGATTCCCAGCGGGATCGCGGCGTCGACGAGTGAGCCGACCACCTTTCCGTGCAGGGACTGCTCGTCGAACCGGCCCTCGCCGGTGAGGATCATGTCGGCGGTTTCGAGATCCTCGGCCAGGCGGGTGTGCTCGGCGATGATCGCCGCGCCGGACTCGCAGCGGCCGCCGAGCGCCAGCAGCCCCGCGCCGATGCCGCCCGCGGCGGCCGCGCCGGGCTCCGAGCTGACGTCGCGCCCGGCGAACGCCTCCAGTTCCAGCGCCCACGCCTCCAGGCGCACCTCCATCGCCGCGACCGCGGCGGTGTCGGCACCCTTCTGCGGCCCGAACACCCTGGCCGCACCCCAGGGGCCGACCAGCGGGTATTCGGTGTCGGAGGCGGCGATCAGCTCGACGTCGGCCAGCTTCTGGCTCGCCACGTCGAGGCCCCCGAGCTCGTCGATCATCCCCTGGCCGCCGTCGCTGCACGCGCTGCCGCCCAGCCCGACCACGATCCGCCTGGCCCCGATGCGCAGCGCCTCGGCGATCAGCTGCCCGACGCCCCTGCTGTGGGCGGTCAGGGCGGTCTCCGCGGTGGGCGGACCGTCCAGCAGGGCCAAGCCGCAGGCCTGCGCGCACTCCAGGTAGGCGGTCGCGTGGGCGGGGTCGTACACCCACTCCGCGGTCACCGGGTCGTCGAGCGGCCCGGACACCCGCAGCCGCCGCTTCTCCCCCAGCCGCTCGGCCAGCACCTCGACGAAGCCGGGGCCGCCGTCGGACTGCGGGGCGACGATGAACCGGTCGGCCGGGCGCGAGCGGGTCCAGCCGGTGGCGATGGCGGCGGCGGCCTCGACGGCCGAGAGGGTGTTGCCATAGCAATCGGGGGCGACCAAAACCAACATGGCCGGGAGCTGGAGGCGGCCGGGGGCGGGGCCGACGTCATCCGGGGCCATGGTGCCATTCATCACAAGTAGCCGTTCATTACAGGTAAGCGTAGGGCCAACGAGTCGGCTGGCGCATGCCTAATAGGTACGCAATTGAGGCAATTTCGGTACCGACCAACTGCACAGTAACCTGGCGACTGTGAAGCTGATGGGCCGCAAGAAGGGCCAGGAAGAAGACGCCACCGCCCGGGGCGTGGCCGGAGAGGCCGATCCGCAGGATGCGGCGCCGGGCGGCTCGCGCAGGACCGGACCGAAGGGGCGGCCCACGCCCAAGCGAAACGACCTCCGCCGCAAGCCCGTTGCCCCCGCTCCGATGACCTCCGCCGAGGCGCGGGCCCGCCGCAAGGCGCTGGCCGGCCCCAAGCTCAGCCGCGAGGAACGCAGGGCCGACCGCACCGCCAGCCGCGCCCGCATGGCCGAGCGGCGCGAACGGATGATGGCCGGCGAAGAGGGCTACCTGATGCCGCGCGATCAGGGACCGGTCCGGCGCTACGCGCGCGACATCGTCGACTCCCGGCGCAACGCCCTGGGGCTGTTCATGCCGTCGACGCTGGTGCTGCTGTTCGTCATGTTCGCCCTCCCGCAGCTACAGCTGTACGTCTCCCCGGCGATGCTCGTGCTGATGGCCGTGATGGGCGTCGACGGCCTCATCCTGGGCCGCAAGGTCAGCAGAATGGTCGACGAGAAATTCCCCAACAACACCGAAAGCCGCTGGAAGCTCGGTCTTTACGCCGCCGGGCGGGCTTCGCAGATGCGGCGGATGCGAGCGCCCAAGCCTCAGGTGGAGCGCGGCAGCCGTGTCGGCTGACCGGCGCGAAGGCGCCTCCTGAGCCGGTGCGCACGCTGGTGCTCGGCGGGATCAGGTCGGGCAAGTCCCGGTGGGCGGAGGACGCCATCGGCCGGTCCGTGCCGCCGGACGGGCCGGTGCGCTACCTGGCCCCCGGTCCGCCCGTGAGCGACGACGCGGCCTGGGCCCGGCGAGTCGAGATCCACCGCGGCCGGCGGCCCGCGCACTGGTCGACGGTCGAGACCACCGACGTCGCCGGGCAATTGCGCCACGCGCCGGAGCTCCCGACACTCGTCGACGACGTCGGCGGCTGGTTGACCTGTGCCCTGGACCGCGACAACGCCTGGGCGGGCGGTTCGGTCGCCGGGCCGGTCGACGAGTTGCTGGCCGCCGTCGGCGCCTATCCGGCGGCGCTGGTGCTGGTCAGCCCGGAGGTGGGCATGACCGTCGTGCCCGCGACCGCGTCGGGACGGCGGTTCGCCGACGAGCTGGGCAGCCTCAACCAGCGCCTGGCCGCGTTGTGCGACGAGGTGGTGCTGGTGGTCGCCGGGCAGGCGCTGCCGATCAAGCGGGCGGACGGCTGATGGATTTCCCACCGGTGTCGCCGCCGGACGCGGCCGCCGCCGCGGCCGCCCGCGCGCGGCAGGACACGCTGACCAAGCCCCGTGGGGCGCTCGGTCGGCTGGAGGACCTGTCGGTGTGGGCCGCGGCGTGCCAGGGGCATTGCCCGCCCACGCAATTCCAGCGCGCGCGGGTGGTGGTGTTCGCCGGCGACCACGGTGTCGCCCGGTCCGGGGTGTCGGCCTATCCGCCCGAGGTGACCGCCCAGATGGTCGCCAACATCGACGCCGGCGGCGCCGCGATCAACGTGCTGGCGGGTGTCGCGGACGCGACGGTGCGGATCGTGGACCTGGCGGTGGACGCCGACCCGCCGTCGCCGCGGATCGGCGCTCACAAGGTGCGGCGCGGCAGCGGCAACATCACGACGCAGGACGCGCTCACCGACGGGGAGACCGCCGCCGCGATCGCGGCCGGTCGGGCCATCGCCGACGACGAGGTGGACGCGGGCGCCGACCTGCTAATCGCCGGCGACATGGGGATCGGCAACACCACCGCCGCGGCCGTGCTGGTGGCGGCGCTGACCAACACCGAGCCCGTGGCGGTGGTCGGCTTCGGCTCCGGGATCGACGATGCGGGCTGGGCGCGCAAGACCGCCGCGGTCCGGGACGCGCTGTTCCGCTCGCGTCCGGTGCTGCCGGACGCGACCGCGCTGCTGCGTTCCTGCGGCGGCGCCGACCTCGCCGCGCTGGCGGGGTTCTGCGCCCAGGCGGCGGTGCGGCGCACCCCGCTGCTGCTCGACGGGTTGGCGGTGACGGCCGCGGCGCTGGTCGCCGAGCACCTGGCGCCCGGCGCCCGGCAGTGGTGGCAGGCCGGCCACCGGTCCACCGAGCCCGCACACACGCTGGCCCTGGCGGCACTCGACCTGGATCCGATCCTCGACCTGCGCATGCGCCTCGGCGAGGGCACGGGGGCGGCGCTCGCGCTGCCGGTGTTGCGCGCGGCGGTGGCCACGCTCTCGTCGATGGCGACGTTCGCGGACGCCGGCGTCTCCGACCCGTCGACCTCGTGATCCGTTCGCTGACGACGGCTTTCGCTTTCGGAACGGTCCTGCCTGTCCCGCGCGGGGGCGACGCGCCAGTGGGCCGCGGCGCGCTGACCGCGCTGCCCGTGGTGGGCGCCGCCCTGGGGGCGCTGGCCGCGGCCGTGACGTGGGGCGGCGGACTGGCCTTCGGACCGGCCAGCGCGCTCCCCGGGCTGCTGGCGGTGGCCACCCTGCTGCTCGCCACCCGCGGCCTGCACATCGACGGCGTGGCCGACACGGCCGACGGACTGGGTTGCTACGGCCCGCCGCAGCGCGCGCTGGCGGTGATGCGCGACGGGTCGACCGGGCCGTTCGGGGTGGCGGCGGTCGCGATGGTGATCCTGCTGCAGGGGCTGGCGTTCTCGGCTCTCGGGGCGGCGGCCAGGCCGGCGGCGGTCGTCGTGGCCGTGGCCGCCGGACGGGTCGTCGCGGTGTTGGCCTGCCGCCGGTCGGTCCCGGCGGCCGAGGGCAGCGCGCTGGGCGTGCGGGTGGCCGGTAGCCAGCCGCTGCCCGTCGCGGCCGCCTGGGTGGCGGTGCTGCTCGGCTTCTCGCTGGTGGCGGGCCCGCGGCCGTGGCAGGGGCCGGTCGCGGCGCTCGTGGCGCTGGGCTGCGGGGCGGCGCTGGTCGCCCACTGCGTGCGCCGTTTCGGCGGCATCACCGGCGACGTGCTGGGCGCCGCGATCGAATTGACGACGACGGTGTGCGCGGTGGCGCTGGCCGCTTTTCACTGACGAGCAGACGCAAAAGTCCGCGACACGCCGGGCACGCGGAGGCTTTTGCGTCTGCTCGCGCTCGTTAGCCGAGCCGGGCCATCCAGCCGTGCGTGTCGGCGAAGGTGCCGCGCTGGATGCCGGTGAGCGTGTCTCGCAGCGCCATCGTCACCTCGCCGGGCTGGCCGTCGGCGACGGTGAAGTCGCTGTCGCCGTACTTCACCCGCGACACGGGCGTGATCACCGCGGCCGTGCCGCACGCGAACACCTCGGTGATCTCGCCGGCGGCAGCCTTCTTCTGCCACTCATCGATGTCGATCTTGCGTTCCTCGACGGAGAACCCGGCGTCGATGGCCAACTGCAGCAAGGAATCCCGAGTGATGCCGGGCAACAGCGACCCGGACAGCTCCGGGGTGACCAGCCGCGCGGAGCCCCCGCTGCCGAACACGAAGAAGATGTTCATCCCGCCCATCTCCTCGACGTAGCGCCGTTCGACGGCGTCCAGCCACACCACCTGGTCGCACCCGTGGTCGGCCGCCTCGGCCTGCGCCAGCAGCGAGGCGGCGTAGTTGCCGCCGAACTTGGCCGCACCCGTGCCGCCCGGGCTCGCCCGCACGTAGTCCGTCGACACCCACACGGTCACCGGGCTGACGCCGCCCTTGAAATACGCGCCGGCCGGCGAGGCAATCAGCAGGTAGCGGTACTGCTTGGACGGCCGCACCCCCAGCCCCGGTTCGGTGGCGATCATGAAGGGCCGCAGGTAGAGCGCCTCCTCGCCGCCGACGGCGGGCACCCAGGCGCTGTCCACCGCGACCAGCTGGCACAGCGATCCCATGAACAGCTCGTCGGGCAACTCGGGCATCGCGAGCCGCCGCGCCGACAGCCGCATCCGGGCGGCGTTGGCCTCGGCGCGAAACGACACGATCGAACCGTCTGCCCAGCGGTAGGCCTTCAGCCCCTCGAAGACCTCCTGCGCGTAGTGCAGCACGATCGCCGACGGATCCAGCTCGATCGGGCCGTACGGAATCACCCGCGCGTTGTGCCACCCCGGGCCCTCGGCGTAGTCGATGGACACCATGTGGTCGGTGAAGTGTCTCCCGAAACCGGGCTCCGCCAGGATGGATTCGCGTTCGGCATCCGTGGCGGGATGCGCCGAGCGCGAAAGCGTGAACTCGAGGGAGCCGCTGGTCATGGGCATGATTCTATATGCGCCGGCTAGCGAGTTTTGGTGTCGACGAACGGCGGGCGCACCACGTCGCATTCGACGGCGCGGCCGCGGACGTCGACGGTGACGCGCTGACCGTCGTCGATACCGGCGTCGGTATCGATCAGCGCCAGACCGATCCCAGCCTGCAGCGTCGGGGAAAATGTGCCGGACGTGGTGACCCCTACCGGCGTCTCCCCGGCGAGCACGGGGAGGCCGGGGCGCAGCACGCCGCGGCCGACCATCCGCAGGCCGCGCAGCAGCCGGCGCGGACCCGCGGCCTTCTCGGCCAGCAGCGCGTCGCGGCCGAAAAACGCGTCCTTCTTCCATCCGATCGCCCAGCCGCAGCGGGCCTGCAGCGGCGAGATGTCGAGCGAAAGTTCGTGCCCGTGCAGCGGATAACCCATCTCGGTGCGCAGGGTGTCACGCGCGCCCAGGCCGGCCGGTTCGCCGCCCGCGGCGCTCACCGCGGCGGCGAGCGCATCGAACACGACACCCGCGGAGTCCCAGGGCGGGAGCAGCTCATAACCGTGCTCACCGGTGTAGCCGGTGCGGCACACTCGCACGGGGACCCCCGCGTAAGTGGCGTCGGCGTAGGCCATGTAGTCCATGTCGGCGGGCAGGCCGAGCTCGGCGAGCACCCCGGGCGACCGCGGGCCCTGGACCGCCAGCACGGCGTATAAGCGGTGCTGGTTGGTGACGGTGACGGCGGCCGGAGCGGCCGCCTGCAGCGCCTCGACCACCGCGGCGGTGTTGGCGGCGTTGGGCACCAGGAAGATCTCGTCGTCGGCGACGTAGTAGGCGATCAGGTCGTCGATCACCCCCCCGGAGTCATTGCAGCACAACGTGTATTGCGCCTTGCCGGGTCCGATGCGGCCGAGGTCGTTGGTGAGCGCGGAGTTGACGAACTCGGCGGCGCCCGGTCCGCGAACCGACGCCTTGCCGAGGTGGCTGACGTCGAACAGGCCGACGGCGTTGCGGGTCGCGTTGTGCTCGCTGACGGTGCCGGCGTACGACACCGGCATCATCCAGCCGCCGAATTCGGCGAAGGCGCCGCCCAGGCTTCGATGGCGATCTTCCAGGGGTCCGTGTTGCAAGTCGTCCGTCACGACGATTCACCCTAATCGCCCGTGCTGGCACACTTGGGCGGGTGGCCGATCCCCTGGACTTTGCGGCGCTGGAGGCCGCCGGGATCGCCGATCCGCGCGAGCGGGCCGACCTGATCAAGTACCTGGCCGGGCTCGGGTTCACCGTCGACGAGATGGTCGAGGCCGAGCGCCGCGGCCGGCTGTTCGGCCTGGCCGGCGACGTGCTGCAGTGGTCGGGGCGCCCGGTGTACACGCTGCAGACCGCGGCCGAACGACTCGGCCTGTCGGCCGCCGACGTGGCGCGCGCGTGGGGGTTGCTCGGCCTGACCGTCGCCGGGCGCGACGTTCCCGCGCTGAGCCAGGCCGACGTCGACGCCCTGTCAACCTGGGTCGCCCTCAAGGGCGTCGTCGGCGAGGACGGCGCGTTCGGCCTGCTCCGGGTGCTCGGTGCCGCGATGGCGCGCCTGGCGGAGGCCGAGTCGACGATGATCCGCGCCGGGACGCCGGACATCCAGATGACCTACACGCGCGACGAGCTCGCGACGGCGCAGGCGTACCGATCGGTGGCCGAATTCGTTCCCCGCATCGGGGCGCTGATCGACGTCGTGCACCGGCACCACCTGACCAGCGCCCGCACCCATTTCGAGACGGTGCTTCGCGACACGTCGGCCAGCGTGGTGTGCGGGGTCGGCTTCGCCGACCTGTCGGGCTTCACGGTGCTGACCCACGCGCTGACGCCCGCCCAGTTGTCGATGCTGCTCAACGAATTCGCCGGCACGGTGTCCGATGTGGTGCACGCCGGCGGCGGCCGGGTGGTGAAGTTCATCGGCGACGAGGTGATGTGGGTGAGCGCTTCGCCCGAGCGGCTCGCCAGGGCCGCGATCGACCTCGTCGAGCATCCGCGGGCGCGGGAGGAGGGCCTGCAGGTGCGCGCCGGTCTCGCCTTCGGCACCGTCCTGGCCATCAACGGGGACTACTTCGGCGGACCCGTCAACCTGGCCGCGCGTCTGGTGGCCGCCGCGGGCCCGGGGCAGGTCCTGGCCTCGGCGCAGTTACGGGAGGAATTGCCCGACAGGCCCGCCGCCGCGTACGGGCCGTTGAGCCTCAAGGGTTTTGACGCCCCCGTGACCGCATTCGAGCTGCGCGGCCGGGACGCGCCGAGCTGAGCGCCGCCCGCGGTGACTAGGGTGTTTTCCGTGTCCACCGAACCGGGTTATCAGTCTCCCACCGTAAACGTCGCTACGTCGCTGCCCAAGCGGGGCGTAAATTCCGCCGTCCTGATCGTGCCGGTCGTCTCAAGCGGTGAAGAGGAGCGCCCCGGCGCCGCCGTGGCGTCGGCCGAACCGTTCCTGTCCGCCGACGCGGTCGCCGAGATCGAGGCCGGGCTGCGGGCGCTGGACGCGACGGGCGGCAGCGACCAGGTGCACCGTCTGGTGGTGCCCTCGCTGCCGGTGGCCAGCGTGCTGACCGTCGGCCTGGGCAAAGCGCGATCGGAGTGGCCGGCCGACACCGTCCGCCGGGCCGCCGGGGTCGCCGGGCGGTCGCTTGGCGGCGCGGAGGCGGTGGTCACGACGCTGGCCGAGTTGCCGGGCGAGGGCGTCTGCGAGGCCGCCGTCGAGGGCCTGATCCTGGGCAGCTACCGGTTCACCGCGTTCCGCAGCCAGAAGACCGCGCCGAAAGACAAAGGGCTGCGCAAGATCACGGTGCTGGCCACCGCCCGCGACGCCAAGAAGCAGGCGGCGCACGCGGCGGCAGTCGCGACCGCGGTCGCCACCGCGCGCGACTTGGTCAACACTCCCCCGAGCCACCTGTTTCCCGCCGAGTTCGCGGCCCGGGCAAAGGCTTTGGGTGAGGCCGCCGGCCTCGAGGTACAGGTGCTCGACGAGAAGGCGTTGCAGAAGGCGGGTTACGGCGGGGTGCTGGGCGTCGGCCAGGGCTCCTCGCGGCCGCCGCGGCTGGTGCGCCTGACCTACCGAGGCGCCAAGGGCAGACGGGGCAAGGCCAAGCGGGTCGCCCTGGTCGGCAAGGGCGTCACGTTCGACACCGGCGGCATCTCAATCAAGCCGGCGGCTGGAATGCACCACATGACCTCCGACATGGGCGGCGCGGCCGCTGTGATCGCAACCGTCGTCCTGGCCGCGCAGCTGCAGCTGCCGATCGACGTGATCGCCACGGTGCCGATGGCCGAGAACATGCCGTCGGCGACGGCCCAGCGCCCGGGCGACGTGTTGACGCAATACGGCGGCATCACCGTCGAGGTGCAGAACACCGACGCCGAGGGCCGGCTGATCCTGGCCGATGCCATCGTCCGGGCGTGCGAGGACAACCCGGACTACCTGATCGAGACGTCCACCCTGACCGGCGCGCAGACGGTCGCGCTGGGGGCCCGGATCCCCGGGGTGATGGGCAGCGACGAGTTCCGCGATCGCGTCGCGGCAATCTCGCAGCGGGTCGGCGAGAACGGCTGGCCGATGCCGCTGCCCGACGAGCTCAAGGACGACCTGAAGTCAGGAGTCGCCGACCTGTCCAACATCAGCGGCCAGCGCTTCGCGGGCATGCTGGTCGCCGGGGTTTTCCTGCGCGAGTTCGTCGCCGACGGGGTGGGCTGGGCGCACATCGACGTGGCCGGCCCGGCGTACAACACCGGCAGCCCCTGGGGTTATTCGCCGAAGGGCGCCACCGGCGTGCCGACGCGCACCATGTTCGCCGTGCTCGAGGACATCGCCGAAAACGGCTGAGGCCGAAGCTACTTCGTCAGCAACGACAGCACCGCGCGGTTGGCCCGGCGGCGCGGCCAGCCCGTCACTCCGTCGGCGGCCAGCGCGGCCCTGGCCGCGTTGCGCCCGCAGGCGCCGTGCACGGAGCCGCCAGGCGTGGCGGACGCGCTGCCCAGATACAGCCGTTCCACCGGGGTTTCGGCCCGGCCCAGCCCGGGCGCCGGGCGGAAGATCAGCATCTGCGGCAGTTGCGCGGTTCCGCCGTTGAGGGCGCCGAGATGCAGGTTCGCGTCGCTGGCCTCCAGGTCCGACGGACGCTGCACGAACCGGCCGATCACCGCCGCACCGAAGCCCGGCGCGTGTTCCTCGATGACCTGATCCATCGACTTGGCGAGCCGCTCGGCCGACGCATCGTCGTTCACGTGGCGCGGCAGATGCGTGTAGGCCCAGACGCTTTCGGTGCCCGCCGGGGAACGGGTCGGGTCGGCGGTGGTGGTTTGGCCGAGCAGCATGAACGGGCGCTCGGGCACCACCCTAGTGTTCAGGTCGGCCATCCAGCGGACCAGGCCGTCGCCGTCGGCTCCGAGATGCACGGTGCCCGCGCTCCGCAGGGCCTTGCCCCGCCACGGGATGCGGCCGCTCAGTGCATAGTTCACCTTCACCACCGACGGGTCCCAGATGTAGTTCTCGAAATCCCGGCGCAGCTTGGCCGGCACCGCGTCCGCGGGCAACATCTCGCAGAACAGCCGCGGCGCCGCCACGTCGGCCACGACAGCCCGGCGCGCCCGCACCGTGCGTGCGTCGGCCGTCGTCACACCGACCGCGCGGCCGCCGCTCACCTCGATGCGAGAAACGTTCTGGTTACACTCGATTCGCGCGCCGGCTGACCGGGCCCGGTTGACCAGTGCGGCCGTCAGCTGACCGGACCCACCGACCGGCACCGGCCACCCGCAGTCCTGGGCCAGCATGGTCATCAGATAGCCCATGGCCCCGCTGATCGGCGCGTCGGGCGGCACGTCGGCGTGCATGGCGTTGCCCATCAACAACACTCGCGGCGCGTCCCCGTCGAACAGCTGACTGGCCATCGTGTCGGCAGGTTGCACCAGCAGCCGCGCCAGCCGCAGCGCGTCCGACGTGCCGAGCTTGTGCAGCAGCCGCAACATCGGGCGCACCGGCGGAAACGGCGCCAGCATGGCGTCCAGCAGCGGCGCCTTGATCTTCTGCCACAGCTCGATGACGCGCCACCAGTTGTCGCCGTCGGTGGGCTCGCGCCGGGCCAGCTCGGCGGCGGTGCGGGCGGGGTCGTGGTGGACGATCGGCGGGTCGTCGTCGTCCGGGCCGCGCGGATGGCCCAACACCGCGGGCGCGTGGGACCAGCGCAACCCGTGGTCTTCCAGCTGCAGGGCCGACATCGCGGGGGAAGCCACCGTCATCGGGTAGTACGAGCTGAACAGGTCGGTGATGTAGCCCGGTGTCAGCTCGGCGCTGCGCACGGCGCCGCCCGGCTCCGGCTGGGCCTCGAGCACCAGCACGTCCCAGCCCGCGCCGGCGAGCATCGCCGCGGCGACCAGACCGTGGTGTCCGGCCCCGATGACGACGGCGTCGACGGCCTCGGCCACGCCTATTTGACCTGGGTCGGTTCGAGGCGTTCGGCGAGCGCGGTCAACCGCCACAGGCACTCGCGGTTGCGCGGGTAGACAGCGACCAGCAACAGGCGGTCGGGTATGAGGTTGACCGGCCCCTCGGCGGGTGTCTCGATCATTTCGATCCGGCACCCGCCGTCGGGCAGGTCCTCCAGGCGCAGCGTGATCAGCATGGCGCCGAGCGGCCCGATACCGGCGCGCAGCACGAGTTCCTCGCCGGGCGTGCAGCTTTCGACCACGGTCTGGTCGCTGATGACCAGCGGCCACACCCCCACCGAGTGCTTGATCGCCGACCCCGGCTGCGGCCAGTCGGCATCCACCGCCCGGGTTCGGCTGTTGCCCACCACCCACTGGGCGTAGGTCCATCCGTCGGCCATGGCGTCCCAGATCTCCTGGCGGGAGGCCCTCACCTCTCGGGTCGTGGCCATCTGTCGGGTCGCGGTCATCGACAATCCTTTCGCACCGGCGTGATGCCTACGGATACCCGTGTCGGCGCGAACCATGCGCGGTCCCGCCCTCAGCGGTTTAGCGGCCGGGGTCAGTGGCTACTACGCCGTTACACACGGGCAGCAAACTTGGAGGCGAATCATGACGGTGCGACGGTTGATCATCGCGGTGGGTGCCGCGCTCTTGCTGGCGGGAGTGATCGGGCTGCTGGTGCCGGTGTCGGTGACGGACTTCAACGGCCATTCCGTAGGCTGCGGCAACGCGGTCGCCGAGGACCTCTCCGAGGCCCGAAACGCCAACAACACCAGCGTGGCGAACGTGCCGATCCTGAACCAGATCGTGCCGCACACCGACTACGTCGCGCAGTGCGAGTCGGCGGTGGGCAGCCGGCGGACCTGGACGATTCCGCTGGCGGTGGTGGGGATCATCGCGATCGCCGGGCCGCTGCTGATGGCACGCCAGGGCGCCCCCCTCACGGGTGTCTAGTGGCGATCGCAAGCGCGGCGTAGCCGGGCGCGGCGGGTCGCCACCAAGCCCCCGCGGCGATCGCAAGCGCGGCGTAGCCGGGCGCGGCGGGTCGCCACCAAGCCCCCGCGGCGATCGCAAGCGCGGCGTAGCCGAGATCGACGTGAGCGTGCGGTTCACTCCGCGCCGGCGTCGATGTCGGCGCGAAAACGCGCTAAATCACCCGCACACGCGCGGTGCTCCGCAGCGCCTGCGGCGCGATACGGGAAATCCCATATGCCGCATAGGCTTCCGGCGCCACCGGGCGGATCGGCGTGTTCTTGGCCACCGAAGACATGATGGCGGCGGCGACCTTCTCCGGCCCGTAGTGGCGCAGCGCGAACGCCCGCTTCAGCTGCCCGTGCCGGCCCTCCACGGCCTCGTCGCCTTTGCCGGTCGGTGCGTGGAAGCTCGTGGTGTTGATGATGTTGGTGTTGATGACGCCCGGGCAGATCGTCGTCAGCCCGACGCCGGCGGCGTCGAGCTCGGCCCGCAGGCAGTCCGAGAACATGAAGGTCGCGGCCTTGGAGCTGCAGTACGCGCTCAGCGACTGCAGCGGCGTGTAGGCGGCCATCGACGCCACGTTGACGATGTGGCCCCCGGTACCGCGGTCGACCAGGCGCCGTCCGAAGGAACGGCAGCCGTTGACGACGCCACCGAAGTTGACGTCGAGCACCCGGCCGAACTGCTCGGCGGGAGTATCCAGGAACGCGCCCGCCTGGCCGATGCCGGCGTTGTTGACCACGATGTCAGGCACGCCGTGCTCGGCGCTCACAGCCGCGGCGAACGCCTCGACCGCCTGCCCGTCGGACACGTCGAGCACGTAGGCATGGGCCACGCCCCCGCGAGCGGCGATCTCGGCGGCGGTCTCCTTGACGGCGGCCTCGTCGATGTCGCTGACGACCAGCTCGGCGCCCTTGCGCGCGAACGCAAACGCGGTCTCCCGGCCGATTCCGCTGCCGGCGCCGGTGACGGCCACCAGGGTGTCGCCGAACTCCTCGCGCGGACGGCCGACCTGCGCGCGCAGCAGCGCTCGGCTCGGCGGCTTGCCTTCCGCCAGGTCGGCGAAGTCGTGCACGGCGGCGGCCATCACCTGCGGATGCGACATGGGCGAGAAGTGTCCGGCCTTGATGTCGCGGCGCCACAACCGCGGCACCCAGCGGGCGGCCTCGTCGTACCCGTAGGGCCGCACGTAGGGGTCCACCGTGTTGACGACGAGCAGCACCGGCACGTCGACCACGGGGATCGGCCGCCGACGGGAGAACGCCCGAAAGTAGTTGGCGGGATAGGTCTTCACCGAGTGGGCGGCATCCCGGGCCAGCTTGTCCGAGTGATGGATTCGGCCGGCGGGGATGTTGTCGACCATGTTGCGCCGCATCGCGGCGCTGGACAGCGCGAGCCGCAGCACCAGCGGCGTCAGCACCGGTATCGAGAACAACACCATGTAGGTCAGCCGCAGGGCCTGGCTGAGGGCCCGCGAGAAGCGCCGCGGCCACCACGGCCGGCGCAGGCCGCTGAAGATGTAATCGACGAGTTGATCCTGGCTGGGACCGGAGACCGAGGTGAACGACGCGACCCGGTCGCCGGCTCCGGGCCGGGTCAGGTATTCCCAGATGCCCACGGAACCCCAGTCGTGGGCGAGCACGTGCACCGGCGCACCCGGGCTCAGCTCGCCGGTCACCGCGGCGAAGTCGTCGGCGAACCGCTCCATGGTGTAGGCCGACACCGGTTTGGGCACCGAGGACTCACCGACGCCGCGGTTGTCGTAGCGGATGATCCGGAACCGCTCGGCCAGCAGGGGAACGACGCCGTCCCACAACACGTGGGAGTCCGGGAACCCGTGGACCAGGACGACCGTCGGGCCCGCGCTGTTGCCCTCCTGGTACACCGCGATGCGCGCCCCGTCCGCGCTCTCGACGAACTGCTGGTTTGCTGCCGGCATAGGGACCTCCGCGTCTCGCTACGTCGGCACACCGTAGCAAGCGGGTCGGTGCGGGCGGTGCAGCGAGCGCGCCAGCCCTGACTGCGTGCCGACCAACCCGCAGTGACAGGATGGTGCCGGATAACTCCGCACGACGAGCCCCGACCCACGAGCGATCGAGGAGTCAGAAGACATGGCCTTCTCCGTCCAGATGCCGGCACTTGGTGAGAGCGTCACCGAGGGGACGGTCACCCGCTGGCTCAAGCAGGAGGGCGACACGGTCGAAGTCGACGAGCCGCTCGTCGAAGTCTCGACCGACAAGGTCGACACGGAAATCCCGTCGCCCGCGGCGGGTGTGTTGACCAAGATCGTCGCGCAAGAGGACGACACCGTCGAGGTGGGCGGCGAGCTGGCCATCATCGGCGACTCCGCCGAGGGCGGCGGCTCGTCGGAGCCGGCCCCGGCCGCAAGCCAACCCGAGCCCCAGGCGGAGGCCCAGCCCCAGGCGCAAGCCCAGCCCGAACCCGAGCCGCAGGCCGAGCGGGAGCCCGCACCTCCGCCGCAGCAATCGGGCGGGGGATCCGGTGACGCCACCCCGGTGCTGATGCCGGAGCTGGGCGAGTCGGTGACCGAGGGCACCGTCACGCGCTGGCTGAAGAAGGTGGGCGACTCGGTCCAGGTAGACGATCCGCTGGTGGAGGTGTCCACCGACAAGGTGGACACCGAGATCCCGTCGCCGGTGGCCGGCGTCCTGGTCAGCATCACCGCCGAAGAGGACGACACCGTGGCGGTGGGCGGCGAATTGGGCCGGATCGGTGCCGGCGTGGAGGCCGGCGCCGCCCCCAAGCCCGCCTCCACAGCGGAGCCAAAGCCCGAACCGAAACCGGAGCCCAAGCCCGCACCCCAGCCGCAGGCCGAGGCGAAGCCCGAACCGAAGCCGCAGCCCGTGCCGCAGTCCCAGCCCGCCCCGGCCCGGCCGGCCGCGGAACCGGGCGGTCCGGGCGGGGACGGCGCTCCGTACGTGACGCCGCTGGTGCGGAAGCTAGCCACCGAGAACGGCATCGACCTGAACGAGGTCACCGGCACCGGGGTGGGCGGCCGCATCCGCAAGCAGGACGTGCTCGCCGCGGCCGAGCAGAAGAAGCGCGCGCAACAGGCGCCCACGCAGGCACCGGCCGCCCCGACGCCGGCAGCGGCACCCACCGCCCCCGCCGCACCTCCTGCGCCGGCCGCCCCGGTGCCGGCCCCGGCGCTGGCCCACCTGCGCGGCACGAAGCAGAAGGCCAGCCGCATCCGCCAGATCACGGCGGCCAAGACCCGGGAGTCGCTGCAGGCCACGGCGCAGCTGACCCAGACCCACGAGGTCGACATGACCCGGATCGTCGGGTTGCGGGCCAAGGCGAAAGCGGCGTTCGCCGAGCGCGAGGGCGTCAACCTGACGTTCCTGCCGTTCATCGCCCGGGCGGTGATCGACGCGCTCAAGACGCACCCCAACATCAACGCCAGCTACAACGAGGACACCAAGGAGATCACCTACTACGACGCCGAGCACCTCGGCTTCGCGGTCGACACCGACCAGGGCCTGCTGTCCCCGGTGATCCACAACGCCGGCGACCTGTCGCTGGCGGGGCTGGCCCGGGCGATCGCGGACATCGCCGCGCGCGCCCGCTCGGGCAACCTCAAGCCCGACGAGTTGTCCGGCGGCACGTTCACGATCACCAACATCGGCAGCCAGGGCGCGTTGTTCGACACCCCGATCCTGGTGCCGCCGCAGGCGGCCATGCTGGGCACCGGCGCGATCGTCAAGCGGCCGCGGGTGATCGCGGACGAGTTCGGCAACGAGTCGATCGGGGTCCGGTCGGTCTGCTACCTCCCGCTGACCTACGACCACCGCCTGATCGACGGAGCCGACGCGGGGCGCTTCCTGACGACGATCAGGCACCGGCTCGAAGAGGGAGCGTTCGAGGCCGACTTGGGGCTTTAGAAAGGCTTGGTGAACGTGCCCAAGCCCGTCATAGCGATAGCGGGTTCGTCCGGCCTGATCGGCTCGGCTCTGGCCGCCGCGCTGCGCGCCGCCGATCACCGGGTGCTGCGCATCGTGCGCCGCACGCCGGCGAATTCCGATGAGCTGCACTGGAATCCGGAGAGCGGCGAGTTCGACGCCGAGGCGCTGAGCGACGTCGACGCCGTCGTCAACCTGTGCGGCGTGAACATCGGGCAACGCCGGTGGTCGGGGGCGTTCAAGCAGAGCCTGCGGGACAGCCGGATCGCGCCCACCGAGGTGCTGGCCAACGCCGTCGCCGACGCGGGTGTCGAAACCTTCGTCAACGCCAGCGCCGTCGGCTATTACGGCAACACCAAGGACCGGGTGGTCGACGAGAGCGACCGGGCGGGCGAGGGTTTTCTGGCCCAGCTGTGCGAGGACTGGGAGGCGGCCACGCTGCCGGCCCAGTACGGCGGGGCGCGGGTGGTGCTGGCCCGCACCGGCCTGGTGCTGTCCCCGGCGGGCGGCGCGCTGCGCATGATGCGGCCGGTGTTCGCGGCGGGGCTCGGCGCCCGACTGGGCAGCGGCCGCCAGTACATGTCGTGGATCAGCCTCGAGGACGAGGTGCGGGCGCTGCTGTTCGCGATCGACCATCCCACGCTGTCGGGCCCGGTCAACATGACCGGCCCGGCGCCCGTCACCAACGCGGAGTTCACCACCGCGTTCGGTCGCGCACTCAACCGGCCGACCCCGCTCATGGTGCCGGGGTTCGCGATCCGCGCCGCGCTCGGGGAATTCGCCGACGAGGGGCTGCTGATCGGGCAGCGCGCCATCCCGTCCGCGCTGGAAAGCGCCGGGTTCCAGTTCCACCACAACACCATCGGCGAGGCGCTGTCCTACGCCACCGCCCGCCGCGACCCCGACTGACTTCTTGCCGCGAGAGTGCGCAGTTGTACGCCCGACGCGGCGTGTCGCCGTACAAACACGCCCGCTCGCGGGGCGAGGGGGAGGGCGAGGGCGAGGGCGAGGGGGAGGGAATCGACCAGAAGCCGCGTCGCCGAGTAGCGTCACGGCCGTGAGCAGTTCCATCCGGTCGCACTCGACCGCGATCGACGTCCGCCAGCTGGGGACGGTCGATTACCGCACGGCCTGGCAGTTGCAGCGCGACCTCGCCGACGCCCGGGTCGCCGGCGGCGCCGACACGCTGTTACTCCTGGAGCACCCGGCGGTCTACACCGCGGGCCGGCGCACGGAGCCGCACGAGCGACCTGCGGATGGGACGCCAGTGGTCGACACCGACCGCGGCGGCAAGATCACCTGGCACGGCCCCGGCCAGCTGGTCGGCTATCCGATTATCGGGCTGGCCGAGCCCCTGGACGTGGTGAATTACGTTCGGCGCCTCGAGGAGTCGTTGATCGAGGTGTGCGGCGACCTAGGTCTGGACACGGTTCGGGTCGACGGCCGGTCCGGGGTGTGGGTGCCGGCCGCCGGCGGGCGGCCCGCGCGCAAAGTGGCCGCGATCGGCGTTCGGGTGTCGCACGCGACCACGCTGCACGGGTTCGCGCTGAACTGCGACTGCGACCTGGGCGCCTACGGCGCCATCGTGCCGTGCGGCATCAGCGACGCGGGGGTGACCTCGCTGTCCGCCGAACTGCAGCGAACGGTGACCGTCGACGACGTGCGGGCGGCGGTCGCGGCCGCCGTCTGCGACGCCCTGGACGGCGTCCTGCCGGTGCGGGAACACCCCGCCGCCCGCGTAACATCGGCGGGGTGACTGTCGCACCCGAAGGCCGGCGCTTACTGCGGCTCGAGGTGCGCAACGCGCAGACCCCGATCGAGCGCAAGCCGCCGTGGATCCGGGTCCGCGCCAAGATGGGGCCGGAGTACACCCAGCTCAAGAGCCTGGTCCAGCGGGAAGGTCTGCACACGGTCTGCGAGGAGGCCGGCTGCCCCAACATCTTCGAGTGCTGGGAGGACCGGGAGGCCACCTTCCTGATCGGCGGCGACCAATGCACCCGTCGCTGCGACTTCTGCCAGATTGACACCGGCAAGCCCGCCGACCTGGACCGCGACGAGCCCCGGCGCGTGGCCGCGAGCGTCCAGACCATGGGGTTGCGGTACGCCACCATCACCGGCGTGGCGCGCGACGACCTGCCCGACGGGGGCGCCTGGCTGTACGCCGCCACTGTCCGCGCAATCAAGGAACTCAACCCCGCGACCGGCGTCGAGCTGCTCGTCCCGGACTTCAACGGCGATCCCGCCCGGTTGGCCGAGGTGTTCGACTCGCGCCCGGAGGTGCTGGCGCACAACGTCGAGACCGTGCCGCGGATCTTCAAGCGGATCCGGCCGGCGTTCAGCTACCAGCGCAGCCTCGACGTCATCACCGCGGCCCGCGACGCCGGGCTGGTCACCAAGAGCAACCTGATCCTGGGCCTCGGGGAAACCCCCGACGAGGTGCGCACCGCGCTGGCCGATCTGCGCGGGGCCGGCTGCGACATCGTCACCGTCACCCAGTACCTGCGCCCGTCGGCGCGGCATCACCCGGTGGAGCGCTGGGTCACTCCCGAGGAGTTCGTCGACTTCGCGCAGCACGCCGAGGGCCTGGGTTTCGCGGGCGTGCTGGCCGGGCCGCTGGTGCGCTCGTCGTACCGCGCCGGGCGCCTGTACCAGCAGGCGGCGGTCGGTCGCGGCTCGGCGCCGTAGACGCGGGGCGCGTACGTATCCTTTGACCTATGGCTAAACCCCGCAACGCCGCTGAGAACAAAGCCGCGAGGGCGCAGGCAACGGCCGCCCGCAAGGCCGCCGCGAAGGAGCGCCGCGCCCAGCTGTGGCAGGCGTTCAACATGCAGCGCCAGGAGGACAAGCGCCTGCTGCCGTACATGATCGGCGCGTTCGTCCTGATCGTCGGCATCTCGGTGGCCGTCGCGGTGTGGGCCGGCGGGGTCACGATGTTCACGCTGATCCCGTTCGGCGTGTTGCTGGGCGGCGTGGTGACGTTCATCATCTTCAGCCGCCGGGCCCAGCGGTCCATCTTCAAGAAGGCCGAGGGCCAGACCGGCGCCGCGGCGTGGGTGCTCGACAACCTGCGCGGCAAGTGGCGGGTGACCCCGGGCGTGGCGGCCACCGGCCACTTCGACGCCGTGCACCGGGTGCTCGGCCGGCCCGGCGTCATCCTGGTCGGCGAAGGGTCGGCGGCCCGCGTCAAACCGTTGCTGGCTCAGGAGAAGAAGCGGACCGCCCGGCTCATTGGCGAGGTGCCGATCTACGACATCGTCGTCGGCAACGGCGACGGTGAGGTGCCGCTGGCCAAGCTGGAGCGCCACCTCACCCGGCTCCCGCACAACATCACCGTCAAGCAGATGGACTCGCTGGAGTCGCGGCTGGCGGCCCTGGGCTCGCGGGCCGGTGCCGCGGTCATGCCGAAGGGGCCGATGCCCAACGCCGGCAAGATGCGCGGGGTGCAGCGCACAGTGCGCCGCCGCTAGCCCGCCGGCTTCCACACCCCCGCCACGCCTAGCGCCGCACCACCGCCGTCGCGCTCACCCGGTCGTGGATGCCGCGCCCGTCCCAATCGGTGAACAACGCCGGCACCACCAGCGCGAGGAGCAGCCCCCGCACCACCAGCCGCCCGACCCCCACCGGTGCCCTGCCGTCGACCGCCACCACCTGCAGCCGCAGCGCGAGCTGCCCCGGCGTGAAACTGAAGAGCCGCACGGCGACCACGCCGAGCGCCAACCAGATCACCAGCACCGCCGTCGACAACATGTGCTCGGAGAACGCGCCGAACCGTTCGGCCAGCGCCGCGAGGCCGTAGGCGATCAGCCAGTCGATCAGCAGAGCGGCCAGCCGCCGTCCCATCGGGGCCAGCGATCCGGGTCCGCTCTCGGGCAGACCGAGCCGCTCGCCGGGGTAGGCCGATCGGGCGCCCTGGGTCATCGGCGTGCCCCGACCGGTCGCGGGCGGCGCCCCGGACAGACGGTGCGTCCGGGCACCGGACCAGATACGATCTTGCCGTCCATGGCCCCCACAATAGAACCCGCCGTAGACCCGGGCTCCGTTGCGGACGGCCTGGCCGCGTAACCTGCGCGCAACACGGGGTTGACGGGCGGGCAACATCTGCTCCATAGCGTCAGGCCGCGGATCTCACCAAGAAAAGGAGCATTCTGTGACGGAAACGACGCCCGACGACGTCTTCAAACTCGTTAAAGACCAAGGCATCGAGTTTGTCGACGTCCGGTTCTGTGACTTGCCGGGCATCATGCAGCACTTCACAATTCCGGTTTCGTTTTTCGACGAGAGCGTCTTCGAGGACGGCCTGGCGTTCGACGGCTCGTCGATCCGCGGGTTCCAGTCGATCCACGAGTCCGACATGCTGCTGCTCCCCGACCCGGCCACCGCGCAGATCGACCTGTTCACCGAAGCCCCGACGCTGAACCTCAACTTCTTCGTGCACGACCCCTTCACCCTCGAGCCGTACTCGCGCGACCCGCGCAACATCGCCCGCAAGGCCGAGAACTACTTGATCAGCACCGGCGTCGCCGACACCGCCTACTTCGGCGCCGAGGCCGAGTTCTACATCTTCGACTCGATCAGCTTCGACTCGCGCACCAACGGCTCGTTCTACGAGATCGACGCCATCTCGGGGTGGTGGAACACCGGTTCCCCGACCGAGCTCGACGGCAGCCCGAACCGCGGCTACAAGGTGCGGCCCAAGGGCGGCTACTTCCCCGTCGCCCCCGTCGACCACTACGTCGACCTGCGCGCCAAGATGCTGCAGAACCTGATCAAGGCCGGCTTCAGCCTGGAGAAGGGCCACCACGAGGTGGGCACCGGCGGCCAGGCCGAGATCAACTACAAGTTCAACACGCTGCTGCACGCCGCCGACGACATGCAGCTGTACAAGTACATCGTCAAGAACACCGCGTGGCAGAACGGCAAGACGGTCACCTTCATGCCGAAGCCGCTGTTCGGCGACAACGGCTCCGGGATGCACACCCACCAGTCGCTGTGGAAGGACGGCAACCCGCTGATGTACGACGAGACCGGTTACGCCGGCCTGTCGGACACCGCCCGCCACTACATCGGCGGCCTGCTGCACCACGCGCCGTCGCTGCTGGCCTTCACCAACCCGACGGTGAACTCCTACAAGCGCCTGGTGCCCGGGTTCGAGGCGCCGATCAACCTGGTGTACAGCCAGCGCAACCGTTCGGCGTGCGTCCGCATCCCGATCACCGGCAGCAACCCCAAGGCCAAGCGCCTCGAGTTCCGCTGCCCTGACTCGTCGGGCAACCCGTACCTGGCGTTCGCCGCCATGTTGATGGCGGGCCTGGACGGCATCAAGAACAAGATCGAGCCACAGGCCCCGGTCGACAAGGACCTCTACGAGCTCCCGCCGGAGGAGGCCGCCAACATCCCGCAGGCGCCCACCCAGCTGTCCGCGGTGATCGACCGCCTCGAAGAGGACCACGAGTACCTCACCGAGGGTGGCGTCTTCACGCCCGACCTGATCGAGACGTGGATCAGCTTCAAGCGCGAGAACGAGATCCTGCCGGTCCAGATCCGGCCGCACCCCTACGAGTTCGCGCTCTACTACGACGTGTAGACACCTCGACGACTGAGTCCACCCGCCCCGCGATTCGATATCCATCGCCGGGCGGGTGGACTTTTTCGCGAACTACTCTCCGCGCGACACACCACCATCACTGTCACCGATTCACCCGTTGCACCTCGAGCCGCTTTTCGAACTCGGTCACCACCAGCCGCGCGACGTCGGCCAGCTTGATGTTGGCCTGCTGGGACGCGCGGGTGAGCAACGCGAACGCCTGCAGCCCGGAGAGGTTGTCGCGGTGCATGAGGATGCCTTTGGCCTGGCCGATCAGATCGCGGCTTTCGATCGCTGCCCGCGCCCCTTCCTCGGCGGCGGCGCCGGCCATGGCTATCGCCGCGTGCCGGGCCAGGATCTCGCCGACGGCCAGGGATTCCTCGGTGTACAGATTCGGTTCCGGCCCATACAGATTGAGGGTGCCCAACGCGCCGCGGATGACGAACAGCCGAAAAGACAACATGCACCGCACACCGTGGGCGGTGGCGGCGGCGACGAACCGGGGCCACCGGGTTTCGTTGCGCAGGTCCGGGATGGCGATGGTGCGCTCGTCGGCCAGGGAGCTCAGCGCGGGTCCCTGGCCGAGCTCGCTCTGCAGGCGGTCCAGCGTGCGGGCGACGTCGTCCGACGGCGCTTCCGACGTCACCGCCTTGCCGCGGACCAGTGAGATGCCCGCCCAGCTGATGCCCGGCATGACGTGCACACCCGAATTGACGACGATGCGCAGGAGGCCGTCCGAGTCGGCCTCGGCCTGCATCCGCAGGGCGAGATCACCGAGCAGGGCGGCGAGGGCCGTCGGCGATTCTGCGTTGGTAGACGTCATCGGACCCCCATCCTCACGGCCAGCTGTCGGGTTCTTACCCGATTCGTCGCGCCACTAATCGGGCGCGCCGCGACCGCGCGGCTACCCGTCGAGCGCGAGATCCTTGCGGAACCGCTGCATGCCGTCGATCTTGTCGTCCAGGCTCGCGTCCGGGCCCGCGTAGAACATCCACGGCATCGTGATGATCCCGGTGATGCCGGCCTCCGCGGCGCGCCGGTAGTCGGCGGTCGTGAAGGCGTCGGTGAGCGGCGTCAGAACGGTGAAATCGTCGAGCGACAAACCGCTTTCGGCCCGCAGTTCGCGCAGGCGGCCCACCGCATCGATCGCACGATCGGTCTTGATCAGGTCACCGATCCAGCCGTCGTTGCGGGCGGCGCGGCGCAGCGCGGCGTCGCTGAGGCCGCCGACGTAGACGGGAATGGGCGGCGGGGTCGGTTGCATCTCCAGCCGTGGGGCCCGGTAGAACTCGCCGTCGAACTCCGTCCAGCCAGGCTGCCACAGCGCCCGCATCAGGGCGATCATTTCGTCGGTGCGCTTGCCACGCGCGTCGAATCGCTCGCCCATCAAGGCGAACTCGTCGCGGCACCAGCCGACGCCAATGCCGAGTTCCACCCGTCCCGAGGCCAGGACCGCGGCCGTGCCAATGGCTTTCGCCGCCGCGTACGGGTTGCGCATCGCCGGGACGTACACGGTGGTGACGAACCGCAGCCGGGTGGTCACCTGTGCCAGCGCGCCGGCGAGCACCCAGGGATCGGGCCAATCGGTGAACGGCTGCCAGCGCCGTTGCCCGTCCTTGGTGTACGGATACGGGGTGTTCAGGGTCTCCAGGTTGACGACGTGGTCGGGGATTCCGATGCCGTCGTAGCCCAGTTCGTCGGCGGCCCTGGCGACCTCGATGATCTCCCGAGTGTTCAAGAAGGCGCTGCTGACGTAGAACTTCAACGCGGCTCCCGCGCCCACGACGGCTCGATGAAGACGCCATCGGCCTCCACGGTGACCCCGGCAGTGTCCGAAATGGTGCCGTGCGCAAAGGCTTTCACGCCCTCTTTGCGGTCGATCCACGCCTCGCAGCGGAGCGGTCCCAGCGGGGTCCCGCGCAGGTATTTCACGGTGATGGTTCCGGTGAACCGCGGCTTGGACAGCCCCTCGCTGGCCGCCTCCCCGAGCATGTGGTCGAGCACCAGGGCGCTCACGCCGCCGTGCACCAGGCCGGGCGGGCCCTCGTAGGCCGACCCGAGGACGAACTCGCTCCAGCAGCGGCCGCCGCCCTGGTGGTGCACGACGACGGGCGGGGCGATCGGGTTGCACAGGCCGACCGCCGCATTGCCCAGGGGCAGCGCGCGACCGTCGACGCGGTAACTCACCCCGACCGGGCGCGTCCGCTGGCGCAACGAGGCGGTGACGGCCTCGACCGCGGACCGCGCCTCGGCGATGACGTCGTCGTCGGCCTCCGTCCGGATGGTGGCGTCGATGAGTTCGCGGACGGCGTCGGCCAACGGGGCATACAGCGTCGTGACCCGATCCGCCTCCGCCGCGCTGAGCACCTCGAATATGGCATCCAACGCGCCGACCTCCCGACTCAACTACCGAACACCTTGCGCACCACGGCCTTTGCCCGGCGTGTCACCCGAAGATAGTTGTCCAGGAATTCGCCGCCGTCGTCGGTCGGCCATCCCGCCGCGACGGCGACCGCGTTGAGCTGGCGGCCGGGGCCGGGCAGCTGATCGGTTGGCTTGCCGCGGACCAGCACCAGCGCGTTGCGTGCCCGGGTCGCGGTCAGCCACGCCTGCCGCAACAGGTCCACCTCTTCGGCCGGCACCAGCTCGGCCGCGGCGATCACGTCCAGGGATTCCAGCGTCGAGGTGTTGTGCAGCGCCGGGATCTCGTGCGCGTGCCTCAGCTGCATGAGCTGCACGGTCCACTCGACGTCCGCCAGCCCGCCCCGCCCAAGCTTGGTGTGCGTGTTGGGGTCGGCGCCCCGCGGCAGCCGCTCCGACTCGACACGGGCCTTCATGCGGCGGATCTCCTGCACCGCCTCGGCCGAGACGCCGTCGGGCGGGTAGCGGGTCGTGTCGGCCATCAGCAGGAACCGCTCCCCCAGGTCAGCGTCGCCCGCGACCGCGTGCGCGCGCAGCAGCGCCTGGATCTCCCACGGTTGGGCCCACTGCGCGTAGTAGTTCGTGTAGGCGCCCAGCGTGCGAACCAGCGGACCGCTGCGGCCCTCGGGGCGCAGGTTGGCGTCGACCTCCAGCGGCGGGTCGACGCTGGGCGTGCCCAGCAGCGTCCGCACCTGCTCGGCGACCGTTGTCGACCACCTGATCGCCACCGAATCCTCGACACCGGGCGCCGGTTCGCAGACGAACATCACGTCGGCGTCGGACCCGTAGCCCAGCTCGGCGCCGCCCAGCCGGCCCATGCCGATGACGGCGATGGCCGCCGGCGCCCGCCGGTCCGACGGCAGGTTGGCGCGGACCATCGCGTCCAGCGCGGCCTGCAGCACGGCCACCCACACCGACGTCAGCGCCCGGCAGACATCGCGCACTTCCAGGAACCCGAGCAGGTCGGCGGAGCCGATGCGGGCCAGTTCCCGGCGGCGCAGGGAGCGGGCGGCGGCGATGGCCCGCACGGGGTCGGCGTGCCGGGCCGCCGAGGTGATGAGGCCGCGGGCCACGGCGCCGGGCTCGGGCTCAAGCAGCTTCGGCCCGGACGTCCCGTCGCCGTAGTCCTGGATGACGCGGGGGGCCCGCATCAGCAGGTCCGGCACGAACGCGGACGTCCCCAGCACATGCATAAGCCGCTTGGCCACCGCGGGCTTGTCCCGCAGCGTGGACAGGTACCAGCTTTCGCCCGCAAGCGCCTCCGACAGCCGCCGGTAGGCCAGCAGGCCCGCGTCGGGATCCGGCGCGTATGACATCCAGTTCAGCAACCGGGGCAACAGCACGGACTGCACCCGCCCGCGGCGGCCGCTCTGATTCACCAACGCGGACATGTGTTTCAGCGCCGTCTGCGGGCCCTCGTACCCGAGGGCGGCCAGCTGCCGCTCCGCGGCGTCCGACGTCATCCCGTGGGCGATCTCCAGACCGGTCGGCCCGATCGACTCCAGCAGCGGCTGGTAGAAGAACTTGGCGTGCAGCTGGGACACGCGCACGTTCTGGTGCCGCAGTTCCTCACGCAGCACACCGGCCGCGTCGTGGCGGCCGTCGGGCCGGATGTGGGCCGCGCGCGCCAGCCACCGCACGGCCTCCTCGTCGTCCGCCTCGGGCAGCAGGTGGGTGCGCTTGAGCCGCTGCAGTTGCAGGCGGTGCTCGAGCAGCCGGAGGAACTCGTACGAGGCGGTGAGGTTCGCGGCGTCCTCGCGCCCGATGTAGCCGCCCTGCCCCAGCGCGGCCAGCGCATCCACCGTCGACGCCACGTGCAGCGACTCGTCGCTGCGGCCGTGCACCAGCTGCAGCAGCTGCACGGCGAACTCGACGTCCCGCAACCCGCCGCTGCCCAGCTTGATCTCGCGGGCGCGGACGTCGGCGGGCACCAGTTGCTCGACGCGGCGGCGCATGGCCTGCACCTCGCCCACGAAATCCTCGCGCTCGCAGGCCACCCACACCATCGGCGTCAACGCGGCCAGGTATCGCTCACCGAGATCCTTGTCCCCCACGGCCATTCGCGCCTTGAGCAGCGCCTGGAACTCCCAGGTCTTGGCCCAGCGCTGGTAATACGCGACGTGCGACTCGAGCGTGCGGACCAACTCGCCGCTGCGTCCCTCCGGCCGCAGCCCGGCGTCCACCTGAAAAAACGCCTCGGACGCCACCTTCATCATCTCGCCGGCGACCCGGGCGCTCAGTGCGTCGGCGCGCTCCGCGACGAAGATGACGTCGACGTCGCTGACGTAGTTGAGTTCGCGCGCACCGCATTTGCCCATCGCGATGACCGCCAGTCGCGGCGGCGTGCGGTTGCCGCACACGCCGACCTCGGCGACCCGCAGGGCGGCCGCCAGCGCGGCGTCCGCCAGGTCCGACAGCTGGGCGGCCACCACGGTGAACGGCACGACGGGCTCGTCCTCGACGGTCGCGGCCAGGTCCAGCGCGGCCAGCACCATCAGCTGGTCGCGATACAGGGTGCGCAGCCGGATGAGCGCCGAACCCGGCCCGGCCAACGACTCGTCGACGCACTGGGTGAACATCTCCAGCAGCTGGTCGCGGGTGGGGAGTTTGACGTTGCCGCGCAGCAACTTCCACGACTGCGGATTGGCCACCAGGTGATCGCCGAGGGCCAGCGAGGCGCCCAGCACGGCGAACAGCCGGCCGCGCAGCGTGCGTTCCGTCAGCAGGGCGGCGTCGAGCTCGTCCCACCCGGCGTCCGGATTCTCGGAGATCCGCACCAGCGCCCGCAGCGCCGCGTCGGGGTCCGGGGCCCGCGACAGCGACCACAACCGGTCGACGTAGGCGCGGTCGTCACGGCCGTACCAGCCCAGCTCCGTGAGGCGGTCGCTCGCCGGGGGGTCCACCAACCCGAGCCGTCCGACGCTGGGCAGCCGGGGGCGCTGCGTCTCGGGTTTCGTCACGCCCACGACGGTAGCGCAACGTCTCGATTTCTCAGCCGAGACGGCACGCCGCGGGGCGAAGAAGGCCTACAGCGAGAGGTAGGTGCTCAGCTCGTATGGCGTGACGTGGCTGCGGTAGTTGGCCCACTCGGCGCGCTTGTTGCGCAGGAAGAAGTCAAAGACGTGCTCCCCCAACGTCTCCGCGACCAGCTCGGAGGCCTCCATGGCCCGAAGCGCGCTGTCGAGGCTGGTCGGCAGCTCGCGGTAGCCCATCGTGAGGCGTTCCTCGGGGGTCAGGTCCCACACGTTGTCCTCGGCCTGCGGCCCCAGCACGTAGCCCTTCTCCACCCCGCGCAGCCCGGCCGCGAGCAGCACGGCGAACGCCAGGTAGGGGTTGCAGGCCGAATCGGGGCTGCGCACCTCGATCCGCCGCGACGACGTCTTGTGTGGCGTGTACATCGGCACCCGCACCAGCGCCGACCGGTTGGCCGCGCCCCACGACGCGTTCGTGGGCGCCTCGCCGCCCTGTACCAACCGCTTGTAGGAGTTCACCCACTGGTTGGTGACCGCGCTGATCTCCGAGGCGTGCTCCAGGATCCCCGCGATGAACGACTTGCCCACGTCCGACAGCTGCAGCGGGTCGTCGGTGCTGTGGAAGGCGTTGACGTCGCCCTCGAACAGGCTCATGTGGGTGTGCATGGCCGAGCCGGGGTGCTCCCCGAAGGGCTTGGGCATGAACGACGCCCGCGCGCCGTTCTCGATCGCCACCTCCTTGATGACGTAGCGGAACGTCATCACGTTGTCGGCCATCGACAGGGCGTCGGCGAACCGCAGGTCGATCTCCTGCTGGCCCGGCGCGCCCTCGTGGTGGCTGAATTCGACCGAGATGCCCATGAACTCGAGCGCCTCGATGGCGTGGCGGCGGAAGTTCGACGCCGAGTCGTGCACGGCCTGGTCGAAGTAGCCCGCCGTGTCCACGGGCACCGGCCTCGACCCGTCGTCGGCGCCGGGCTTGAGCAGGAAGAACTCGATCTCCGGATGCACGTAGCAGGAGAACCCCAGGTCGTTGGCCTTCTGCAGCTGGCGGCGCAGCACGTGACGCGGGTCCGCCCACGACGGCGAGCCGTCCGGCATGGTGATGTCGCAGAACATCCGCGCGGAGTGATGGTGGCCGGACGAGGTCGCCCACGGCAGCACCTGGAACGTCGACGGGTCCGGGTTGGCCACGGTGTCAGATTCGGAAACGCGCGCGAAGCCCTCGATGGAGGACCCGTCGAAGCCGATGCCCTCCTCGAACGCGCCCTCGAGCTCAGCCGGGGCGATGGCGACCGACTTCAGGTAACCGAGCACATCTGTGAACCACAACCGAACGAAGCGGATGTCTCGTTCCTCCAGCGTGCGGAGGACGAATTCCTTCTGTCGATCCATGACCCGACAGTATGCGGCGCCTGTTAAATCCGTGTTACTGCTGCCGTTAAATGCCCGCTCAGAACGTTGCGCCGCCCCGGGAGCGGCGGCTCAGGGCTCGCAGCGTAGCGACGCCGGTGGCGCCGTCAGGTTGACGAGGTAACGCACCACCGTGGTGTCCACGCACTGGTTGCCGTTGAAAACCGCCGTGTGCTGGGTCCCGTCGTAGGTGATCAGCGGGGCGCCGAGCTGGCGCGCCAGGTCGACGCCGGACTGATACGGCGTGGCCGGGTCGTGAGTGGTGGACACCACGACGACCCTGCCGGGCGCGACGCGCGGCGCGGGGTGCGGCGTCAGCGTCGCGGGCACCGGCCACAGGCCGCACAAATCACGCGGCGCGTTTCCGGTGAACTGCCCGTAGCTCAAAAACGGCGCGGCCTGGCGTATCCGCTGATCGGCCAACACCCAGCTCGCCGGGTCCGTCGGCGCCGGCGCGTCCACGCACCGCACACCGTTGAACGCGTCCTGGTCGTTGCCGTAGTGCCCGGTCTTGCCGCGGCCCTCGTAGTCGTCGGCCAGCATCAGCAGGTCCCCGGCGTCGGTGCCGCGCTGCAGGCCGAGCAGGCCGCTGGTGAGGTATTTCCAACGTTCCGGCGTGTAGAGCGCGTTGATGGTGCCGGTGGTCGCGTCGGCGTAGCTCAGACCGCGCGGGTCCGACGTCCGGCCCGGCTTGGCCACGAGCGGGTCGACCAGGGCGTGGTACCGCGCGACGGATTGGGCCGGATTGGTGCCCAGCGGGCAGCCCGCCGAACGGGCGCAGTCGGTGGCGTAGTCGTTGAACGCCGTCTGGAATCCCGCCATCTGCGTGACGTTTGCGTCGACCGGCCCGACGGTGGGGTCGATCGCACCGTCGAGCACCATGGCCCGCACGTGGTTGCCGAACTTCTCCAGGTAGGCGGTGCCCAGCTCGGTGCCGTAGCTGTAGCCGAGGTAGTTGATCTGGTCTTCGCCGAGCGCCTGACGAACGAGGTCCATGTCGCGGGCGACGGACGTGGTGCCCACATTGGCCAGGAAGGCGGTGCCCATCCGGTTGACGCACTGCTGGGCCAGCTGCCGGTAAAGCTGTTCGATGTGCGCCACTCCGCCGGGGCTGTAGTCCACCATGGGCTCGCGTCGGTACGCGTCGAACTCGGCGTCGGTGCGGCAGCGCAGCGACGGCGTGGAGTGGCCCACGCCCCGCGGGTCGAAGCCCACCAGGTCGAAGTCGCGCCGAATGTCGGAATTCTCCAGGCCCGAGGCCATTCCGGCGACCATGTCGACGGCGGAAGCGCCGGGGCCGCCGGGATTGATCAGCAGCGACCCGATCCTCCGGCCGGTGGCAGGCACCCGAATGACAGCCAGCTTGGCCTGGGCGGCACCCGGGTTGTTGTAGTCCACCGGGACCGACAGGGTAGTGCAGCGGGCGGTGGTCGGGACGTCGCTGGTGTCGTTGAGGATCTGGCCGCAACTGCCCCAATTGGCCCCCGGCACCATGGCTTGCGCCGGCGCCGGAGCGGGGGTCTGCCCGGCACCCGGTTCCGGGGTCGCCCCCGCCACAGGTGCCTGCCCGGCGGCCAGCATCCCGAACGACAGCAGCGCCGAACTCAACGATCTCAGGCGCGGCATGGGTGTAGATCGTTGCAGCCGCGTGTACCCGTGACAGCGCGAAACGATTACGCCTTGGTCTCGCCTCCGCGTGTCGCCGAGCGCTTCGCGCGTTCGACCGCCCGTTTCGGGGCTCGCCGAGCGTGCGCAGAATGCCACTCCCACCCGGCGTGTCGCGGACAGACACGCACGCTCGCGGGGAAAAGGTTCAGCAGCGCGTCAGCACTTGGCACCGCTCGGCGGCGTGTTGCCGCCGATGAGGTACGTGGTCACGTAGTCGTCGACGCAGCTGTCGCCCTGGAACACCACCGTGTGCTGGGTGCCGTCGAACGTGAGCAGCGACCCGCGTAGCTCGTTGGCCAGGTCGACGCCGGCCTTGTACGGGGTGGCCGGGTCGTGAGTGGTCGACACCACCACGGTGGGCGCCAGGCCGGGCGCCGTGATGGTGTGCGGCTTGCTGGTGGGCGGCACCGGCCAAAACGCACAGGTGCCCAGCGGCGCGTCGCCGGTGAACGTGCCGTAGCTCATGAACGGCGCGATCTCCCGGGAGCGGCGATCCTCGTCGATGACCTTGGCACGGTCCGTAATCGGGGGCTGGTCAACGCAATTGACGGCCACCCGGGCATCGGTTGCGTTGCTGTAGTGGCCGTGCGCGTCGCGGCGCATGTACATGTCGGCCAACGCCAACATGGTGTCCCCACGATGGTCGACCAGCTCGGTCAGGCCGTCGGTCAGATGGCGCCACAGGGTCGGCGAGTACAGGGCCATGATGGTGCCCACGATGGCGTCGCTGTAGCTCAGCCCCCGCGGGTCGTTGGTGTGGGCGGGTCTGCCGACCATCAGGTTGTTCGGGTCAACCAGCGGGTCGACCAGGCTGTGGTAGACGTCGACCGCCTTGGCCGGGTCGGTGCCCAGGGGGCAGTTCGCCTGCTTGGCGCAGTCGGTGGCGTAGTCGTTGAACGCGTCCTGAAAGCCCTTCGCCTGCCGCAGGTCCGCCTCGATCTGGTCGGCGTTGGGGTCGACGGCGCCGTCGAGGATCATCGCCCGCACCTTCGTCGGGTAGGCCTCCGCGTAGGCCGAGCCGATCCGGGTGCCGTACGAGTAGCCGAGGTAGGTCAGCTTGTCGTCGCCCAGGGCGGCGCGGATCGCGTCCAGGTCCTTGGCGACGTTGACCGTCCCGACGTTGGCCAGGAAACTCTTGCCCATCTTGTCCACGCAGCGGCCGACGAACTCCTTGGTCTCGTCCTCGATGTGGGCGACGCCGGCCGGGCTGTAGTCGACATTGGGCTCGGTGCGCAGCCGGTCGTTGTCGGCGTCGGAGTTGCACCAGATGGCCGGCCGCGACGAGCCCACACCCCGCGGGTCGAAGCCGACGAGGTCGAAGCGCTCGCGCACCCGCTTGGGCAGCGTCTGAACGACCCCCAGGGCGGCGTCGATGCCGGATTCGCCGGGCCCGCCGGGGTTGATCACCAGCGAGCCGATCTTGTCGCCGGTCGCGGGGAAGCGGATCAAGGCCAGGACGGCGACGTCGCCGTCGGTGTGGTCGTAGTCGACGGGCACGGCCAGCTTTCCGCACATCGCCCCGGCCGGGATCTTTGCCTTGGGGTTGGAGGAACGGCACGGGGTCCATTCGATCGGCTGGCCGAGCTTGGGCCCGAACATGACGGCCCGGCCGCCAACCACCCGCACGCAGCCCCCGATGAGCAGGGCCACGACAGCCAACACCGTCCAGATCAGCAGCGTGCGCGCGATCCTGTCGCGGCGAGTCGGGCCCATGCCCACCTATGCTGCCAGAGCCAACCTGAGATTCTGATGAGCGCCACCACCGTCGGCTAGGTGGTAGCTGCGAGCAGCTCCTCCAGGACGACCGGGAACTCGTCGGCCATCTCCCACAGGTCCGGGAGCAGTTCCGGGCACGAGATCAGCCCGATGTCGAGTTTGCCGTTGAGCGACATCCCGGTGATGTTGAGGCCGGAGCCGTGAAAGATCGGGCCCAGCGGGTACATCGCATTGACCTCGCAGCCCAGCAGGTACAGCGGGACCTGGGGGCCGGGCACGTTCGAGACCACCAGGTTGTGCACCGGAATGGAGTCCGTCAACCGGGTCCTCGCGTAGACCCGCATCGCCACCCCGAAGACGGCCGGGGCGGCGAACTGTGACCAGTCCTGCAGCAGCGTGGCGCCGATCGCCGAACTGTGTTCCTTAGCAATAGAATTGGCCTCGGCGATGGCCTGGAGGCGCTGCGCGGGATCGGCGATCTCGGTGTACAAGTTGGCGAACATCGCCGACACCTGGTTGCGGCCGGGGCGGTCCGACTTGCCATGCACCGACACCGGGACCGACGCCACCAGCGACGCGTCCGGCAGACAGTCCCGCTCGGCCAGATACTGCCGGAGCACCCCGGCCACCAGGGCCATCACCACGTCGTTGACCTTGGCGCCGAAGCGGTTCTTCACCGCCTTGATGTCCTCGAGGTCCAGCTCCGCGTACGCGATGTTGCGGCGGCCGGTGATCTTCGCGTTGAAGGCGGTGGGCGGCGCCGCGAACGGGCGCGCCATGGTCAGGCCCTCGCGGGCTCGTTGCAGGGTGGCGACCACCGAGGAAACGGTGTCGGGCACCACATTGGCCAGCCGGAGGGGGCGGGCGGCGAACCTGAGCAATCCCCCGGCGGCGATCTGCCACCCGGTCGCGCCGCCGACGCCGTCGACCGGGTCGGGCGCGGGCGCGTCGGCCTCGGTGCTGCACAGCTGCGACATGAGGTTGGCGCCGGTGACCCCGTCGACGCCGGCGTGGTGCACCTTGGTCATGACCGCCAGCCGGCCGTCGCGGTGGCAGTCGGTGCCAGCCACGCCCTCGATGACCCACATCTCCCACAGGGGCCGGCGGCGGTCCAACTGCAGCGAGGCGATGTGGCCGCAGATTTCGGCGAGCTCGGTGCGCCCGCCCGGCGGCGGCAGCCCGATGCGGTGCAGATGGCGGTTGACGTCGAAGGTGTCGTCGTCGACCCACACCGGATGGTCGAGGTTGAGCGGATTGTTCGCGAGCTTCTCGCGGAACTCGGGCATCGCCTTGATGCGCAACGACAACGCGTCGCGCAGGCGATCGAAGGTGTAGCCGCCCGGCATCGTTGACGTGTCCACGTCGAGGATCGAGCACACGTGCATGGGCTGGTCGGGCGTTTCCAGGTACAGGAAGCTGGCGTCGAGTCCACTGAGCCGCTCCATGGCTGCATGGTATGTCTCACACGACGGCGGCGGTGCAACTGCGCAAAAGAGGTGGCAGAATGACGGTGTCAGACGCACCCGGGGACCCGGCCAGGATTTCGATCACCTGATAGGGCCACGAGGAGCGACCCGACCAATTTTGAGGACAATGATGTCTGAGCAGAACGTTTATGGTGCCGACTCGCCCTCGCAGCCGCTCACCAAGATCCGCACCCACCACCTCCAGAAGATGAAGGCCGAGGGTCACAAGTGGGCCATGCTCACGGCCTACGACTATTCGACCGCCCGCGTGTTCGACGAGGCCGGCATCCCCGTCTTGTTGGTCGGCGACTCGGCGGCCAACGTCGTCTACGGCTATGACACCACCGTGCCCGTCTCGATCGACGAGATGATCCCCCTGGTCCGCGGGGTGGTGCGCGGCGCCCAGCATGCGCTCGTCGTCGCCGACCTGCCGTTCGGCAGCTACGAGGGCGGGCCGGCCGCGGCGCTCGCCTCCGCCACCCGCTTCATGAAGGAGGGCGGCGCGCACGCCGTCAAGCTCGAGGGCGGCGAGCGGGTCGCCGACCAGATCGCCTGTCTGACCGCGGCGGGCATTCCCGTGATGGCGCACATCGGCTTCACGCCGCAGAGCGTGAACGGCCTCGGAGGCTTCCGCGTGCAGGGCCGCGGCGACGCGGCCGAGCAGACCATCGCCGACGCGATCGCCGTCGCCGAGGCCGGGGCATTCTCCGTCGTCATGGAGATGGTTCCCGCCGAGCTCGCCACCCAGATCACCGGCAAGCTGACCATCCCGACGATCGGCATCGGGGCCGGGCCCAACTGCGACGCCCAGGTGCTGGTCTGGCAGGACATGGCCGGGATGAGCAGCGGCAAGGCCGCCCGCTTCGTCAAGCGGTTCGCCGAAGTCGGCACCGAATTGCGAAGAGCCGCAATGCAATATGCCCAAGAGGTGGCCGGTGGGGTCTTCCCCGCCGACGAGCACTGCTTCTGATCCACCCGTCCCGCTCCCCGGGCGCGTAACCGGTTTTCCGCCGGTCGCCTGCGCAAACACGATCCCCGCGCTCGAATCGAAAACCCTTGTGCGTCAAGAGTGTACGATTGACGCCATAGGCCATCTCGACTCCGAGAGCAGGGTGAGCACATCAACCGGGCGAACTGCGGCGGCCCGCTGCCCCGTCGGACGGTGTTGAAGTCGCTGCTATCGATCGCGGCGGGCACTGCATTGGCGCAGGCGCCCCGCGCCGCCGCGCAACCACCGGCCACCCGGCCGGACGCGGGCCGGTGGTCGGCCGAGCGGGCCAACCGGTGGTATCAGCAGCAGGGTTGGCTGGTCGGCGCGAACTACGTCACGTCGAACGCCGTCAACCAGCTGGAGATGTTCCAGCCCGACACCTACGATCCCCGCCGCATCGACACGGAGCTGGGCTGGGCGCGGTCCAACGGATTCAACACGATCCGGGTCTTCCTGCACGACCTGCTCTGGGCGCAGGATCGGCGCGGCTTCCAGGGCCGGCTCGCGCAGTTCGTCGACATCGCGGCCGCCCACGGTATCAAGCCCCTGTTCGTGCTGTTCGACTCCTGCTGGGACCCGTTCCCGCAGGCCGGCCCGCAGCGCGCCCCCAGGCCCGGTGTCCACAACTCCGGTTGGGTGCAAAGCCCCGGCGCGGCGCGCCTGGACGACCGCGGCTACACCCGCGCCCTGCAGGGCTATGTCACCGGGGTCCTGACCCAATTCCGCAGCGACGACCGGGTTCTGGGCTGGGACCTGTGGAACGAGCCCGACAACCCCTCCAAGTACTATCGCCCGGTCGAAAGGCCGGACAAGCTGGACCGCGTCGCCGACCTGCTGCCCCAGGTGTTCGCCTGGGCCCGGTCGGTCGATCCCAGCCAACCCCTGACGAGCGGCGTGTGGGACGGCGAATGGGCCGATGCCGGGCGGCGCAGCGCCATCGCCGGCATCCAGCTCGACAACTCCGACGTGATCACCTTCCACAACTACGGTGACGCGGCGGAGTTCGAGGGCCGTATCACCGAACTCGGCCCGCAGGGCCGCCCGATCCTGTGTACCGAGTACATGGCGCGCCCGCTGGGCAGCACCGTGCCCGACATCCTGCCAATCGCCAAGCGCCACAACGTGGGCGCGTTCAACTGGGGTTTGGTGGCGGGCAAGACCCAGACTTTCTTCCCGTGGGACTCGTGGGAACATCCCTACACCGCGATGCCGGACGTCTGGTTCCACGATCTGCTGGCACCCGACGGGCGGCCGTTCCAGGACGCCGAAGTCCAGATGATCCGGCAACTCAGCGGCCTGGCGATGCATCTGCGCGACGACCCCGCGCCGCCACCACCGCCGCCGCCGTAGCGGCCGGTGTGCCGGCCGGACCCGCGACCCGGGTATGGCACGCTATGAGTGCCAATCACCACTACGGAGCCAATATGCCTGCTAAAGCGCCGAAGACCTCGCGGCATCTCGAGGTGGAGCGCAAGTTCGACGTCGTCGAGTCCACCGTGTCCCCGTCGTTCGAAGGCATCGCCGCGGTGGCCCGCGTGGAGAAGTCGCCGACGCAGTCGCTGGACGCGACGTACTTCGACACGCCGGCACAGGACCTGGCCCGCAACAAGGTCACCCTGCGGCGACGTACCGGCGGCCATGACGCGGGCTGGCACCTCAAGCTGCCGGGCGGCGCCGCCGACTCCCGCACCGAGATCCACGCGCCGCTGAGCGACGAGCACGACGGCGTGCCGGAGGAGCTGCGCGACGTGGTGCTCGCGATCGTCCGCGACCGCCCCCTGCAACCGGTCGCCCGCATCACCACCCGGCGCGAAAGCCAGTTGTTGTACGGCGCCGACGGCACCCCGCTGGCGGAGTTCAGCAACGATCACGTCACCGCGTGGGCGGCGAACTCCGCCGGCAACGGCGAATCCGCTCCGGCCGAACAGGAATGGCGCGAGTGGGAACTCGAGCTGGCCGAGGGTGACCGGGCCGCCGACACCGCGCTGCTGGACCGGTTGAGCAATCGGCTGCTCGACGCGGGCGCCGCGCCGGCCGGCCACGCCTCGAAGCTGGCCCGGGTGCTCGGCGCGACGCCACGGCCGGCCGGCGCGCCGCAAGCCGAGGAACCGTTGCGGCGCGCGCTGATTGAGCAACTCGGCGAACTGCGGGTGTGGGACCGCGCCGTGCGTGCCGACGCGCCCGACTCGATCCATCAGATGCGGGTGACCACCCGCAAGATCCGCAGCCTGCTGCGCGACTACCAGGAATCGTTCGGGTTGCCCGAGGACACCTGGATCATGGACGAACTGCGCGAGCTGGCCGGCATCCTGGGCATCGCGCGCGACGCCGAGGTGCTCGCGGAGCGGTACGAACGCGAATTGGGCGGCCTGGCACCGGAGTTGGTCCGCGGCCCGGTGCGCGAACGCCTGGTCGACGGCGCCCTGCGCCGCTACCAGACCGGGCTGCGCCGGTCGCTGATCGCCATGCGGTCGCAGCGGTACTTCCGGCTGCTCGACGCGCTCGACGCCCTGGTCGCGCAGAGCCCGGCCGAGATCACCGGCGAGGAGCATGCGCCGGTCACGATCGACGCCGCCTACAAGAAGGTCCGCAAAGCGGCGAAGGCCGCCGCGCAGGTCGCGGCCGAAAGCCAGGACGAGCACGAGCGCAACGAATCCCTGCACCGGATCCGCAAGCGCGCCAAGCGTCTTCGCTACACCGCTTCCGCGACCGGCGCAAGCAAGGTGTCCGAACAGGCCAAGGCCATCCAGACGCTGCTCGGCGACCATCAGGACAGCGTGGTCAGCCGGGAGCACCTGAGCCACGAGGCCGCGGCCGCGCACGCCGCCGGCGAGGACACGTTCACCTACGGGCTGCTGTACCAGCAGGAGGCCGACCTCGCCGAACGCTGCCGCGTGCAGGTGGACGACGCGCTGCGCAAGCTCGCCAAGGCGGTGCGCAAGGCCTGAGGCGGCCGGACTAAGGGGGCGGACGAGTTGGCCTGTAAGCCGGATTCTGTTCCCCGCCGCCGCGTGTTGAACAACGGCGACGGGGCGGCGACCATCCATCTGGGCACACCGTCGCCGGGTACCTCGAGCGGCCTACCCGCAGGCTCGGGCGAGCAGCCCTCGGGCGCCTGCGCAGCCGCACTTGCGTGCGGCCTTCTTGGCCTTGCTTCGGGTGGGGTTTGCCTAGCCACGCCGGTCACCCGGCGCGCTGGTGCGCTCTTACCGCACCGTTTCACCCTTACCACCCATGCGGGTGGCGGTTTGTTTTCTGTGGCACTGTCCCGCGAGTCACCTCGGATTGCCGTTAGCAATCACCCTGCTCTGTGAAGTCCGGACTTTCCTCGAACCGCCTTGCGGCAGTCCGCGGCCGCCCGGCCAACTCGTCCGCGACGGTCCACGGTACTACCTGCGCGATGCCGGGGCCAGCAACGACCCCGGCTCGTCGCTACTCGGCCCGCCGCAACGCGATGACGTTGTCGGGGACGGTGGCCGTTTGGCCGTCGACGACCATCACGCGGTCGACGGACTCGGTTCGCACGCGCGTCCAGGCGCCCGCCTCGAGCCCCAGCGCCGCGATCACCTCCTCGATCCCCAGGAAGGAGTGATCGTGGTGCCGTGCCCACGGCGGAACCGCCCCGTGGTCGACGATCAACAGCACGCCACCCGGGTTGACGCGATCGGCCGCCCGGCGCAGCACGGCCCCGCGGTCCAGCCGGGCCGGCGAATGGAAGTACTGGGCCGATACCAGGTCGAACGTCCCGTCGGGGAAGGTCTCGTCGAGGTCGTGGCGCTGGAAGTCGATGTGATCGGCCAGGTTTCGCGCCGAGGCGGCGTCGGCCGCCCGTTGCAGCGCGGTGGCCGAGACGTCGACGGCCACCACGCGCCAGCCGCGCTCGGCGAGCCAGAGCGCGTCGGCGCCCTCCCCGCAGCCCAGGTCGAGGGCCCGGCCCGGCGCCAGGTCGGCGGCCACCTCGGCAAGGCGCGCGTTGACCCGTCCGCTCCATACCCGCTCCGCCGAACGGTAGCGCTCTTCCCAGAACCGCCGGGCGTCGTCGGGTTTGCAAGAAGTATCCATGCCGCCGAGCTTGCCGAGCCGCGCCGGAATTGCCAAGCTGTTTTGCCATGCAGGCAAAAACCGCGTCGGACATCGACCTTCACGTGCGCCGGCGGCTGCGGGAACTGCGCATCCAACGCGGCATGACGCTTCAGGAGGTGGGCGAGCGCGCCGGGATCGACGTCTCGACCCTCAGCCGCCTCGAGTCGGGAAAACGCCGGCTCGCGCTCGATCACCTGCCGCGCCTGGCGCGGGCCCTGTCGGTCAGCACCGACGAGTTGCTGCAGTCCGCCGAGGACGACGATCCGCGGGTGCGCGGCGCGGCGCACACTCGGCGCGGGGTCACCTATTGGCCGCTGACCCGCCAGGGCCCGGCCGGCGGTTTGCACACGTTCAAGGTGCGGGTCAGCTCCCGGCGCCGCACCCCGCCCGCGGAGCTGCCGGTGCACGAGGGGCAGGACTGGATCTACGTCCTCTCCGGCCGGCTTCGGCTCGTGCTTGGCGAGCGCGACTTGACCATCGCGCCCGGCGAGGCGGTCGAGTTCTCCACCTGGACGCCGCATTGGTTCGGGGTGATCGACCGCCCAGTGGAGGCCATCATGATCTTCGGGACGCACGGCGAACGGCTTCACCTGCACAGTTGACCTCCACCGCCCACTGTGCGACCGCTTAGCATTGGGCATTGTCCAGCGGGCATGTTGGTGCCGGACTGGCCCTCATGACAGATGCGGAAGGGTTCGTCGACCAGGCCGTGACGGGTCTGGCCGAGCCGCAACCGATGTACAGGGTGTTGCGCGAGTCGAGCCCGGTCTTCCGGTCACCGCAGGCGGTCGTGCTGAGGCGGGCACTTGCGTGGGTGGTCGGCTCGGGCGCCTTGGCCGTCGCCGGGCGTCGAGTGTGCATTCAGTGCGTCGAGTGTGCAATCAGGCCGCAAAATCAGCGAATCCCCCACCCTGAACGCACACTCGAATACCTCAGTGCACACTCAATCGCCCCTGGCGCCGAGCAGCCGGGTCCGATTCACCCTGTCGCGCTGAGGCGGGCACTTGCAAGGATCCTCGGCCTGCACGCCTGGCCGCCCGAACCGCCGACTGTGCACCCAGAGCGCAAAATCAGCGAATCCCCCACCCCCAATGCACACTCAACCCCCGGCCACGCCACACCACAAGCGCGAAAGACCCGAACCAGCAACGAAGCGCTACGGCCGGGCCAGCGCGCGCCACGCCAGGTCGGCGATCTTCTGGCAATAGTCGTCGTCGACGGGATCGTCGAGGTAGAGGGCGCGCACGCTGAGCGGCGCCAGCACTATCTGCACGGCGGCCAGAGTGTCCACGCCCTCGCGCAGTTCACCGCGGTCCCTGGCCCGGTCGATCACCGTGCGCACGACGGCGTAACGCGCCTCCCATAAGTTCATCCGGATGTCGTGATCGTGCGGCCCGCGCCGGTCCATCACCAGCGCCCTCAGGAAGATGCGGCCGTCCGCGTCGTTGGCCCGGGCGGCGATGCTGCGCGCCAACGCCAGCAGATCTTCGCGGAACGACCCGGTGTCCGTCGCCACCCGCAGTCTCTCCAGGTCGGCGAGCGCCGCGTCGACGATCAGCCGCTGGCGATCACCCCAATGCCGATAGATCATCGCCGCGTCGAGTCGGTGCCGCTCGGCCATCGCCTCGACGCTGAACCGCTCGACGCCCCAGCGGGCCAGCTCGTCGAGCACGGCCGGCATCACGCGAGCGCGCACGTCGTCCGGAACGGGCACCGGCGAACCTTGGCCGGGCTCAGAAGACGGCATGGGTGGTTTCTTAACCCGAAATCCCTGGCCGCGGAAGTCGTACGGTCAGATTCGTTTACAGATAGACCGTTTGATTCACTAGCCGCACCGATGAGACACCGTCGGAATAGAACTCGGCGATGCTCAGCGACGCCAGATCGAGGTGCAGCCGGTAGAGGATGCCCGGCCCGGCCTCCAGAGCCATCCGCAACAGCATCTTGATCGGCGTCACATGGGAAACCACCAGCACCGTCGAGCCCTCGTGGTTGGCGACGATCCGTTCGCGGACCCTGAGCACCCGGTCGAGCACGGAGTCGAAGCTTTCGCCCCCCGGCGGCGTGACGCCGGTGTCGCGCAGCCAGCGGCCGTGCAACTCCGGGTCGCGCTGCGCGGCCTCGTTGAACGTCAACCCCTCCCACGCCCCGAAATCGGTCTCGATCAGGTCGTCGTCGACGGTGACGTCCAGCCCCAGCGCCTTGGCGGCGGTCGCCGCGGTGTCGTAGGCCCGCTGCAGCGGCGAGGAGAGAACCTCGGCGATCCCGCCGCGCTCGGCCAGGTATCGCGCCGCGGCCGCGGCCTGCCGGCGCCCGACGTCGGTCAGCGCGGGATTGCCGCGCCCCGAATAGCGGCGCTGGGCCGACAGCTCGGTCTGGCCGTGCCGCAGCAGCAGCAACCTGGTCGGGGTGCCGCGCGCGCCGGTCCAACCCGGACCGGTCTTCGCTTGTGCCGCAGCGCTCTTCGAGGAGGCCACGGACTCCGGCGTCTCACCGACCCGCGCCGCGGCGTCCATCGCCTCGTTGGCCAGTCGGTCGGCGTGCTTGTTGCGCTCCCGAGGGATCCAGGTGTAGTTGACCCGCTCGAACCTCGACGCCATCGCGCGGGCCTGCGCGTGCAGCGCGATCAGGTCCGGGTGCTTGACCTTCCACCGCCCCGACATCTGCTCGACCAGCAGCTTGGAATCCAGGAAGACCGCGGCCTCGGTGGCCCCGAGCTCCAGGGCGTGCTCGAGTCCGGCTATCAGGCCGTGGTACTCGGCGACGTTGTTGGTCGCCCGGCCGATGGCCTGCTTGGCCTCGGCCAGCACGGTCGACCGGTCTTCGCTAAGCACCACCGCGCCGTACCCGGCCGGACCGGGGTTGCCCCGCGACCCGCCGTCGGCCTCGATGACGGCCTTCACTGCCCGGATCCCGTGACCCGCAGCAGGATCGCTCCGCACTCGGGGCACCGCACCACGTCGTCGTCCGCGGCCGCCGAGATGCGCGCCAGCTCGCCGCGGTCGATCTCGAGCCGGCAGGCGCCGCACCGGCGCCCGAGCAGCGGCGCGGCACCGGGTCCTCCCCCGGCCCGCTGCCGTTCGTAGATCGCGGACAGGGCGGGGTCCAGCGTCGCGGTCAGGGTCTCCCGCTGCGACGATTGCGACTGGCGCGCGTGGTCGATCTCGGCGACGGCTTCGTCGACGGCGCTTCGCGCCGCGGCCACCTCCGACTCCAGCGCCTCCACGGTCTCCTGTTCCGCCGTCAGCCGCGCCTGCAACTCCTCGCGGCGCTCCATGACCTCCAACAGCGAGTCCTCCAGGCTGGCCTGCCGCCGCTGCAGCGTCTCCAGCTCGTGCTGCAGGTCCGACTGTCGCTTGGCGTCGGACGCGCCCGACTGCAGCAGCACCCGATCGCGGTCTTCGCGCTGGCGCACCGCCTCGATGTCCGCCTCGAACCGCAAGACCTCGGTGTCCAGATCCTCCAGGGCGATGCGCGTCGCGGCCAGCCGGTCGCCGGCCGCCGCGAGGTCCGCCTGCACCCGCTCGTAGGCCTCCCGCTCCGGCAGGTGGGAGGCCCGGTGCGCCAGACGCGACAGCTCTGCATCGAGCTTCGACAGCTCAAGCAGTGAACGTTGTTGCTTCACTTCGGCTTTCATCGATGATCTTCCTCAGCTTCGTTGCCCAGGTTCCAGGGATCGGTGCGCACGTCACAGACGCGGACGTCCAGCGCGGCGCCGAACCGGGACCGCAGCAAGCCGGCCGCCTGCGCGCACCAGGGGAATTCGCTCGCCCAGTGCGCCACGTCGATCAACGCGACGCCCGAGGCCCGCCGATGCTCGTCGGCGGGGTGGTGCCGCAGGTCCGCCGTGACGTACGCCTGGACATCGGCGCGGGCCGCGGTGGCCAGCAGCGAGTCGCCGGCGCCCCCGCACACCGCCACCCGCGACACGGTCGCCTCCGGGTCGCCGGCCGCGCGCACGCCCCAGGCCGTCCGCGGCAGCGCGGCCCGGACGCGGGACACGAAGGCCCGCAGGGGCTCCGGCTTCGGCAATACGCCGACGCGGCCCAGGCCGGTGTCCGCCGGCGGCGGCGCCATCGCGAAGATGTCGAACGCGGGTTCCTCGTAGGGGTGGGCGGCGCGCATCGCGGCCAGCACAGCGCCGCGGATTCGGGCCGGTGCGACGACCTCGAACCGGTCCTCATCGACCGTTTCGACGGTGCCGACGCTGCCCACCGCGGGAGAGGCCCCCTCGTGCGGCAGGAACTGGCCGACGCCGGCGACGCTCCAGCTGCAATGCGAATAGTCGCCGATGTGGCCGGCCCCGGCCTCGAACACCGCCGCCCGCACCGCTTCCGCGTTCTCACGCGGCACGTAGACGACCCACTTGTCGAGATCGGCGGTGGGCGTGCGCGGTTCGAGCACCGCTTCCACGGTCAGTCCGAGCGCCCCGGCGAGCGCGTCGGACACCCCCGGCGCCGCCGAATCGGCGTTGGTATGCGCGGTGAACAGCGAACGCCCGGTTCTGATCAGCCGGTGCACCAGCGCGCCTTTCGGCGTGCTGGCCGCCACCGTGTCGACGCCGCGCAACAGCAGGGGGTGGTGCGCCAGCAGCAGCCCGCCGTCGGGAACCTCGTCGACGACCGCCGGCGTCGCGTCCACTGCCACGATCACCGAGTCCACCGCGTCGCTCGGGTCGCCGCACACCAGACCGACCGAATCCCACGACTGCGCGAGCCGCGGTGGGTACGCCGCGTCCAGCGCCTCGATGACGTCGGCCAATCGCACGCTCATCGCGTCACCTCCGAGATCGCCCGCACCAGCAGCGGCCATTCGCGACGCACCGCGGCGCGCAGGTACCGCCCGTCCAGGCCGACGAACGTATCACAACGCCGGACGGCAATTCCTCTGCGGTGCAACGAATTTCGTATCCGCTCGGCGTCCGGCCGGCGGAACAGCACGAACGGCGCGCGCCCGTCGACCACGTCGGCGCCCACCGACGCCAGGCCGGCCACCATCTCGGCGCGCAGCTCACCGAGCCGCACCGCGTCCGCGGCGGCGTCCGCGACCGCCTCGGCTGTGCAACAGGCCGCGATTGCCGTTAGTTGCAGGGTGCCCACCGGCCAGTGCGCTCGCTGGGCGGCCAACCGCGCCAACAACTCCGGCGCCCCGAGCGCGTATCCCACCCGCAAGCCGGCCAGCGCCCACGTCTTGGTCAGGCTGCGCAACACCAGCAAGTCCGGCAGCGATTCACCGGCCAGCGACCCCGGCTCGCCGGGAACCGAATCGGCGAATGCCTCGTCGACCACCAGAATGCGCCCGGGGCGGCGCAGCCTCAGCAGGTCCTCGCGCGAGTGCAGGACTGACGTGGGATTGGTCGGGTTGCCCACCACGACCAGGTCGGCGTCGTCGGGAATCTCCGCACCGCTCAGGCCGAACGGCGGCTCGAGCACGACGTGGTGCACGGGCACCCCGGCCGCGGCCAGCGCCACGGCCGGTTCGGTGAACGACGGCGCGATGATCGCCGCGCGCGCCGGACGCAGATTGCCCAGCAACGCGAAGCCCTCCGCGGCGCCCGCCAGCGGCAGCACCTCCTCGCGGGCGCGGCCGTGGCGCGCGGCGGCCGCGTCCCGCGCCCGCCGTTCATCGTCGAGGCTCGGGTACCACGCCAGGTCGGTCAGCCGCGCCGCCAGCCGCCGCGTGAGCCACTCCGGCGGCTGCGCGTGCCGGACATTGACGGCGAAGTCCAGCATCCCGGGCGCGACGGCCTGATCGCCGTGATACCGCGCCGCCGGCGGGCTCGCGCCCACGCCGGTCATCGGGGAAGCCATCCGTGAAACACTAGTTGGCCGTCCCGGCCGCGCGGCGGCAACACCGTCACACCCGGGCGCGGCGATCGAGGACAATGGTGAGGTGACAGGCACGATCTTGACGGCCGAACTGGTGATCTTCGACCTAGACGGCACGCTGACCGACTCGGCGGACGGAATCGTCGCCAGCTTCCTGCATGCGCTCGACCACATCGGCGCCCCGGTACCCGACGGCGACCTGGTGGCGCAGATCGTCGGCCCACCCATGGACGACACCTTCCGGGACATGCTTGGCGCGGACGCCGACGCGGCCATCGCGGCGTTCCGGGCCGAGTACGGCGCCCGCGGCTGGGCGATGAACACCCTGTTCGACGGCATCGCGCCCCTGCTGGCCGACCTGCGGGCCGCCGGTGTCCGGATGGCGGTGGCCACCTCCAAGCTGGAACCCACGGCGCGGCGCATCCTCGCTCACTTCGGGCTGGACCAGCACTTCGAGGTGATCGCCGGCGCCAGCCCGGACGGCTCCCGCAAGGCCAAGGTCGAGGTCCTAGCCCACGCGCTCGACCAGCTGCGGCCGCTGCCCGAACGCGTCCTGATGGTCGGCGACCGCAGCCACGACGTCCACGGCGCGGCCGCCCACGGTATCGACACCGTGGTGGTGGGCTGGGGTTACGGACGGGACGACTTCGCCGAGGGCTTCGGCATCACCGGGGTGACGCACGCCGCGACGATCGACGAGCTGCGGAGGGCGCTGGGTGTCTGACCGGGAGCCGCTGCACGTCACCTTCGTCTGCACCGGAAACATCTGCCGCTCGGTGATCGCCGAGAAGATGTTCGCCGACCAGCTGCGCCGCCGGGGCCTCGGCGACGTGGTGCGGGTCACCAGCGCGGGCACCGGCAACTGGCACGTCGGCAGCTGCGCCGACGAGCGGGCGGCGCGGGTGTTGCAGGCCCACGGCTATGCCGCCGACCATCGCGCCACGCAGGTCGACGACGATCATCTCGCCGCCGACCTGGTCGTCGCGCTGGCGCGCAACCACCTCCGGATGTTGCAGCATTTGGGCGTCGAGCAGGACCGGATCCGGATGCTGCGCTCGTTCGACCCGCGGTCGGGCGCGCACGCCGCCGACGTCGACGATCCTTACTACGGCGACGACCGAGACTTCGAGCAGGCCTTCACCGTCATCGAGGCCGCGCTGCCCGGCCTGCACGAGTGGGTGGACGCGCGGCTCGCGGAGAACGGATCGGGCTGATGGGCAGGCTCGCTTTCCTGCTACGGCCCGGCTGGATCGCGCTGGCGCTGGTGGTGATCGCCTTCACCTACCTGTGCTTCATGGTGCTGGCGCCCTGGCAGTTGGGGAAGCACAACCGGACATCGCACGAGAACCAGCAGATCGAGTATTCGCTCAACACCGACCCGGTGGCTGTTCAAACGCTGCTGCCGCAACAGGATTCGTCGGCGCCCGGCGCCCAGTGGCGGCGCGTGACCGCGACCGGGCATTACCTGGCCGACGTGCAGGTGCTGGCCCGGCTGCGGGTGGTCAACTCCGATCCGGCGTTCGAGGTGCTGGCACCGTTCGCCGTCGACGGCGGCCCCACCGTCCTGGTGGACCGTGGCTACGTGCGTCCGGAGCAGGGGTCGCATGTCCCTGCAATCCCCCGCCCACCGACCGAACGGGTGACCATCACCGCGCGGCTGCGCGACTCCGAGCCCACCGCTCCGGGCAAGGATCCGTTCTTCGCCGACGGGGTCCAACAGGTGTATTCGATCAGCACCGCACAGGTCGCGGCGGTGACTAAGGTGCCGCTCGCGGGGTCGTACCTGCAGCTGGTGGACGACCAGCCGGGCGGCCTCGGCGTGCTGGGGGTGCCGCACCTCGACGCCGGGCCGTTTTTGTCCTATGGCATCCAGTGGATCTCGTTCGGCATCCTGGCGCCGATCGGCTTGAGCTACTTCGCCTACTCCGAGATCAAGGCGCGCCGCCGGGAGAAGCAGAGCGCGGCCGCCCCGGCGCAGCCGGTGACCGTCGAGGACAAGCTCGCCGACCGCTACGGCCGCCGGCGGTAGGCCGCCAGCGCGGCGATCGCCACCGCCGCCGCCTGCACCAGCCGCGACAGCGCCACCGCGCGACGCAAGTCGGCCACCTCCGGTGCCCGTCCGTCGCCGAGTGCGGGCCGGATCTCCAGGTGGTGCCGATACTGGGTCGGGCCGCCGAGCCGCACGCCCAGCGCCCCGGCGAAGGCCGCCTCGACGACGCCGGCGTTGGGGCTGGGGTGATGGGCCGCGTCACGCCGCCAGGCCCGCAACGCGCCCGCCGATGACCCGCTGACGAAGGGCGCGAGCAACGCCACCAGCGCCGCGGTCAGCCGCGCGCCCACATAGTTCGCCGCGTCGTCCAAGCGCGCTGCGGCCCAACCGAATCGCGCGTAACGCGGCGTGCGGTAGCCGATCATCGAGTCCAGCGTGTTGATGGCGCGGTAGGCCAGCACCCCCGGGACGCCACCCGCGGCGGCCCACAGCAGCGGCGCCACCTCGGCGTCGGACGTGTTCTCCGCGACGGACTCCAGCGCCGCACGGGCGAGCCCGTCGCGGTCCAGCGCAGACGGGTCGCGTCCGCACAACGATGGCAGCAGCCGCCGCGCGCTCTCGATGTCGCCGCGTTCCAGCAGCCCGGCCATCGCCTGGCCGGTGCGTGCCAGCGAGGTGCCGCCCAGTGACGCCCAGGTGGCCAGGGCGGTGGCCGCCGCCAGGCTGCGGGCGCCGGCGGACCGCTGCGCGAGCGCGCCCAGCACGGTGACGGCGCCGACCAGCAGCCCGACGTGCGCGGCCCCGGCGACCCTGTCGTCGCGGTAAATCAGCCGCTCCGTGGCGGCGGCCACCCGACCGAACGCGGCCACCGGGTGTCCCCGCCGCGGGTCGGCGAGGGTGACGTCGGCGGCGTACGCGGCCAGCACACCGAGGGCGCGGGGCTGCGTCACGAACACCCCGGCAGCGTCTCATACGGGGACTCCGGGGCCGTTACGACGGCCGGGCCTGATGTCCGGCCACGTCGTCGACGTCATGAACCAGACCCTGGCTGCGCACGAGCACACCGAGCGTCGCGCGCAGGCGCAAATCAAGCGCCCGAGCATATTGACAACACATGTTGTGAGCTCGTATTCGGGTTGCCGATCGGTTCCGAAAAGTCCTCGTTGCAAAGTGATCGGGCGGCTTACCCCCATTGTGGTCCGGTCCCGTGGTGCCCGGAATCATCGGCAGGCAGTTTCCGGCGCCGGAGTTGTCACCGATCAGGATGGAAAGCCCCGCCGCGGCGGCGACCTCCCGACCCGCCGTAACGGCGAATCTCCAAGTGCCGGTAGCGTCTTCGGACGCGAGAGCCGCCGGCTCCGCCCGGTCCGGGGTGGCGTCGACGTTCGTGTCCGGAAACTCGTGTCCTTCACCCGAGCAAGTCGAGAACGACCCTACGGGTCTCAGCGTTGGGTGATCAACGCCCTCGCGGCGGTCAGCCCCGGTGATGGCACCGGCCAGATCGGGGCCACGCTGGCCCCTGACGGTAGCTGCACGAGCGCTTCGTCCCTGCGTGGCGTGGCACGGATGCGCCCTCGCTTTTGCTGTCCGGCACCCAGGCCGAGCGTCGTGGCGCACCGTCCCGCAAACGACCGGACGTTGACGAGCACAGGGGTTTCATATGCGAGAAACTGGACGCCGGAGCGGCGCGGCCTGACGGCTTCATCGGGCACCGATAGCTCGAATCATTTTGCGCACCATTGCCCCGAGGCCTCCCGGCGAAATCATGCGCAGGTTCACCCGCCTTGCGCCGAGCGACGGGACAGCGCCGGCCGGCAACCGCACAGACCGGGCCCGTGCGTTAGCTCGGTCCTATCCCACTGGATGCGCGCCACACATCGCATGCCGGCCGGCGGCCACGTCCGCGGGCCGGCGAATGCGCTCGGCCGTGCTCCGACTCCGGGCCCTGCGAACGCCGCGACACCGGAGATGGACTTGCGGCCGGCCCGCCAGCAAATTAGCTGAGAAATGAATTCAGTATCAGCTACCAGTTTTGCTGGCTTAACGCCGATAGGTCATCACCACGACTTTCACACCCCGTGTATGCGCCGATATGCGGGTTCAACGTGCATAAATACCCGCTCCAGGAATGCCTTGTGCCTCGCACTTACTTCCGGGTAATGTCCGCGGGCAGCCGATCTGATGCAGCGTCTGCATTCATATCTAGCAAAGGAGATTTCGTGGGGCTTGCATTACGCTCCGGTATCAACGACGGCGACCGCGTGACCGGCGGATAGACGTCGATGGGATCGACTACCCACGCCTAGTCAACGCGACCACCCGCGCACCGGGGTCGTCACCGCGCACACGATGACGCCATGATTAACCCGCGCAGCCAAACGCCGCCGAGGTCGGTCCGAGCCGAGAACCCACGAAGCGGGCTCGCGCAGACAGGCACTTCCTCGATCCCGAGGCCTGTTCGGCCACAGACCTTTTGGCCTCTACGACCAGAAAAGTACACGCGAGGACTCGGTGGCGAGGCCTCGAGTTCAACACAGTGAGGCGTTGACCACGTGGTAGAAATCGCGATCGTCGGTATCGGATGCCGGTTCCCGGGCGGGGCGGCCAACCCGGAGCAGTTTTGGCGGTTCCTCGTCGATAAGGGCGACGGCATCGTGCCGGTTCCCGCCGACCGATGGCGCACCGAGGACTACTACGACCCCGACCCGGACGCCCCGGGCCGGATGTACACGAAACACGGTGGCTTCCTGCGGGAATCGTTGTGGGACTTCGACCCGGAATTCTTCGGCATCAGTGCCCGCGAGGCCTCGGTCATGGATCCACAACAGCGACTGCTCCTCGAGGTCGCCTGGGAAGCCCTCGACGACGCCGGCCTGGCGGGCCGTGTCGCGGGTCGCCCAGTCGGTGTCTACGTCGGCGGATTCACCAACGACAGCGCGATGTCGCGCGCCACCCAGGCCGCCCGTCCCTACATCGGAACTCACACCCCCACCAGCTCCGCGTTCACCCTGCTGTCCAACCGCATATCGTTCGCGCTCGACCTGCTCGGGCCGAGCATGACAATCGACACCGCGTGCTCGTCCTCGCTGGTCGCGCTGCACGAAGCCACGCAGGCGATCGCCCGGGGCGAGTGTGAAATGGCGCTTGTCGGCGGGGTCAATGCGATGCTGCAGCCGGAAACCTTCGTCTCGATGTGCAAGGGGCGCTTTCTGGCGAAGGACGGCCGGTCAAAAAGCTTCGACGCGTCCGCCGACGGATACGGCCGCGGTGAAGGCGCCGGCATGGTGCTGCTTCGGCCCCTGGCCGATGCGACACGAAACCGCGACCGCGTCTACGCGGTGGTGCGTGGAACCGGAGCCAACCAGGACGGTCGAACCATCGCCATTACCGTGCCCAATCCGGAATCGCAGGCGAATCTGGCCATCCGCGTCGCCGCCGAGGCGGGAATCGCACCCGCTGCAATCGGCTACGTCGAAGCGCACGGCACCGGAACCGCGGTCGGCGATCCACTGGAAATGGAGGCGCTGGGCAACGCATACGGGGCTGTCGGCGGCCGCGGCACGGACCTCATCGTGGGATCCGTTAAAGCGGCCATCGGTCACACCGAGGCGGCGGCCGGGATCGCGGGTGTCATCAAGGCAGCGCTTACGGTCTTTCACCGCACCATCACTCCGCAAGCATGGCTCGAGACGCTCAACCCGAACATTCCGTTCGCCGATCTGCGGCTGCGCGTTCCAACCGAATGCGAGCCCTTCCCCACGTGTTACGACAAGGCAATCGTCGCGGTCAACTCGTTCGGCTATGGCGGCACCAACGCACACGCCATCATCGAGGAGGCGCCCAAATCCGATGCTGCGCGCGAGCGGAGCGCCAAGCCGCTGCCATTGTTCCCGGTATCCGGTCGTACCGAACCAGCCGCCCGTGCGGTCGCCGCGACACTGGCAGACGTCATCGGCACCGACACCGACCTCGATCTCCTCACCGAGGCCGCGTGGACGCGACGCGCACATCACCTGACCCGCAAGGCGGTTGCCTTCACCGATCGAGATGATCTGCGCAACCAACTGCGCGACTTCGCGGCCGGGCATGGCCGGGCGGAGCCCCGGGTCACAAGTGTCGACGGACAGCGCCCAGCTTTCGTCTTCAGCGGAATGGGTCCGCAATGGTGGGCAATGGGCCGCGGCCTCCTGTCGACCGACGGCCCGTTCAGGCAAAAGGCGCAGGAAATAGATGCGGTGTTCCGCGCGATCTCGGGCTGGTCCATCCTCGAGGAACTGATGCGCGACGAGTCCGAATCTCAAATCACCCGAACCCAGTTCGCGCAACCGGCGAATTTCCTTGTGCAGGTCGCGCTGGTCGCCGAACTCGCCGCGACGGGAGTTCAGCCCGGCGCCGTCGTCGGCCACAGCGTCGGCGAGGTGTCCGCGGCCTACGTCTCGGGGACGCTCGGCCTTCGCGATGCCCTGCTGGTCAGCTACCACAGGGCTCGCCTTCAAGCGACCACCGAAGACACCGGGGGCATGATCGCGGTGGGACTGTCCGTCGAGGACATCGCCAAATGGCTGCCGAGCAACGGTAGCGTGTCGATCGCGGCGATCAACAGCCCATCGGCGGTAACCCTCGCGGGGGCGCACGAGGCCCTGGATGCGCTGCACCAAAAGCTGGAATCGGCAGCAATTTCCGTGCGCAAATTGCGTGTTCGGGTCCCATATCACAGCCATCTCATGGATCCCATACTGGCCGACATCACGGCGGAACTGTCATCCGTACAGCCGGCTCCGCCGACGCTGCCGCTCTACTCCACCGTCACCTCGGCTCGTGTCACGGGCGCCGACTGGTGTGGCGAATACTGGCGGGACAACGTGCGACAGCCGGTGCGCTTCGCCGACACCATCAACACCATGATCGCCGACGGCCACACGGTCTTCCTGGAGGTCGGGCCCCATGCCGTGCTATCCGGAAACATGCGTGAAATCTTTCTCAGGGCAGGGAAAGTCGCCGCGGCAGTCCCGACCCTGAGTCGCGATATGGACGACGTTCGCAGCGTGATGAATGCGCTCGCCGCTCTCTACGTCGCCGGCGCGCTGGATACCTCCAGCTGCCCAGGCACCGCGGCGCGGGGCGGTGAAAATCCCTGCCCAACACCGCACCTGGCCTTACCCCGCTATCCCTGGCAGCGCCAGCGCCTGTGGGTCGAGCCGGAAGTCATTCGCCGGCACCGGCTCGGAAGTCCCGACGCCTACCCACTGCTGGGTGCGCGGACGGCATCTGCGGTTGACGAATGGCAGTTCGAGCTATCCGTTGAACGACTGCCCTGGCTGAACGACCATGTCGTGGACGGCGTCGTCGTGCTGCCGGGTGCCGCATACCTCGACGCCGCACTCAGTGCGGCGACAGCCCGCACCGGGCGCCAGGACCTGGCGCTGGAATCGGTGCAGTTTCGATCACCGCTGGTGATCGGCAAGCACGCCGTGCCGGTTGTCCAGGTCACCGTCGAGCCGACCACCCGCCGCTTCACGATCCGGTCGCGCAATGTCGACGCCGACCTGTGGACGGTCAACTGCACCGGACGACTCGTCGAGGCGCCCGTTGAGCACGTCAAGGTAGACGTGGGTGTCCTCAGCGACGCCATACCGGTCGACGGGACCGACCTGTACCACGCGCTGACCCAGCGCGGACTGGTGTACGGGCCGGCGTTTCGCCGCATCGTCCGCGCGCAGCTCGGCGCCGGGGCCGTGCGCGCCGAGCTGGACAATTCGCACCTGGACGGCCTGGGACACGTCGCCCATCCGGCGTCCGTCGATGCCGCATTGCAGTGCGTCGCCCTGCTCGCGGCAGCGCGCACGGCAGGTGGTGGTGCGGTCATTCCCGCAGCGGTGGGCACCGTGCGCCGGCACGGGGCCATCCCCGAAGACGCTGTCGTGCTGGTGCACGGCCGGCGCCCCGACTCCCTGCTGGTCGACATCGTCATCGCCAACCAATCCGGTTCGGTCGCCATGGATTTGGGAGCGGTCGAGTTCAAGCCGGTTGCGCCGCCACCGGCGGTGACCGACCAGTTGGACCGGCTGTTCTACGAGCCGGTGTGGGAATTGACCGAAGACCGTGACACGGTCGAGGCCGCGAGGGAAGCCGCCCTCACGACGTCAGTGGTGGTGTGCTTTGGCCGTGAACCGTCTCCGCGGGTTCGCACCATCGCGGCAGCCGGCGGGCAGACGACTCTCGTCGAATTCGTGGACCCGGCCGACGAGGTCGTGGGACGCATTCGCGACGCCCTGCTGGCAGCGATGTCCTCGGCCGATGACGACGGTGTCCGGCTGTTGGTGATTTCCTGCCCGGCGTGGAGCGCGGAGGAGAACACCTATGGCCTCGTCACGGTCGCTCGGGCGGCCCACTTGGCCGTGGCTGCGCCAACCGCACCGGGCGATGCGGCCGGCGATGAGGGCCCCGCCGACCCACCCTCACCCGTGCGCGGGGTCGTTGTGACCGAGAACGCGTTCTGTCTGCCCGGCGATAGCGAAGGCGCCGCCACCTCGGTTGCACCGTTGGTCGGTGCCCGGCGGTCGCTGGCCAACGAGCAACCCGGCCTGCGGTGGCGACTGGTCGATGTCGGGGCAGGCGTCGGCGACGACCAGATATCCGCCGAACTGGTGACATCAGGGGTCTTCGCGTCTGACATCGCCGACGAGGTCGCACTGCGCCACGGGACGCGGTGGGTGATCCGGTTGCGTGCGAACCTTTCCGACCACCTGGCCGCCCGCGACGAGGCGTGTCCCCTGCTCGATCCCGAAACATCGTTCATGGTCGAGGTTCCGGGCAGCAAGATGCTGTCCGATCTTGCGCTTCGCGAGACCAAGCGCATCGCGCCGGGGCCCGGGCAGGTCGAGATACGCATGGACGCGGTCAGTGTCAACTACAAGGACCCACTGAAGGTCATCGGGCTGCTCACCGACAAAGAGCTCGCGGGAACGTACTTCGGGAAGTCGCTCGGATTGGAGGGCGGCGGAACGGTGGTTCGCGTCGGCCCCGGCGTCACCGCGATAGCACCTGGAGACAAGCTGGGCGTCGGGGCGCGCGACATGATGCGCCGCTACCTCACCATCGAGCCCGAGGCGGGCAACACCAGCACCGTGGCACCGACGTGGATCGCCGCGAACTGCTGTTCCACCCTGCCCTTCTTCTGCGCCCAGCACGGCCTTGTCGACCTCGCCCGTACCCAAGCGGGCGAAACGGTCCTTATTCACGGCGCCGCAGGAGGAATGGGCCTGGCGGCAATACAGGTGGCGAAGAGGATCGGCGCACGCGTGATCGCCACCGCCGGTAGCGAGGAGCGTCGTGCGGCGACGCTGGCTGCCGGGGCTGACCACGCGATCGGGTCCCGGTCGCTGAACTTCGTCGACGACGTGATGCAGCTGACCGATGGCCGCGGTGTCGACGTCATCTACACCTCGGCTCCGGGCGAGATCGGCGTGCAGAACTTCCGGGTGGCCGCCGAATTCGCGCGCATCGTCGATATCGGCAAGGCAGACATCTACGGGGGCGGAACCCTCGAGCTGGCGCCGTTCGACCGCAACCTGTCGTACTTCGCCGTCGACATGGACCGGATGCTGAGACACAAACCTGCCCTGGTGCGCAGCTTGACACGCCAGGCGATCGATCAGCTCTCCACCGGCCAGTACGAGTACCTGCCCTACACCAGCTATCCGGTGAGCAAGCTCGCCGAGGCGTTCGAAACCGTGGCGCGATCGCGCCACATCGGCCGGGTAGTCCTCAACTTCGAAGAGCCCAAACCGATGGTGCGTCCAAGGATCCCGTCTTTTGGGGTTTCACCGGGCGCCAGTTACCTCGTGACGGGAGGTTTCGGCGCTTTCGGTCTTGCGACGGCCAAGTGGCTGGTCGCCGAGGGCGCCCGCCGCCTCGTCCTGCTCGGGCGGAAAGGTCCGGCAACCGACCTCACGCGCAACCACATCGCCGAGTTCGAGGCGGCCGGTGTCGAGGTCGTCATCGAAACCCTCGACGTCGGCGACTACGACGCCGTCCTCGCCGCGGTTGCCCGGGCGAACCAGTCCGCGGCACCGCTGCGCGGGATCTTTCACACCGCCGGGCTCACCGACAGCCGGCCGATCTTCGAGATCACGCCGGAGAGCTTACGGGACGTATTCCGCCCCAAGGTAATTGGCGGCTGGAATCTTCACCGAGCCGTCGAGCAGACCGAAGCCGAGCTGGATGCGTTCGTGTTGTACTCGTCGGTCAGCGCGCTCGTCGGCGGTGCACCCCAGCTGTCGTACTCGGCGGCGAACTCGGCGCTGGATGCGCTGGCGGCCACCCGGCACGCGCTGGGGAAGCCCGCCATCGCGATCAGCTGGGGCGCCATGGGTGGCGGCGGAATGGCCGAAGCGAGCGAGGAAGCCATGCGCTACCTTGCGTTGTTGGGTTTCAGTCAGGTGGACATGGACGTGGCCACGCTTTACCTTCGCGAATGCCTGGCGCTGGGAATTCCGCACGCCGCGGTGGTGAAGATCGACTGGTCGGAATGGGCCCTGGTCAATGGTCCGGGGACACGCAATCCACGATTGGTGGAGCACATCGACTCCGCCACGGCCAGCAGGTCAGGGGTGACGGCGCTGCAAGCCGAAATCCTGGCGCTGCCAGAGGAGGAACGGCCCGCGGTATTGACACACATCCTCGCCGAACAGCTCGCGATGGTGATGGGCGTGTCCAGTGACGCAATCGATGTGCTCAGTGCGCTGCCCGACCTCGGTCTCGACTCGCTGATGGCCGTCGAGTTCGCCGCTCGGATCGCGAAGACACTGGGCGTCGAATTGTCGGTGCTCGAATTCGGGCGCTCCGCGGGGCTCTCGACCATCGGGGCACAGCTGGCCACCCAGTTCGCCGGTGTCGCGCATGCGCCCGAGGCCGAGCCGGCGAGGTCAACCACGACCAAGGAGGCCGCAACCCTATGACCATCAATCCGCGGGAGCTCGCCCGCGAACTGCTGGCACGCTCCGAGGGTGCGATGACCGCGGCGCCGAGCGCGGTCCACCGCACGTCCGTCGGCCATAGTCGCTCCCGGACCGGGGCGCTGCTCAAAACATCGTTCGTGGACCACCCCGACGTCGTCCGTGCTCGCGACGTCTACGGTGGCCTGGACGATCTATATGCGGCCGCGCAGCTGAGCAATCCGCTATTCGAACCGCACCGGGGCTCCAACGGGGCGACCGTGCACCAGGCCGGCCGCAGCCTGATCAATTTCAGCAGCTTCAGTTACCTCAACCTCGCCGCGGACCCGCGGGTGCATGCCGCGGCCAAAAAGGCGATCGACGAGTACGGCACGTCGGCGTCGGCCAGCCGTATCGTCTCGGGTGAGATTCCGCTGTTCGGTGAGCTCGAAACACAACTCGCGCAGCGCTACGACGTTGACGCGGCGGTGATCACACCGAGCGGCTATCTCACCAACGCGGCGGTGCTGGGCTACCTGCTGGGATCCAAGGACGTCGCGGTCTGCGACAGCCTCGTCCACAGCAGCGTGATCTCGGGTACCCGGTGGGCCGGCTGCAAACGCCTGACTTTCCGTCACAATGATCCGGATTCGCTGGAGGCGGTTCTAAAGATGTCCCGCGGCAGCTTCTCTCGCGCGATGGTGATCCTCGAGGGCTGCTACAGCATGGACGGCGACATCGCCCGGTTGCCGGAGCTCATCGCGGTCGCCCGCCGGCACAGCTGCTCCATCATGATCGACGAAGCGCATTCGTTCGGCGTTCTCGGCAGCACCGGCCGGGGTATCCGGGAGCATTTCGACCTTCCCGGTGACGCGGTGGACATCTGGATGGGGACGCTGTCGAAAGCCCTTGGCAGTGTCGGCGGTTTCGTTGCGGGCAATGTCGATCTGGTGCGTGCATTGAAGTACGTCGCACCTGGCGTCAGTCTGTTCGCCACCGGACCGGCTCCCTCCACCATCGCCGCAGCGCTGGAGGCTCTCCGCATCATCGATTGCGAGCCCGAGCGGGTAAGCCGCTTGCAGCACAACGGCCAGATGCTGCGCACATTGGCCCGGTCGCATGGCTTCGACACCGGAGTCTCGGAGGGGACGCCGATCGTGCCGATCATCTTCGGCGATGTCTCCCGGGCCGCGGTGGCTGCGGCCAGGATTGGGAAAGAGGGAGTCAACGTGGCGATTATCGACTCGCCCTCGGTTCCGGTGGGACAAGAACGATTACGTCTTTGCGCCACGAGTGATCACACCGGCGCAGAGATCACCTATGCGGTCAGGACCCTGCGCGCGATCGTCGACAGCATATGAAGCAACCCCACGACCAGCGCCCATCGGCAACCGACCCCACCGTCGTGGTGCGCAGCGCGGCAGTCGCCGATATCGGGCCGATGACCGGCGTCCTGACGGCCGCGTTCGCCAAGAACGATCCCTTCAACGAGTGGCTGTTTCCCGATCCGGCGCTCCGCGCACGAAGCGAGCCCAGGATGTTTGCCGCGATGATCCGCCACCGGTTCATCCCCCAGGACTGCGCCCTGGTGGCCAGCATCGGCGGCCGAATCGTCGGCGCCCTGCTGTGGAACGCCGGCGCCCCCGGGTTCCGGCCGATCCACGCGATGCTGGGAGGAATCAGCCTGCTGGCCGCGATGGGCAGCCGGGTGTCCGCCGGCATGGCCATGGACGCGATGGTGGCCGCGCTCGATCCTGGCCGACCACACGCAGTGGGCATATACCTGGGTTGCGCCCCCGATGTTCAGCGGCGAGGCGTCGGGCGCGCGTTGGTCAACGCCCTTGCCGCGCGATGCGACCACGACGACGTGCCGCTGTACCTGATGTGCAAGGACGCCAACGTCGGCTACTACGGGTGCCATGGATTTGAAGTCGTCAAGCAGGCACGGCTGGGCAACGACGGGCCGCTGGTCAACGTGATGGTCCGACAGCCCAATCGCCCGTGATGGATTCACTTGGCCGAGCCTTTGTGCGCCATTCGATGTGGGTGATCGCACTGTGGTTGTTGGCGACGGGCACGGCGAATCTTGCGGTTCCGCAGCTCGAACAGGTCGTCCGCGGGCACGCGAAACCGTTCTTCGCCGCGAACAGCGGTGCGGTCAGCGCGGCGGTCCGGATGGGCCGCGAGTTCGGGGATTCGACGGCCAACAACGTGGCGTACGTGGTGCTGGAGAGCACGACGCCGGTCGGCGGCGCCGATCGCCAGTACTACCGGCATCTGATCGACGCGCTGCGCGCTGACAAGGCGGACGTCGAGTCGGTGATGGACCTGTGGTCGGACCCCTACTCCGCACCCATAGCCGAGGCCCCCGACCACCGCGCGGTCACCGCGTTGGTACGGCTCACCGGAGAAATCGGAGACGCGCAGTCAGCCAAATCCATTGCCTCCGTGCGCCATACCTTCGACAAGATGCAGCGACCGGCTGATCTCCGCGTGTACCTCAGCGGCCCCGGGCCCAGTGTCGTGGACGAATTCGCCACCATCGAACACCGGCTCGCCACGATCACAACCGTGACCGTCATCGTCATCGCCGTGCTGCTCTTCGCCATCTACCGCTCCGTGTCAACCTGCGCCGTGGTACTGACCACGATTGGGTTGTCGCTTGCGGGCGCGCGGGCGGTGGTGGCGCTCCTCGGCGAGCTCGGGCTGGTCGAGGTCTCGACTTTTTCGGTGTCCTTGATGGCGGCGATGGTCCTCGGAGCCGGCACCGACTACACGATATTTCTGGTGGGCCGCTATCACGAGCAGCGCCGAAACGGCGCTGCTTCGGCAACCGCTGTGCGCGAGTCATACGCGCGCACCGCACCGGTGCTCATCGCTTCGGCGTCGACGGTGGCCGTCGCTTTGTGTTGTCTTGTCTTCACCAAGGTGGGACTGCTACGCAGCGCTGGGGTTCCCTGCGCGATCGCCGTGCTGCTCACCGCATTCGCATCGCTGTCCCTGACGCCGGCATTGCTCACGCTGGCCGCGCGCCGTGGATTGTGTGAGCCGAGAAGGCCTCGGACGACCAGGCGGTGGCGACGGGTGGGCACCGCGATCGTCCGCTGGCCAGCACCCATCTTCGTCACCGCGACGGCACTCCTCTTGGTATGCGCCGTGCCGGCACTCGGCATGAAGTTGAGCTTCGATGAGCGCACGGGACAACCCACATCGTCGGACTCCAATCGTGGATACCAGGCGGCCGACCGTCATTTCCCCGCCGACGGTTTGCTGCCGCAATATGTCCTCATCGAGACGGATCACGACATGCGTAATCCCGCGGGGCTCATCGCGATCGAGAGCATCACTCGACGCATCGTTGCGCTGCCGGGAGTTCGTGCCGTTCAGTCCGCGAGCCGGCCCACCGGTGTTCCTCTTCCCGGAGCCGCCCTCACCGACCAGGCGGCCCTCATCGGTCGCCAGATCAAAGAAGGATTGCTGTCGCTGCACACCGCACTCGACAGCATCGACCGCGCCCAAACGTATCTCGCGCAGATCGCCGAGGCCATCAATCAATTGAACACCGGCCTTGCGGGCACGGTCGACGGTCTGCGACGGATCAACGCGGGCGCGGCCAACACCAACGCGGGTGCCAGCGGGTTGCATCACATCACCGATTCCATCTCCGAACAGCTCGCGCCGCTGCGCGACTTTGTCACCGCCACACCGGATTGCCCGCAGAACCCGATCTGTGCGTTAGTAAATCGCGTAATCGGACCCATAGCTGCCGCCGTGACAAGCACCCGGCAGCTCGAGGAAGGCACAACGCAGCTCGTCGATGGATCCGGTCAGGCCGCCGATGCGCTAGCCACGGCGAGCACGGCCATATCGGCGACGCGCACCACGATGCGGCGGGCCCGTGACGGGATCACATCGCTGAGCCTCGATACCGGTTCGGCGCTACCCGAATTCACCGAGCTCGCTGACTACTTGACGGCCTTGGGCGCCGCTTTCGCCGACAGCCCCGAGCGGGGCTTCTACCTACCTGAGGCCGCGTTGCACAACCCCGGGTATGAACGCGTCGCGCGGCTGCTCTTCTCACCCGACGGCCATGCGACCAGGCTGCTCGTCTTCGGTGAAGGCGAAGCGTGGAGTCAATCCGCGGCCGAACACACCACCGAAATCCGCACCGCGATACACGAAGCCGCCAAGGAAGGAACCCTCAGCAAGAACGCCGTTCGCATCACCGGCGTCGGCGCATACACGTCCGACTTGCGATCCGCACTGGCTCGCGACATGACATTGCTGGTGGCGGTCGCACTGCTGCTGATCTTTCTGGTCGTGCTACTCCTGGTACGCAGCCCTGCCGCGGCCGTATCGGTGGTGGTAACCGTTGGCGTCTCGTATCTTTCGGCGATGGGAGTGACCGTCGCGCTGTGGACAGGCGTGTTCGGGCAGGGGGTCCACTGGGCGGTGCCCCCGCTGTCGTTCGTCGCACTGGTTGCGGTCGGTACCGACTACAACCTTATGTTCACCGCCCGCCTCAAAGAGGAGGCGCCCGGGGGCCTTCAGACGGGTATGGTCCGCGCCTTCGCCAGCACCGGCGGTGTGGTGACCACCGCGGGGATCGTCTTCGCGCTCACCATGTTGGCCTTGCTCGCCAGCAGAGTCAGCAGCATCGCGCAGATCGGTACGGCGGTGGGCATCGGGCTTGTCCTCGATACCCTGGTTGTCCGGACTTTCATCTTTCCCGCCCTGGCCAGCCTGCTGGGACGCTGGTTTTGGTGGCCCCATCTCCAACCGGCCATCCGTCCGGAGGCGGCGACGCGACGCCGGCACTTGTCGGACACTCCCTAGTGTCGTGAGTCATCGCTGGCGCACCAGCATCTCGGATGTTCATCCCGCTGGTGAATACGTCGAACGTGGGGGAAGAGTACACATTTCCAACGGCGGTTTCATGCGGTCGATGCAACAGTGGGCGGGTTTGACAGTAGTTCATCGAGCGCTTCGGCTGGTGTTTTCCAGTCAAGGGTTTGGCGGGGTCGCCCGTTGAGTTCGGCCGCGACGTAGTCGAGGTAGTGAGCACCGTAGACCGATAAGTCGGTGCCCTTGGGGAAGTATTGGCGCAGAAGTCCATTGGTGTTCTCGTTACTGCCGCGTTGCCACGGTGAGTGTGGGTCGCAGAAGTAGATGTCGAGATCGGTGGCCGCAGCGATGGCCAGGTGGTTGGCCATCTCTCGGCCTTGATCCCAGGTCAACGAGCGGCGGAGGTGTTGGGGTAGTTCGGCCATTTTTTCCACGATGGCGTTTTGCACCGACAACGCGCCGTGGTCATTGGGCAAGTGCAGCAGCACCACAAAGCGGGTGGCGCGCTCGACGAGGGTGCCGATCGCCGAGGCGGATCCGGTGCTGCCCAGGATCAGGTCGCCTTCCCAGTGACCGGGCACCGCGCGGTCGGCGACCTCAGGTGGGCGTTCGCTGATGTTGACCATGTCGGGGATACGGCCGCGGCGGGTGCCGGGCTGATGCTGGGGCCGGCGCACGGCGCGCTTGGTGCGCAGGCATTGGTGTAGTTCGCGGCGCAGCGACCCGCGGCCTTGGACGTAGATGGCCTGGTAGATGGCCTCGTGTGACACCCACATCTCCGGATCGTCGGGAAAGTCGTTGCGCAGCCGCTTGGCGATCTGCTGGGGGCTATGGCGTAACTGCAACCGAGTCTGCACCTCATCACGAAGCGTGTCACCGACGGCCAGCTTGCGCAGTTTGGGGCGACGCGCCCGCCGCGCGGCAGAGCGTTCAGCGGCCAACGCGTCGTAGCGCACCGTCGAACTGCTGCCGCTTTGACGAGCCCCGAACGCCTCTTTGCGGCGGTATCCCGATTTGCGCCCGTCGTACCGATTGGCCACGTTGTTGTCCAGTTCACGCTTGATGGTGGAGGCTGGCCGATCGAGTCGGCGGCCAATGGAACGCAGCGACTCATTGCGGCCCACACCCACCTGGATTTCCACTCGCTCCTCGACGGTCAGCCGCGGCCGCGGGCCCTGCGATCTTGGTTTGCTCACACGCGGTTTCACTCCACCAGCGTCAGTGAACCACTTCCAACCAGCGCTGCGTGACACGCCGACAGCCGCCGCCGCATCAAATGGGTTACCAACACGACGGACTTGATCCCAAAACGCGCCTACGGTCGACGGCTGAATCACACGACGGGGCATCGCAACACTCCTCACTCAGAAGACGTGTTGCATCGACCGCATGAAACCGCCAACACTTTTCCTCCATAGGGCCCACGCTCGGAAACAGCACCCGAAGGCTGCACCCAAATTTACGACTCAGGACACTAAGCCGCCGCCGCGATGGCCAGCGCGATCATCGCGATGACCACGGGGGCGACCATCAGGCACGGCCAGGTGACGTGTCGGTGGGTGTCCGACGTGCGATTCGGCTTCGGGCTGCCGGACGGAGCGACACCCCACGTGGGGGTGCAAGGCATGGGGCGGGTCTGGCGGCGGAGGGCTCGGCCGTCCCGGCGAATAACCACTACTCATCCCTATCTCCTGCCAACTTTCCAGCGGAACTAACATCCCGGGGCCGCGACACTTCCGGGGGCATGAATCGCCAGCCATCGGGTTTGTCTGCGGGACAGGCGCTCTCGCACCCAAGGAAACCGGCTGATCCTCTGGGTAAGCTGGGGACCATGGCATTCCCAGCGCTCAACCATGTCGCGGTCACGGTGCGTGACCTCGACGTCAGCGGCCCGTGGTACCGCAACCTCCTCGGCTCCGACCCGATGCTCGACGAGCACACCGATGGCGGCTTCCGGCATCTGGTCTGGATGCTCGACGGCGGCACGATATTCGGGATTCACCAGCACGATCGCCCGGCCCCCGATGGGACTTTCAGCGAGTTCCATGTCGGCCTGGACCATATCGGCTTCGGCTGCGCCAGCCGCTCCGAACTGGAGAACTGGGTGACGCGGCTGGACGACCTCGGCATCGACCACGGGGGCATCGTGGACGCGCCATACGGCTCGGGACTGAGCTTCCGCGACCCCGACGGCATCGCGCTGGAGTTCTTCGCCCCACCGCGCTGACCCGGCGCCGGCGAATCAGCGGACGGTCGCGAAGAACGCGCGCACGTCGTCGACGAACAGCTCCGGCTGCTCGAAGGCCGCGAAATGCCCGCCGCGCGGCATCGTCGTCCAGCGCGTGATGTTGTAGACCGGCTCGCACCACGACCGCGGTGCGCGCAGAATCTCGATGGGGAAAGACGCGACGCCCGTGGGTAATTCGACGCGTCCCTGCCCCCCGAACGCGCGGAAGCTCTCCCAGTACAGGCGCGCCGAGGAGGCGCCGCTGCCGGTGACCCAATACAGCATCACGTTGTCGAGAAGTTCGTCGCGGCTCAGCACGTTCTCCGGGTGGCCGTCGCAATCCATCCAGGCCCAGAACTTCTCGACGATCCAGGCCAGCTGCCCGACGGGCGAGTCGACCAGCCCGTAGCCCAGGGTCTGCGGCCGGGTGGACTGCTGCGTGGAGTAGCCGGTCCCCCACTTGCGGTGATCGGCCATGGCGGCCAGGGCCTTCTGCTCCTCGGGGGTGGGATTCTCGAGGGCCTCCGGGGTCGGCCGGGCGATCGGCATGTTCAGGTGAATCGCCGCGCAGTGGCCGCCATTTCGGCCGATCTGGGTGGTGACGGCCGCGCCCCAGTCGCCCCCCTGTGCGCCGTAGCGGTCGTAGCCGACACGCAGCATCAGCGTCTCCCATGCCTCGGCGATCTTCTCGACGCCCCACCCGGAACGCGTGGGCTTGCCGGAGAACCCGTATCCGGGAAGCGAAGGGCATACGACGTCGAAGGCGTCTTCCGGGCGCCCGGACGGCGGGTTGGTGAGCGGCTCGATCACCTTGTGGAATTCGACGACCGAGCCCGGCCAGCCATGGGTGATCAGCAGCGGGAAGGCGCCGTCGTGCGTCGAGCGCTGGTGGATGAAATGGACAGCGAGGCCGTCGATTTCGGTGACGAACTGGTCGAACCGGTTGAGCGCGGCCTCGCGCGCCCGCCAGTCGTACGCGTTCGCCCAGTGGTCGGCCAGCGCCCTGGTGTAGGCGAGCGGGATGCCCTGGCTCCAGTCGTCCACGCATTCGGTGTCGGGCCATCGGGTGCGCGCCAGGCGGCCCCGCAGGTCGTCGAGAACATCGTCGGAGACATCGATGCGGAAAGGCTTCACGCGTCCATCCTGCCGCGCGGGCTCCGGCACAGGTTCACGCCCCTGGCCAGGTTCGCCGCGGGTTGGCGACGGGACAATGGTACCGTCACACTGCTACAGTGATGGGATAAGTGTCGCATCACGCGTCAGGAGTCAGCCGTGCAAATCTTCGTCACGGGCGGTACCGGCACCATCGGGTCCGCCGTCATCACCGAACTGCTCGACCACGGCCACACGGTTCTCGCGCTGGCCCGCTCGGAGGCGTCCGCGCGAGCCGTCGAGCAGGCCGGCGCCAAAGCGTTCCCGGGGGACCTGGCCGATCTCGATGCGCTGCGGGCCGGGGCCGCCCGGTCGGACGGCGTGATCCACCTGGCCTTCGGGCGTGACTACAGCAGTGCTGAATCGCTCGCCCGGGCTGTGGCCGAGGAAAGTCGCGCCCTACAGGTGATGGGAGGCGAACTCGTCGGCAGCGACCGGCCGATCGCCGCGGTCTCGGGCACACCGTGGGTGCCGGGGCGGCCCTCCACCGAGGCCGATCCGCCGGCTACGGAAGGGCCGGTCGGCGGTCGCGGCCGATCCGTGCTGGCGCTGCTGGACCTGGCCGCGCGCGGCGTGCGCAGCATGGCGGTGCGCATGCCCCGCACCGTCCACAACGAGGGCAACGGCGGATTCGCTGGCCTGCTGACCGAGGCCGCCCGCCGGTCCGGGGTCGTGGGCTATCCGGGCGACGGCACCCAGCGCTGGCCCGCGGTCCACGCGCGCGACGCGGCGACGTTGTTCCGGCTGGCCCTGGAATCGGCGCCGGCCGGCACGTCATGGCACGCCGTCAGTGACGAGGGGGATGCCGTGCGCGACATCGCGGCGGTCATCGGACGCCGGCTGGGCCTGCCGGTCGAGACGGTCCCCGAGGAGTTCTTCGGACCGTTCGGCGCGATCTTCGCGCTCGACCAGCCCGCCACCAGCGCGCACACGCGCAGCGCCCTCGGCTGGAAGCCCACCCACCCCAGCCTCCTCGAGGATCTGGAGAACATTCAGCCCTGATCGCGTGCAGAGGCGCTGTGCCGCATCATCTTTCCCGCCGCAGCAGCGACTTGCAAGTGTGATGCGCGACCACACGGGCCAACAGCGGTGGGTCGAGGAGCCGTTCCGGGGGGTCGACGAGGTTGGCGATGCGGCTCAGGCGTTCGCTCACGACGATGTCCCCCACGGCCGCCTCGAGGATCTTCCGGCGGCTCCAGCGAGCGGGAATGGCCGAGTCGTTCGAGGAGCACAGGCGTGCGGGCGCCGCGGCCTGTGGCGTCGACGGTGAGTTCGGCGCGCAGGATTTCGGAAGCGCCGGTGGCGCGGTCGCAGACGGTGACACCGGTGATGCGGTCGGGTTCGGCGGCGACGAGATCGCCGACGTCATGCCCGTCGCGGATGGTCACGTTCGCGACGGCGGCGACGCGTCGACGCAGATGAAACTCGAGGAACGGCCTGCTCGCCTGGTACGTCACCAGCGCGGCGGGATCGGAGACGGGTTGGGCACGATTGAGGGTGTAGCGGCCCGTGCGGGTGTAGATGCGGTGCAGGTCGGGGTCGTCGAGGACCAAGGCGCCGGCGGCGGCGAGCTCGTCGAGGAATCCCGGCAGGAGCTGCTCGAAGGTGTGCGAGCCGCGGCTGAGCAGGCTGTGCAAGTGGCGCCCCTGCGGTGCGCCGCGGCGGTCGATTGGGTTGGCGGGCAGGCGATCTCGTTCCACCACCGTCACCGCCGGGAAGTGTTCGGCCAGCACCGAGGCGGCTAGCAGACCGGCGATGCCGGCCCCGAGAACAACGGCGTGACCTGTCATGTCGCCTCCCTGAGCCCTCGGATCGCGGGGGCCAAAGGCCTGGCCCCGCGATCCTCGATCGCACGGACGCTACCACAACTTTAAGAAAAATAAGAGAGAAATAAGAATGACTTAAGGCAGGGCGCGATCGTCCCGCCGAGAGCCGCCACCCGCAGGCGGCGCCGGTCAGTTCACCGCGAACGGCCCCGCAACACCGCCACCCAGTTCTCGGGCACGCGTCCGCTGGGCCCGGGAACGGACTGATCGACGGGATGGTTGTCGGGCGGGGCGAGCCGCGGACCGTCGTAGTAGGAGTCGGTTTCGTAGTTCCAAAACCAGTCCTCGCCGGGTTCGAAGGACCGAATGATGGGGTGCCCGCTGTCGCGCCAATGCTGTGTGGCGTGGCGACTGAGCGAGTCGTCGCAACAGCCGATGTGCCCGCAGGCGGCACACCGCCGCAGATGCACCCACCAACCGCCGTTTGCTTCGCACTCCACGCAGTAGTCGCCGGACGGCGGCACCGACGGGTCGACATCGGCCATCGCGATCAGCCCCTTCTTGCCAGCGCGAACGATACGCCACGGTCTTGCTGACACCGATTACTGTCTCGCGCAGACTTAAATTGGTCGCCCATTGTCCTCAATTCGTCGCCGAAGAGACGTTGGCGAAACGCACGGGAGGACTACGGCGAGCGCATGGCCGGCCCCGACGGTTTTCATCCCGACCTTTCCCACCATGCCACGCACCGCGTCCGCCGAATCGCGTTGGTGCGCAGCTCAAGAAGCTGGCCTCGCGCTCTTGCGCCAGAACAACACTTTCAGGATGATTGCGCGGCGGCTCCGTTCGCACCGCCGCCCGTCCCGGCGATGAATTCCCGCAGGCGCAACAGCAGCGTCTCCGGCTGTTCCTCGGCGATCCAATGGCCCGAATCTTCGATTGGCCGGACGGTGACGTTTTCGGCGACCTCGGACAACATGGACTCGGCGATCGGCATGAAGAAGCTCGCCGTTCCCCCGAGGCCGAGCACCGGCATCGTGAGCTTGCCCTTCTCACTCAAAACGCGCTGATTGTCGATCGCGTCCTGCTCGAACGCGCGGTATAGCTCCAACCCGGCGCGCATGGCCCCAGGAGCCGTGTACTCGGCGACGTAACGCTGCGCATCCGAAATGGAGATCGCGTCGGGATTGGCACTCAACCGCTGATAAAACGAACGGAAGTAAGGAAATTCGTTTCCCGCAATGAGCGTCTCGGCGACGTTGTCCGCCGCGCCGTGCAGGTGGAAATGCCACAGCTTGTTCGCGCTGAAGTTGGTGGTCGCCACGCTCTGGTACGCATCGGTCCCGGGAATCGGAGCCTCCATCAGCACAAGACGCTCCACGTCAGCGGGATACAGGGAGGCGAAGGCGTAGCCGACCATCAGACCAAGGTCGTGCGCGACCAGCGTGATCGGATTCTTTACGCCGAGATGATCGAGCAGCGCCTTGATGTCGCCGGCCATCGTGTGCTTGTCGTAGCCGCCGTTGGGCTTGGACGACCCACCCGCGCCGCGGTAGTCGGGAGCGACGACCAACCAGCCGTCGGCGTGCAATGGCTCCATCACGTGGCGCCATTCCCACCAGGTCTGGGGCCAGCCATGGAGCAGCACGAGCGTGCGATCCTCGCCGCCCGAGCTGGGTGGGGTACCGACGGTCACGTAGTGGATCCGGACGTCGTCGTGATCGAACATGTTGTGTTTGAACGTCGGCATCTCTGTCCCTCCCGACAAAACGGCTGTTACCGAGGCCGTTTGGACTTCTCCTGGGATGGTAAGAGCACCGCCCCGATCGGCGACTCGCGCATAGCGGGAATCGATCGGTGGTTGCCTGGATTCGTGTCGCCGAGCGGGTAACTCGGGCTGCTGCACCTCAGGACGGCCGTGACAGATCAGTGACGGGAGAACCAATTCACGCCAGCACGCGCATACCCACGCCGTGCCGGTTTTACGATCACCAATGGGATTCGAGAACGGTTTCCCAGTACCCGCTTTCCGTGGTGTCGCGTCGCGGTGCGCACGCGATACGCGCACTGTCATGGAGGAATGTCCAATGCCGTATTCATCCGAACACGACGGGTTCAAGCTCTACTACGAGCGCTCCGGGCAAGGTGTCCCGGTGGTGCTGATCCACGGCAACCCCGGCGACCACCGGGAGTACTCCAAGGTCGTCCCGCAGCTCACCCCACAGGCCGACGTGACCGCAATCGATCTGCGCGGCTACGGAAAGTCCGACAAGCACCTGCAGGACCCAACCGCCTATGCCCTCAGCCGCCAGGTCGGCGGCGTCATCGCCCTGCTCGAAGAACTCGGCATCAGCAACGCCGTGCTGGGCGGATACGACGTCGGGAGCTTTACCGCCCAGACGATCGCAGCGACCCGACCCGACCTGGTGCGATCGCTGGTCATCGCGCCGCCCACCCTCGGAGTCGGGCGGCGGATCCTGGAAGAAGAAGCGGTGAACGCATTCGTGCACGCCATCTTCTACAAGTCCGAACTGGTCGAACAGATCATCGACGGTAAGCCCGACGCTGTCCGGGCGGCGCTGAAAGAGAACCTGGTTAACTGGTCGGCCCCCGGATCGACCGTCGTCGACGACCTGCTGGACCAGCTCACCGAAAACCATTCGGCGCCAGGAGCATTCCTGGCCGGCGTCCTATGGTTCCGCAACCCCGAAGGGAACCCCATCACCTACTACGCCAACGAGACGACACCAGCACGTGAGGACAGGTTCGCCAAGCCCGTCACCATCTTGTGGCCCGACCGGGACCCGCTATTCCCACAGGCCTGGAGCGACACCCTCGATGATTTCTACGCCGACTTCACCCTGGAATACCTCGAGAACTGCGGCCACTTTTCCCCGCTGGAGGCACCCGACGCCTGGTCCGAGCATCTACTCGAACACGTCCGCCGCTGACCCGCGCCCGCGCCAACGGCGACCGCGGCGACGTTCGCGCAGGAGCGGCTGTCACGTAATCGGTGGCGGCTCTTGGCGCGGCGGGGTCATGAAAGCCCACGTGGCTCGACCAGGAAGAACGATGGTGGGCGCGGACGGTATCGAACCGCCGACCGCTGGTGTGTAAAACCCAGCCTGGCCGTCTACCGCGTCTCACACATTGCGGTAGCGTCTGCAAATGCCTAGGTCAGCGGCCGTTAGTTTCCACCCTGTCCACGGTGTGTAGGCGTGTGTCGGCTCGTCTTGGCACACTCTTGGCACAACGTGGTTTGGTTCGGGCTAATCCCACCGGTAGGAATGTTTTCGGAAGAGCCGCAGGGTGATGCCAGGTCCAAAGCCGCTGAGGTAGCGCCCGTTGTGGATGTAAGCCACGCTTGGTCACCGTGTACTGGCGGCAACGCGGCGTGAGCAACTCCGGGCCTGACGGATCAGCCGCCGCGTCGATGCCGCGAATAGTGGGCGTAACACGGAAGGTTACACCCACTTATTTATGCATCTGGGTGTAACTTGGTGAAATGGACCCACATACCGGCACCGCCGTCGAGTACGAGACGCTGGCCTGGGACATCTCGCCAGCCGCACCATATGTGCGCGCGGCGCAACGGCAACAGGGCAACTATAGGGCTGCGATTAGCGCCAACATCGCCGACCTAACCGTCAACCTGCCTTCCGATGTGCTGGCCGACGCCGAAGACGCCAGCCGAGAGGTCACCCGATTTGACGCCGAGCTGGGTCGAGAGATTGCACCGTTCTCATCGATCCTGTTACGAACTGAGTCGGCAGCCAGTTCGAATATTGAGAACCTGACAGCATCGACGCAGGCCATTGCCGAGGCCGAGCTGCCGGGGGCTAGGACAACCAACAACGCCAAGGTCATCGTTGCCAACACCGCGGCGATGGTCTCCGCGATAAACCTCGCAGACAAGATCGACCCCGATGCGATCCTGGCGATGCACGAGGCATTGATGCGTGACGTCGACCCCAAATCCGCCGGCCGATGGCGCGAAGAACAAGTCTGGATCGGCGGGGGTACCCACGGTCCGCGCGGTGCCATGTTTGTACCACCGCACCACAGCCGCGTCTTAGCAGCCATCGACGACTTGCTGCGCTTCGCGCAGCGCGACGACATCCCCGTATTACCCCAGATCGCGTTGGCACACGCGCAATTCGAGACGATCCACCCCTTCGCCGACGGCAATGGCCGCACAGGTCGGGCACTGATCCAGGCGATGTTGCGCGGCAAAGGGTTGACGCGAAACGTCACTGTCCCGGTATCGGCTGGGCTGCTGACCGACACTAACTCCTACTTCGCCGCACTGACCGCCTACCGCGAGGGCGACCCGTCCGCGATCGTCCGTCGCGTGTCGGAGGCGGCTGTCACGGCGGTCTTCAACGGCCGCGAGCTGGTGAACGAACTGCAAGCCGTGCGGGCAGAATGGAATGACAAGATCACCGCACGAAGCGACTCCGCGGTATGGCAGATCGCCGATCTTCTACTGCGCCACCCGGTCATCAATACGGCACTGCTGACCGAGGAGTTGGGCATCGAGTCAAAGCACGCGCGCCGATACCTCGAACCCTTGTCGAAGGCAGGCATCATCCTCGAGACCAGCTCGGGCCCACGCAGCCGCGTGTGGCGCTCGCCAGAGGTCATCGCCGCACTCGATGCCTTTGCCGAACGCGCCCGCCGCGGCGGGCTGGCACGATGAAGGGCAATTGTTCAGGTGTCGGGTGCTGTGCGTCGGCTGGCGGGTTCACTTCAAATTCCGAGCCAGTCGAACTAGGAGCGGTCGAAACGCTTGAGGATGAAAGGTCGCAAACCTCGGTGTAACTCCGCATTGCGCTCAGCGGGGGCCTCAGCGTCGGTCACCGAGTTGGCCCGCCAACGGTAGTAGGGCTGGCGGGCGAGCGTGAGTACCCGGCACGACACCGCGACGGGGATCCCGTCGGCGGCGAGCTCGTTCACGAGCGGGTAAAGCCTTTTCCCGGCAGATTGGACTGCGACAGATACGCCGCAGCGCGGCGCAGCACTTCGTTCTCCTGCTCGAGCAACTTGATCCGGCGTCGCGCTTCACGCAGCTCCGCGGAGTCGGTGGTACTGGTTCCAGGCTTGGCGCCCTCATCGACGTCGGCTTGGCGCATCCACTTCGACAGCGCCATCGGGTGCACCCCGGAGTCGGCGGCGATCTGCTCGATCGTCACACCGTCGTCGCGGGTGCGAGCAACCCGGACCACGTCGTCACGGAACTCTCTGGGGTAGGGCTTGGGCACGGGAACATCCTTCCAGCCGGCCCCAGCGAGGCAAGCCAACTCAGATGTCACCTATCCGTGCAGCAGACCTGGCGCCATGGACAGGCGCTTGCGACGCATGACGGTCGGGCACGACGAAATATTCAACATTCCCTATGTAAGTAACCCTGCAGGCGCATATGCTTCCAACGACGAATCGGGCAACGTCTTCACGAGAACGTCACCCAACAGGGAGGTTGGGAAGCCTGAGGAGGATGTAAATGCGCAAGACTACGAAAGTCGTCAACCTCGCCACAGCGCTTGGCGCCCTCGCGGTCCCGGCCGCCGCGCCGGAAGTCGCGAACGCCACCAACTCCGACGACGAGGCTCGCATCGCCGAAGCGTCGAAGACCAACGCCGAAACTGAGACGAAGGCCGAGGTTAAGCTGCCACGTGGCGAAGACCTTATGAGTTTCACCGTTCACCAGAACAGCGACGGCATGATGGTCCCGCAACATGAATCTCATTATTCGCATTCTTCTCATGCGTCGCATGCTTCCAGCTCGTATTGATGGCGGACATCGTCGTTGACTTCAACGCGTCGATACAGTCGCTCGGCGCGCTGCAAGAGGCTGCTTATCGCTTGATCGGGCTGGCTGCTTGCCAAATAGACGAAGCGAACGGGCGATACGTTTGCCTGCTCTCACCGTCTCAGCCGCAGCTAAAAACTGACGAACTGCGCACCCACTTCCTGAATCTCGTTACAGACGAGAACCTTCGCGAGAAAGTTAGCCGAGAGACTGACCGGCTCCGTGACGTCATTGTCGCTCTGGCATTCGGGTCGCTAGCGGAGGAGGGGTGAGCTGTGGCCGGCTTCGCCCGACCAGACTCCTTCTTGCCTGTAGCATCCGCGATTCAGCTTCTGCCCATCCGCTTCGAACGGCTCGGCGCGGATCGCCTGCTTGTCGGCAACATGGTCGGCGACATGACAGAGATGACCCAAGCCGAGCTGGACCGTCTCTGTGCGCTCGATCTCGCGCCTGGCGACGGCCTATATGAGCGTGCGTTTGAGAAGCTTCTCATCGGCTCGGTTGAGCAACGCGCCCAGCAGCAGCTCCTGGCGCTTCGTTTGCGGAGTCGCCTGAGTTTCTTGCGTACAGCCACGCCTCTCCACCTGTTCGTGGTCACGCTGCGGTGCGAGCATTCGTGCCCGTATTGCCAAGTGTCCAGGCAATGCAAGGACCGCGCCCGTTATGACATGGACCACGCGACGGCCTCGAAGGCGCTGGATATTGCGCTTTCCGCGCCGGCTTCGATGATCAAAATTGAGTTCCAAGGAGGCGAGCCGCTCCTCAACTTCGAACTCATCCGATGGATTGTCCTGGCCGCCAAGCAGCGGGCGGCCTCGAGGGGGAAACAGCTTCAGTTCGTGATCACGACCAACCTGGCGTTACTGAATGACGAGATACTCGATTTCTGCGCTGACCATGGCGTTCTTTTGTCTACATCGTTAGACGGACCGCGCGACCTCCACAACAAGAACCGGCCGCGCCGGGGCAACAACAGCTATGAGCTCGCGGTAGCGGGTATCGAGCGGATAAAAGAGCGCCTCGGGCCGGACAGGGTCAGTGCATTAATGACGACCACCGAGGCAAGCCTGGATCGCGTCGAGGAGATCGTCGACGAATACCTGCGGCAGGGTCTCGATGGCATCTTCCTGCGGCCACTGTCTCCCTACGGCTTCGCGATGAAGACGAAGCAGTTTCACAAGTATCGCGCCCAGGATTGGCTCCGATTTTGGAAGCGCGGCCTCCGCTATATCCTCGACGTCAATAAGTCCGGTCAGCACTTCCCTGAGTTCTATTCGTCCCTGATCCTTCGCCGGATGCTCAGTGACGAGCCTATCGGGTATGTCGATCTGAGAAGCCCGGCCGGGATTGGCCTGGGAGCTCTCGTCTACAACTACGACGGAGCCGTATTTGCCTCGGACGAGGCCCGAATGCTTGCAGAGATGGGGGACCGCACCTTCGAACTCGGCAGCGTGCACGAGCACAGTTATCGAGACTTGGTGTTGTCCGACACCTTGGTGTCGGCGGTTGCGGATTCGCTAACCCAGACAGCGCCGCAATGCTCAAGCTGCGTCTTTGAGCCGAACTGCGGCGCTGATCCCGTCTATCATCATGCGACCCAGAAAGACCCGTTAGGGATTAAGCCGTTGTCGGAGTTCTGCGAGCGGCAAAAGGGTGTTATCACGCACCTGTTCGAGCTGCTGGAACATTCCCCTGAGGACGCCGCCATCCTCCGGAGATGGGCCCAATGAGACCGCTTATTCTTTCAGGGCGCGCCCTAGCGGCTGATCTCGCCAGCCTGGGGGCAGATCAGCAGTCCTGGCGGCTTCGATCGCCACAATGTTTCCCAGCGGGCGATCGGGATGCCGCTTTGATTGCGCACCAACAAGATTGGGAGCTGGCGCACGCGAGGGGCTACAAGCTGGCGATCGGTCGCGATGAGCGTCCGGCCCACGCTTCCTTGAGCTATGTTCGCTTACCCGCCGAGTTCGCCGAACTTGGCGACGGCGACGTGCTGCGCATCCAACCTACGACCCGTCGGGTGCGGGTGCTCTACCGCCGCTCCTCGAGACACAACTTCTTCCTCGTGACGGAGCGCTGCAACAACTACTGCTTGATGTGCTCGCAGCCGCCGAAGTCAGTCGATGACGGCTGGCTGATGGATGAGATCGAGGAAACTCTGCCGCTGGTCGATCCAACTACACCCTCTCTGACATTCACTGGCGGCGAACCGCTTACGGAATGGCGCAGGTTTATCCATCTACTCAAGCTGACACGTGATCTGCTCCCGGACACAGCGGTACACGTGCTGACCAACGGCCGCGCCTTCGCCTCTCGCGACGTCGCAAGCGCCTGGGCGGCGGCTGGTCACCCTAAGCTCTCGGCGGGCATACCGATCTATGCCGCCGTCGACTACATCCACGATTACGTCGTGCAAGCCAAGGGGGCGTTCGACCAGACAGTCCTTGGTGTGCTGCGTCTAAAGGATCGTGGTCAGCGGGTCGAAATTCGTGTTGTGCTCCACGCCATCACCGCGCCGCGCCTACGTGAAACCTGCGCATGGATCGCTCGGAATCTACCGTTCGTGGATCATGTGGCGCTGATGGGCTTGGAAAACACCGGCTTTGCGATCGCCAACAATGACCTGCTTTGGATTGATCCACTGGACTACCGAGAAAAGTTGGCGGCCGGCGTTGACGTGCTGTCGGCGGCTGGGGTTAACGTCTCCGTCTACAATCTGCCGCTCTGCGTGCTTGACCTCAGCGTCCGGCCCTTCGCGGTGCAGTCGATCTCGGATTGGAAGAACGCGTATGTGGCCCAGTGCGATGGCTGCTCGGCCCGCCGCGATTGCGCAGGCTTCTTCTCGACCGGGCGACCGAAATTCAGTCGCGGGATAGCTGCGATTTAGTCTGCAAGCCAATGCTTCTTACCGCTGGAGCGTCGCTGACCGGACCCCGTGAACTGGTCCACCAATCGGGTCAGGCCATCCCAGTGGCGAGTCCCCGTTACCGAGTCCGCCCGGTTTTAGCCCGGATTTTTCGCGAAATGTTGCGAGTTTCGGGTGTAGATATGCGAAAGCGCCTGTCCTGCAAGGAATAATTGGACTTCTCTAGGGTTCAATCGTTCCAGCTGGAAGGCACCTTGCAGGTGCAAGAATATCGCGGTCGCGTCGCGGGTGAAAGTGTCGGCCGATGGCCAATGGTGTCGTGTCGCATGCCGGGATGGCCATGGTGCGGGAACTCGCCGACCGGACGGGGTCGGCGCAGGTCACCGCAGTGTTGACGGACACCTACAAAGGTCCGTGGGTGTATGCACCGGGGGAGGTGTTCGCTGATTTGGCGGCCGCGGTTGCTGACGGGGCGGACTGCATCGACGGCGTCGGTCAACTGTGCGGCGACCGTGAGCATGTCTTGGGTGCGAAGGCTTCGACGACCACGATGTGGCGGCTGGTCGATGAACGCATCGATGCCGCACACCTGCCCGGGGTGGGTGCGGCCCGCGCTGTGGCGCGGGCGGCAGCCTGGGCCGCGGGAGCTGCCCCTACAGCGGGACAATGGCTGCACATCGACATCGACGCCACCCTGGTGATCGATCATTCCGACAACAAACAACTCGCGGCGGGCGCCGACTTGGAAGAAAACCTACGGTCACCACCCGCTTCTGGCGTTCTTGGACCGCCCCGAGATCGCCGGGGGTGAAGCCATGGTCGGACTGCTGCGCACCGGTCGCGCCGGCTCCAACACCGCAGCCGACCACATCACCGTCCTGGCGCAGACGTTGGCGTCGCTGCCTGCGGCGTGGCGGCCTGACCCCGAGCACCGCGGTGATCCCGGCAAGCCGGCGGTGCTGGTGCGCTGCGATACCGCCGGG
>NZ_JAZGLV010000012.1:0-213107 GCF_036409085.1 Mycobacterium sp. 050134
ACCCGCTACGACAAACTCGCCATCGTCTACCGCGGCGCAGCCGTTCTCAACGCCATCGTCGCCTGGACCCGACGTTTGTCAGACATGCCCTAGTGGCGGCCTCGCCTCGCACGGTTCTGTGACCGTACGGCGCGCTTCGGGGAGCCGCGGCCGAATGGCTTCCGGCACGGCTGAGGCTTTCAGGTCCCGCCGAGTGCACTACGCGCCAATGCTGCTGCCGCTGGACTCACGACATCTCGCCGGGCTCGGGTGACGGGCTGGTCGGTCACGTTGCTCAGGACGTGGTGGACGGGGAGTTGGTGCAGGGGCGCCTCGGAGATAGTCCGACCGTCGGAGTAGCGCCAGCCGAATTCGGCCATCATCGCCGTTATTTTGTCGAATGGCAGTCTGGAACCGGCAGAAGCCGCCGCAAAGGCCAGCATCAGCAGGGTGGCTTGCTCCTCAAATTTCGCGTCGGATTTGGGAATCAACCGACCGGCTATATGCCCCCACAGTCTGTCGGCGTCACGCTCGGCCGTTACGCCGGCTTTGGTCAGCAAAAGCGTGCCCTTGTGCTTGCGCAGCAGCCCCAACCACTGCATGCCTTCGCGGAATCGCAGCAGTGGGTAGCATTGGACCTCGCGGTTGTGCTCGCCGATCCAATCATTCATTACAGGAACGACTTTCGACGCTTCCTCGACGTCAGCCGGCTTGAGGTATCCGGCGGCCGTCAACGGAATGCCGCCGTCTTTGGCGCGGTCCAGGAACCACTGATACGCCCGCAGGTTGTCGGCAATCGTGACCAGCGGTCGCGCACCGGTCAGCGTGAGCGCCGCCATCGTCAGGTCGTCGCCATACGGGGCGCGGGTGGGCCGATGAACCAGGTCGAGCAGGCGCGCGTCCATGCCTGCCTCACGCAGCACGAAGTACGCGCTGCCGAACCCCTTGTCGACCCGTTCCGGCTCGAACAGCGCGGGGGTCGGAGAGCACCTCGGAAAGGCTGTCGGCATCGACCAGATGCCCGCAGTCTTCTGGTGGCGCAGCTCGCTCACCGTCGACGACAACCGCTGCGGGACAGCTTGTCTGGGCGGGAATAACCTCTTCGAGACGTAACGTCAGCTCCCAGTTGTCCCCGTAATCGTAGAGGTAGTGCAGCACATCGCCGGGCTCACTGAGAGTTTCGTCGAGTCGAGTCTCGGCGGCGGGCAGGCCGCCGTCGTCTTCTGGCCACTCCTTGTTGTCCACGTCGTACGGGCAGAGGAACACCTGGCTTTGGTGGTCGAAGGCGCTACCGCCCAGTGAGAAGCGATGCAGGTGCGAATCGGTCCAGTCGAACGCCACCTGCAGGACCTGGTGCAGCAGGTCCAGAGTCAGGTCCGAGCGCAGGTCCAGCCGTCGCCAGATGGGGGATCGCTGTCATCGAGGTGCACCCGGACCCGGTAGACGACCACATCACGCCGTCGCGCGTGACGCAGATCGGGGCGCGACACCGACTCCGGCATCAGACGCAGGTACGGATCCTCGCTCGTACCGCCCACCTTCGAGCAGTCGCCGAGTCCATCGGGCACCATGTTGGTATGTCGTTGTCGGAGAGCGTGTTGCTTGAGGTGGCCGGTGACCGGAGCTACGCGCGAGGCGAGGACTACGTCCGCTACGTCCGAGGGCTCCGGATCACCGCCGAGAAGGCCTACGCGTCGGTCCAGGCCAAGCGGGTCTACGCCGTGGAGCTTGACTGGTCTGGTCCGCAACCTGACGGTTATTGCACGTGCCCGCACGCCGGCGATGGTAACTTCTGCAAGCACCTGGTCGCGGTCGGACTCGCCGTGATTGACGGCGGGGCCGTCGACGACGCCACGCCGGTGGAATCGGCGCTGAAAGCGACCGTGCAGGCGATGGATGTCGACGAGCTTCGCGAATTAGTCTTGAGCCTCGCCCACCGCGACGGCGAAGTGCGCCGCATGCTCGAGGTTCGTGCCACAGTCGTATCCGGTGATGACACGACCGCCAAGGCCGAGTTCGAAGTCTATGTGCGCAACGCCCTAGAGTTGCGCGGATTCGTCGACTATCGCGAGTCCTACGCGGTCGGGGAAGCGGCCAGTCAGGTACTCGATGAGCTTGAGCGCCACCTGAACGCGGGGTCCGCCGAGGTTGTGCGGCCGGCCCTGCTGTGCGCGTTGACCCTGCTGCGCACGATCACCGAGCAAGCTGACGACTCGTCGGGGGTGATCGGCGGTGAATGCGAGCGGGCCGCCGATTTGTACGTGCAGGCATGTCGCCTGGGTGCCCCAGACCCAGCCGAACTCGCGGAGTGGCTGGCGACGTTCCGCGCGACGTCGCCGGGATGGCCGACGCTGCTGCTCGCCGATTTCGTTGACGCATTCGACGACCATGCCCTCGAGATCTACCGCGCGGCGGTCGCGAAGTTGGACCGCCAGCACGCAGGTCGCGACCACTGGAGCCGGTTTGAAGTCGACAGCATGTTGCTGGAGCTCGCCGATCACGACGGCGACGTCGATCGAGCTATTGAGCTGCTGAACGAACGCGAGGATCCGCAGTACGGTGCGATCATCACCCGCTTGCGGGAAGCGGGACGTGACGGCGAAGTAGTGAGCTGGATCGATCGGGCGGTTGCCGAAGGCCGAATTAGCGGTCAGGGCGGCGGTAATGACTACTGGCTGAGCCCATTTGCCGTAGCCGAGACTTACCGGGGCCTCGGCCGCATCGACGACGCGATCGCCGTCCTGCGCAACGATTTCGTCAGGCGGCCTACGGTCCATGCCTTTCGATCGTTGCTGGACTTTGCCGCCACGATCGATCGCGCCGATACCGAACGCACCTGGGCGCTCGACCACGCGCGAGAACTCGCTTGTGGCTCTGGCTCGGGGTCGGTCCTGGTCCAGCTCGCCTTGAGCGAGGGAGACGTGGACGCCGCGTGGGAGGCTGCCGACCGTTACGGTCCCGGATGGGCATGGCAGGAACTCGCTACGCAAGGCGCGGAGGCTCGTCCGGTCGCCGCTGCCGATCTGTACCGCCCGCAGCTCGAGGATGACCTGCGACGTCCCAACACCAAGCTCTACCCGGGCATTGCAGCGACGCTCGCAACCATGGCCAAGTTGTATGAAAGAGGCGGTCGCAGTGCTGATTTCGCGTTGTACATCGCCAAGGTACGGCATGATTACGGCCGGCGCCCCTCGCTGATGAAAGCGCTCGAGGCGAAGGGGCTCTGCGCGACGTCACTCGACGGACGAGCGTGCGACCGCGAGCCGCGTCGATCGTAGGGACATCGTCAATCCCGTAATCGCCATTCTTGTTGCGCTACTGTTTGTCGCATTTACCGCCGCCAGCGTTTCGCCGAGCGCTCTCGCCGCCGTGGACACCTCCGTTGACGGGAGTGAAGTTCGGGGAGCAAGAACCGGTTGGGACTGAACTGCGCGCACAAGGGGCCAGGACGTGACAAGAGACGGATGGATGCCGAAACGGAGCCCGTGAAAACGCCCCACAAGCGAGCGCGGGCAGCCGTCGCCAAGCTCCTCGACATCATGCTGCTCTCGACGAAGCAGATGCGCTTCAGTGGCGGGGTGCTAATCGGATGTTGATGCGCGCGGGGTCCAGCGTCAGAGGCACCGGTTGGTGTGGGTGGAGTGTGGCATCGGTCGCCGCTGGACCCCGTTCGCTGAGCAGCGCCGTCAAAATAGCGGCGCCGAGTTGCAGCGCAAGGTCTGCTCCGGGACACCCTTGCGGGCCGTGACTGAAGAAGTTGAAAGACCACGAGGCGTGAGCGGCGCCCTCGGTCCAGGCGGTGGGATCGAAGTGATCGGCCTCGGGGAAGCGACTGGTGTCGCGGTGGTTGAAGGTGTTGACGATCATGACTTGCGTTCCTTGAGGAACTGTCTCGCCATCCCAGTCGGTGGCCTGGGTGAGGGTTCGCGCTAGCACGGGAGTACTGGGCCAGAGTCGCATCGCCTCGGACAGGCAGCCGACGAGGTAGTCGGAGCTATCCTGTTCGTCGATCCCGTTCTGTGCCTTGGCGACAACGGCGGGGTGGGTGGCCAGCAGCGCCAGACAACGCCAGAGGTTGATGGCCAGGGTGTCACCCATCGCGAACATCCAATGGATGACTTGATGGGTGGGATGAGTGATCTCGCTGGTGGGCGCCGCGGCGAAGAAGCCAACCAGGCTGTCTGCGTCTGCGGCTTGGACGTAGCGGTCCAGGGCGGCCAGGAAAGCGTCGAAGAGTTTGGGGTCGCCCTTACCGGGAGGGTTGGCCTTTCTCATCAGCGTCACTAGTTGAGTCGATAGTTGTGTGTCGTGTGTTGCGTTGTTGCCAAGGATGATTCGCCGAGCGACCCGTTGTATTGTGCGGTGGAATCCTGGCCAGTCAAGGTTGTCAGGCATAGACCTGGCTTCCTCGCGAGCGACCGCAAGGCAGCGCTCGGCGATCGCGCCGCTGCCGGTGGCGTGCGCTAGGACGGCGTTGGTGAATCGGCGGCGGTCCGACCAGTGGCTGCCCCGGGAGATGGTCAGCGCGTGTGGCTGAAACTTGTTCATCCCGGACAGTTTCGGTTCGGGGTCGGAGGCGAAAGGCTCTGGCGCGTGGGAGAGTACGAAGCGGATCTGATCGGGACCGAAGACGAGCAATGTCGGCTTGCCTGCCACGTTAACCCAAATCGGTCCGTCACCGTAACGACCGCGCAGTGCGATGAGCAGTCGGTGTACGCGGCCGGCGATCCCGGCGCGGTCTAGCGCGGCGGTCACACCGGGCCGGCGGCTAAAGAGGCCCTCGGCCAGATTGGGTAGCGCCACCAGCGTGGTGAAGCGCAGGCTCTCAGACGTGGTGGTGTGCGGGAAGGCGCGTGTGCGGCTCATCGACGGGTCGCTAGTAGAGGTGGCGGCGGTCGTCGTCGTGCCGCGGCGTGTTGAGGGCGGCGCTGATGTGGTCGAGCAGTGCGTGTCGTGCGGGCCTAGCCTCGGGGACTGGCAGTAGCGGGTAGACATGGATTGCCCCGGGCTGTTCGTGGTAGGTGATGCGGTCGGTGCCGATGCGCTCGCGTAACCGCCGGCAGTCGGCGAGGAAGATGTCGCGGTCGCCGACGTAGAGGTCGATCGGTGGAAGGTTGTGCAGGTCACCGAAGATGGGGCTGACTCGGTTGTCGTCCGTCGGTAGGTGTCGGGCCCATACCCGGCCGCACTCGCGCAGACCGGGAACCGCGAGCCAGGGGTCGCGCTTGGCGATGGTGGGTATGGCGGGATTGGTCAGTGCGATGTCGAGCCAGGGACTGATCAGGCTGAGTCCGAGGAGTGGGTTTGCACCTTCGTTGATGATCGTTTGGGTGGCTGCCAGCGCCAGTCCTGCTCCGGAGGAGTCACCGGCGATGTAGACAGGACCGTGTTGTGCGGCTCGGCCCGTCACCTCCTGCAGGAATTGGACCGCTTCCTCGGCGCAGTGTTGTGGCGCGAGACCGTAGAGTGGCACATGCACGGGGCGCCGTGTCGCGTCGGCGATCGCGCAGATGAGTCTCCAGTGCGCCGGCTTGATTTGGTTGACGTAGGCGCCGCCGTGGACGTACACCACTGATGGTCCGGCGGGGGGAATGGGCTGATTGCTGGTGGCTTGCACTGTATAGCAATCGAATCCATCGATGGTGTCGCGGTTCAGTTGGTAGCGGCCTGACGTGGCGAGTTGCGGGGGCGGTCCGCTGCTGGTCTTGGGCCGCTCGAGGTAGGCGCGCGCGCTTTGCGGCGTCGCATAAGTGCGGGGTCGGCGTATGAGGCGCCCGTAGGTCGCGATGGCGTGCATCTGCCAGGACATGAGTCTGGGTTACCGGGCGACGGCGATCTTGAACACGGCGCTGGTGATCGTTCCGAATGCGTTGTTGCCTCCGATGAATAGGCGTTTGGTGTCGTAGCCGGCGACGTCCTTCATGTTCTGGCCGCCGAAGCGGGCCGCGGCGCCGTCAGGCAGGACGACGTCGACGCCGAGCAGTCCGTGACGTACCGCGAGCCGTTCCGCACCGGAGGCGTTGGCGATCAGTTCTCCGACGGTGCGTTCAGGACGTTCGATGGGGATGGCAGGGCACGTCACACCTTGCTCGTCGAGTTTCCGCGAGAGTTCGCCCAGAGTGACTGCGGCGCCGACCACAAGGTTCAAGTTGCCGGTGTTGACCTCGACCGTGGTGTCGGCACCGTCGGCGGACGCGGCCGAACCAGGACGACGGTCTAGCGCGGCGCGCACCGCGGCCTCAAACGCGGGCAGCGCGGGTTCCTCTGGTGACAATTCGGGCAGCATGATGCCGGGGTTGAAGCGCTGTGTGGGGTCGAAGATCTGCTTGAGGGTGCGCTGGGCTGCGATCTCGATTGGGGTGAAGCGTTTGATCATGAACTGGATCTTCTCGGTACCGACACCGTGCTCACCGGTGATGGTGCCACCCAGTCTCAGTGCGGCTTCGATGATTTCGTTGTTGGCGGCCTCGAGAGCCGCGGCGGCTTTGGGGTTCTCCTTGTCGTAGAAGGTGGTCGGGTGTAGGTCGCCGTCGCCGGCATGTCCGGTGACGGCGATGAACAGCAGGGCATCGGAGTGCCGCTTGGCGGCATCCTGGATCGCCTGCTGCATCTCCGGGATGTGTTGGCGCGGGACGGTGACGTCGCCGATGAAAAAGCCTTTGCCGCTGCGCACGACGGCGTCCGGGGCATGCAGGCGCCCGTACCACAGCTTGGCGCGGGCATCGTCGTCATCGGCGCGGCGCACCTCAACAGCGTGTTCGCGTAGTACTTTTTCCACGATCTGGGCGTCGCGGTCGACCTCGTCGGCGGTGCCGTCGACGTCGATGAGCACGATGGCGTCGGCGTCGGTGGGATAGCCGGTGTCGGTGAACTGCTGCAGCCCGGCGATACCGGCGCGGTCGAGCCATTCGACCGCCGCGGGCACGGCCCCGGTCTGGATGATCGCGGCGATGGTTTCGGCCGCCTCCCGGGCGGTATCGAAGCTGCCCATCAGGCTGCGGGTGACCGGCGGGATGGGCCGCAGCGCAACGGTCGCCTCGGTCAAAATGCCCAGGGTGCCTTCCGACCCGATGAGCACACCCAGCAGGTCCGGGCCGTCGTCGTCGGCGCTGAACCGGACTACCGACCCGTCGGCGAGCACCGCCTCTACGGCCAGGACGTGGTTGTAAGTGACCCCATATTTGAGAGCGTGTGGCCCGCCGGCGTTCTCGATGATGTTTCCGCCGATTGTCGCCAGATGTGCTGATACCGGGTCCGGTGAGAACACCAGCTTGTGCGGGACCAACCGCTCCTGCAGATCGGAATTGATCACCCCGGGCTGCACCCGTGCGAAGCGCGCCTCCGGGTCGATGTCAAGGACTTGATTCATCCTCGTCAGGTCGATTACCACGCGATCGGAATCGGCAATGACTCCGGCGCTGCAATTCGACGCACCGCCGCGGGTCACCAATGAGACGTCGTGTTGGGCCGCGACTTTGACGATTGCGACGACTTCGTCGCGGGTGCGGGGGCGCAGCACCAAACCGGGCTGGCGACCGAACCCCCAGTAGTCTCTGGCATTTTCGGCCAGGGTGGCGGGGTCCGTGGCCACCGTGTCCCCGCCACCGAGTACTCCGGCGAACGCCGAGACGATCGTGTCGTCCATGAGAGTTCTCCTAGCTGCCGAATCCACCCGCGACGGGTGTGGTGCGCGCGTTGATGAGGGTGGGTCGGTCACGGTCGGCGATGCCGGCTCGGACCAACTCGTAGACTTCGTCGGAGCTGCCTGCTTCATGCGCATCGACGCCGTAGCTGGCGGCGGTTCCGACGATGTCGAGGCCCGGTATGTCGAGCCCGGGCACGTTCGGGGTCTTTTCCCAGACGCCGAATTCTTTGACCACCCCGTATTCGGCATTCGACGCCACCACCACGGTGAGCGGGACGTTGTAGCGCGCCGCACTCCACAGCGCGGTGATCGCGTAGTGGATTGAACCATCACCCATCAGCGACACGACCGGCCGATCCGGTGCCGCGATTTGCGCGCCCACTGACGCAGGAAGTCCCCAGCCGAGTCCGCCGCCCGCAGCAGACAGGTGCGACAGCGGCTGGTGCGGACGGATGCTTTCGGTCATGGGGATCTCGTTGCTGCCCGCTTCGCTGACCCACAGCGTGTCACCGGGGGCGGCGTGGCCGACGGCGGTCCACAGATCCTTTGGCTCGAGCGGCACCTGCGCCGATACCCGCTCTGGGACTGCGGCACGCGGTGTGGGCGCAGGGCGCTGGGTCGGTTTGACCGACGCGGCCAGAGCCCGCGCCGCGGTGCGGATGTCGGCGACGATCGCGTCCCCCATAGGGGCGCGGGCGGCTTCGTCGGGATCGTTGGTGATTTGGATCAAACTTGCGCCCTCGGGCAGGTACGGGCCGGGCACCAACGGGTAGTAGCGGAACACCGCAGTCCCGATCGTCAGGATGAGGTCATGGCCGGTCAGGATCTGCGAGATCCAGCCCGCACCCGGGGGCAGCGCTCCGTGATAAAGCCGGTGATTTTCGGGGAATCCGCTCCAGCCGGTCAATGGGGCGGTAAATACCGGCGATTCGGTGCGCTCAGCCAGTTGGATCATCGCGTCATAGGCGTCGTAGCGGTCGATGTCGCCGCCGACGATGATTGCTGGTGAGGTGGCGGCGTCTAGTCGCGCCGCGATTTGCTCGGCTAACTCGGTCGGGAAGCCGGTCGCGTGGGTGACGGTGCGGTCGCGCACCATGTTGATATCGGCGAGCTGGTCGTCGCTCAGTTCGATCGGCATGTCGTCCATCGGCAGCGAGACGAAAACGGGCCCCATTGGTGGGGTGGTGGCCAGGTGGATTGCGCGGGCCAGCACGGCGGGGGATTCGCTGGCGATCGCCGGCTCGGCAGCCCATTTGACGAAGGGCTTAGGGGTGGTGGTGGGTTCGTGGTTGGTCAGTAGGCAGTACTGGTTTTGCATGTTGCGGCGTTGGTTGCCCGCCGTGATGATCAGCGGCGTCTTGTTGACGTAAGCGTTGTAGATCTGGCCTTGCGCGTTACCCATGCCGGGCGCGGTGTGCAGGTTGACCACAGCGGGTCGGCGGGTGATTTGCGCGTACGCGTCGGCCATCCCGACCGGGATCATCTCCTGCAGACCCAGGAAGTAGCGGAAGTCGTCGGGGAAGTCTTGCAGCAGAGCCAATTCAGACGAGCCGGGGTTGCCGAACCAGGTGGTCAAGTTGTGTGAGCGGAACAGATCGAGGATGGCGTCGCGCACTGTGGTCATGGTTAATCATCGCTTTCAGGCCAAATTAGGGGAAGGATCAGTCGAGTTCGCCCGGCACGGGGTTCAGCGCCCAGTGCAAGGCGAAGTCGGCGACATCCTCCCACCCCGGTGCGCCGCAGGTGAAGTGGTCTCGCTGGGGGAACAGCTTGTACGCGGTGATTGCGGCCGAGTGTTTGGCGTTCTTGGTGTAGTTCTCGTGCTGCACTGCGGGCGGCAGGATGTGGTCGTGGCCGCCGGCGATGAAGAGTAGCGGCGCGCGATCGTCGTTGGCGAAGTTGTAGGTGGTGGCGGCGTTGTGCGTAACGTTGGCCAGGCCACCCTGGAACAGGATTCGCGCCGGCACCGGAACCGCGTAACGTTCGTAGGCGATCTCCGAATCAGCCGCGGTGAGTGTGTTGGTGAACGCGTAGTGGAATTGCTCTGCTGTGATGGGCACCGCCCGGTGCAGGTTGGCAGGGTTCTTCAACACCGGAAACGTAGCCCGGACCTCGGAGAACGGCAGCGCTTTGATGCCTTTGACCGCGGCACCGTCAATGCTCACCCCGGCTCGCCCGTAACCGGCGTCGAGCAAGAGCTGCACGAAGGTGCCGCCGAACGAGTGGCCCATCAAGATCGGCGGCTCGTCGAGCTCGTCAATCAGCGCCGCGAGGTGATCGAAGACCTCCCGCACCCCGAGGTCGGCCAGGGGTGCGGGATCCTCGCGCAGCGCGGCGACGCCGGCCGGACCGGGGGCCACACCGGGGTAGCCGGGGGTGAGCACGGTGAAGCCCTGAGCGCGGTAATGCGCAACCCAGTCTTCCCACGCCAGCGGCGTCATCCATAGGCCGTGGACCAGCACGATGGTCTGATCGGAGGTGGCGTTCACGAGAATTCATCTTGGTCACTGTGTGGGGGCTCGACAACGAACGGCAGCCCAAATTCGCGGTCGTGAAACCTGTGCTCGGGCACAGCGCCGCATGGCGTTCTACGATCCGGTACATGTTGCAGCAACGACCGCTGACTGCCCTCACTGATTGCGTTCGTCAACAGTCGGACATGATCGTGACGAAGGTCTTCACGCGTCTCCGCAAGGAAGTTCCCAACTACTTCCCCAGTGACGACGACAGCGGTAAGACCGTTCGGGACAACATCACCGATTACCTTGCCGAGATGCTGGATTGGATCGACCGTGGCACGGAACCAGGCCACGCCAGTTTTGATGCCGCAATTCGCTGGCGCGCCAGCCAAGGGCTGACGCTCGCCAATTTGTTGCACGCCTACCGTCTTGGGGCGGCGACCATCTGGGACGAGCTCGCCCATCTAGCAGACTCGGGCGAGATCGAAAGAGAAGCGCTGATCGGGGCAACACCGTCCATCTTCGCGTGGATGAACACGAATTCGCTTCGCGCGCATGCCGTTTTTCGTGAAATCGAGATCCGCGACGCGCGGCGTAACGAGCAAGTTCGAGCCGCCCTGCTCGACACGGTGCTGTTCAACGAATCCAGCATCGGAGCAGCGTTCTGGGACGCGGTCGCCGCCCTCGGTCTCCCACGGACAGGCCAGCTGACGGTAATCGCGGCCACCAGCGCCACGGCTTTATCAGTCGGGCACTCTCCGCCCGACATCGAGACGCTGATCTCCGCGCATCCTGCTGTTCAGGACTCGTGGTTTCGCCTCACACCGCAATCGCAACTGGGGATCGTATCGCTTCGCCGGAATCGCGCCGAAGCGCTGGACGGCATTGCCGGCACCATCTGTGCCAAGACGCCGGTCTTGATCGGGCTCAGCAGCCCCTTCACGAAAATCGCCGACTGCTCGAATGCCCGCGCCCAGGCACACGTCGCGTTGTCGGCATCATCGTCCAACCGCCCCACTACTCGTTACAACCGTGATGTCGTAGCCGTGTTGCTCGCTAGTGCGCCGGACGCCGCCACATCCGTAGTGACGGCCACCCTCGGACCAATCCTCGAGTTGCCAGACGACCGTCGTGAACCTCTTCTCACGACGGTCCACACCTGGCTACAGCTCGGTCAGTCCGTCTCGGCGACGGCCGACCAACTGCACTGTCACCGCAACACCGTCAACTACCGATTGCGCCGATTTGCCGAGCTCACCGGACGGCCTCTGTCCGACAATTTGTGGTTGGCGCAAGTCGCACTGGCGCTGGAAGCTGTCCGCACCTATCTCTGAAGATCAGGGGCGGGCACCGGCAACTTTCGTGTATTAGCGGGCGCCCCGGGCGGCTCGACCAAACAACCGGCGCATGTGTCGCGAGGGATGGCTCAGTGCCCGGCGGAGGTGAGCTGGTAATCCGCCTCGAGCAGCATCCATGCGCTGAGCTGTATCGAGAGATCGCGGCTCTCGTTCGGCCGGGACGGCCGTGACGTGTCCGCGGCCCGGGCCAAGGTTTCCAGACCTGCCGGCGCGGTGACCGGGCGGTTCCAATGCGCACCGAACAGCGGCAGACCGTTTACCTCGGCGCGGTTGCTCCAGGCCGCTCGCGCGGAGGCGTGCACGAGCTGCGCGGCGGTGGGGTCGCCCAGGGCCAGCGCGGTATGGGCGAGATAGCGGGCGAGGATGCCCATGAACAGGCCCGAGTCGTTCCCGGCGCGCCCGACGATCACGCCCCCGTCGGTGAGCCTATCCGCGGTAGCGGTGACCAGCGCCGCCGCGCGGTCGCGATGCTCTGAATTGGTTGTGCGCTGGGCTAACTCGGTCTCCAGCCCGATCGCCACGCCCTGACAGTAGGTCAGCAGGGTGTGGTTCACCAGCCCACTGCGCTCGTGTAAGCCATCGAAGATGAGGCCGCTTTCGCTGTCGCGCAGCCGGGTGTTCAGGAAATCGGCGAGTCGTTCGGCGTGCGCCAGCTCGCCGAGGCGGGCCATCGCGATGCCAGTCGGACCGATCCCGGAGGTGCTGTAGTAATCGTGCCCGATCTTCCAGGGGACCGCGCCGACGGCCGGGTTCCAGCCGTCGAGGAGGGCGGTCCGCAGCTTCGGAACGGCATTGCCGCACCGGACGCCGAGCAGCCTGTCGGCGCGTTCGAGCGCCAGCACCAGCCAGGACATGTCATCGCAGTACCCGTTCGTCCAGCTGGTGAGATTGCGGGTGTGAATGCCGCGCGCGATGGCGCTGATCCGGTCGATGCGTTCGGGCGTGCGTGCGCGGTACGCGGCATCCACCGTGCAGTCCAGCAGGTGGGCCTGCCACCAATAACACCAGCGCCCCAACAACAATCGATCGAATAGCGACGACGGCCAATGCAGCGTGCCCAGTTGCATCCCGGACTGCCACCAGAGCGTGCGCACGTGCCGCTCCATGATCGCCCGCTCTGCCAGGTCGGCCCGCTCGGCGAGCCTCGCGGGTCCGGGGGGCGACTTCTCGTTGATCGCCGCCGCCCGCGTCGGATGGGTCACCGAGGTGACCGCGACGGCGCCCGCGACCGCGAAGAACAGACCGCGTCGGCTGATCCCCTTGTTCGGGCGATCCATCCGCTCGGGCTCCCTTTGCTGGACCAGCGATGCCGGTCGGAGACGTGTCCCGGGATTCTATTCCGACACCAATGAAATTCCGAAGAGCCAGAAAACCCGGGCCGCACGTCGAGTCGATGAACGACGGTTCAACGGTGGGTCTGCGCGGTCGCCGGACCGGATCGCGCGGAGGTTCCCGACGCAGACGAGGGATAGCGACCGCCAGCCCGCCTTAGTGGCATAGACCCTGCTGCGACGCTAGCGAAAACGCCCGACGTCAGGGACTTTCGGCACTAGCCGGGCTGGGTTTTGGATGGATACCGTCGAAAGACCTTTCATGCTTTGTAGCAGGGTCAGCTGAGCGAACGGGCGGAAACCAATGTCTGTCAGCGAAACGGATTATGCCTTCGATCCCTTGAACGATCCGTACCCAGAGGAGTTCGAGTTCCTTCAGATCGGCTCGGCGATCAATGCAGATACCAATCAGCTCCTCGCCGGTGCCGAGGCATTTGATACTCAGCTTTTGCAAGACGCGCACCTGCTTGACCGTGCTCCGGGTAAGTCGGCGACCGATGTGTACGGCGACGGTTCGAGCACCGAGTCGCAAGACGCGTGGGCGTGGAGTGTATCGGGTTCCCTGACCCTGAACGCCGGGATTATTGATGCTTCGGCGAAGTTCTATATCCAGCAATCCCTCAACGCATGCCGGCGTTCATCGCAGATGAAGGTCTTCGGGCGGAGGGTTAATTCGACAATCACCACGATGAAAAAGGCCACGCACCAACAGCTGTTGGACTGCAGAACGAAACTGTTCGCCGAGAAGATGGACAGCGTCGTGAACACCGCCAAGGTTTTCAACGAGGCTGATCCCGCCAGCGTCGCAGCCCTGGTCGGTGCGCTGACCGACTTCTACGACACCTTCGGCACGGGTTACGTTGACGAGATCGATGAGGCCGCCGTGGGAATCTTCGAAGGCACCCTGAAAGGCAACAGTGTCGTCACCGAGGACACCTTCGGCATCGGCGGTGGCTTCTCGGTGTCGCTTCCGTTGGTCAGCGCCGGGATTGCGGCGGACTTCCTGAAGAAGCTGAAAAACGCCACCGCCGCGACGGATTTCACGGTGCGGGTTGCCGGCCGTCCGCTCGGCGGCAAGCCCCTGGTGTGGGCCCAGGACCAGGCCGACCTCTTTGCAAAGCTCGGCATCGACGGGTGCACCGATCCCAAGGTGTGGGAGGAGGTGTTCGAGAAGCCTTCCTTGTCGGGGATCCCGGATAATGCGCCAAAGGATCTGCCTTCGGGGCCGGGCATGCCGTCGGTCGGTTCCAAGGCAGGGGCGGCGGCAGCTCCGGAGACAGGCGCGATCAGGGATGCGATCAACACTGCGATCGAAATGATCCAGTACGACCGGTTAGATCCTGACATCCGGGAAAAGTACCCGGATCGCAAGCAGGCGCTGCAGGCCGAATTCGCCATGTTGCGAGGTCAGGCGCTGCTTACCGAGGAAATGATCAACGACCTGGCAGCCCGACCGCTGCGGTCGACCTCGGTGCCGCAGCAGGCGGGGGCTGAGGCGCGATCGCTACCGAATGTCGGTGCGGCCCCTTCCTCCCGCGCGACCGACGAGGGTGCGCCGGACGAACCGCCCGGATATGCCCCGCGAGCGTACGTCTACCAGCCCTGGTCGTATCGATTCCCGGAGCTTGCCGACATTGGCAAATTGTGCACCTCCGCCCAGGTCGTCTTCGGCCAAGCCCTGGTGTGGTTCTCGATCCGTGCCGTTTTCGCCCAGTACCTCGACTATTGCGCCCAGTACGAAAATATGCTTGGGCCAGCTATCACGGTTTCGGCCAACCAGTTCCGATACGCGTTGAAGAACGTCGGCGAATTTCTGACCGACAGGCTGAAAATCGATACGACGAAAAAAGACCTTTCCTTTGTCCAGCGTTTGGAAGAGCGACTGAAGCGCGAACTTAACGTCGATTCCCATGATCCAAACCGGTTCCCGATGTACAAACACTACGAGTTTTGGATCAAGAATTACGGATGGCTCAAAGAAATACCCTTCGGGGCGGTGGCCGTCGTCGAACACGACGGCAAATATATCTATCAGGAAAACCCGTATCCGGATTGCCCCTTGCGGCGCCGGCACGACGAGAACGAAACGACCAAAACGCTGGATACCTTCCCGTTGGCCGGGGAGTTGGTGCGGCTTAACGCTTATCGCCTCTATCCGATCATTTCCACCGACATCAACGGGGACCCCTACTTTATTTGGGTCGGGGAGCCGTCCCGGCTGACGGGCGATCATGACGACGCAGTCCTCAGGTTCAGCGGACTACTGTCTTTTTATCCGGAGCCGTGGAAACACCCATCCTACAAGCCGGGCAGCGCTGTCGGCGACTTCAATGAGACAACGTTGCCCATGCTGATCCAGCAGAGCAAAGAGGGGGCTGACGCCCTCGCCTGGGCTGAGAATGAATTTCCCAGATGCTTCCCCTGGCCCGCGGACGGCCAGCAGAAATTACAGGAGAGATGGGACAATCGCAAGGCGATGTACGGGATGAATCTGTACCCGGGCTTCGACACCGAGGATGGCTTTGGCACCCAACATCTGCTCGAGAAAGCCGCGCAGCTTGCCAAAGAAGCAAGCCGGTATGGGAAGGTCCTTCCCGACACAACGGGGGAATACGAAGACGGCTGGCCCTTACTCAAGTCCAATGAAGGGACGGTGACGAAGGCGGCATATTCGCAAGAGCACGGCGCGATCTTCTTTTGGGGACCAGGGCCACAGGGATGGGACCTCTTCGAACCACACGACATTCGCCTCGTCCCCATCAACTACGACGCGGTGAGAAACGCCAACGGCGTCAAACCCGGCGAAAACTCACCGTACAGCGTCAAGTCCGGCGGAGGCCCCATGTGGATGCAACCCAGGGCCGGCGAGCTAGTGACAAAGCTGAATGAACTCGCCGGCGATCAATCAGATTGACCGGGCCCTGAAGGCAACACCGGCATCCGCTCGGAGTTTTTCGGGACGGCTGAGTCGGGGCAATCGGCTTGCGCGAAATCTGGAAGTCGAACGAACCGTGGGGAATACAAGTCGAAATAGGAAATCGACTATAGCGACATAGGGATGGATTTACGGCCGCCGCTGCATCGGGTGTCTCGCGCTGAACAAGCAGAGTCACGCGAAGCTGTAGCTCACGCAGAATTAGCCTACGCGACTGTGGATTTGGTCTCTTCGTCTTCATTAATGCACGTGCCCCGGAGCTGAAGGGCTCAAGGCGATTATGAAAGGACTTTGGTCCCCGGCCCTAGGGTGCTAGTTCTCTATCGTCCGTAGTGCGCGAGATGTCCACTGGCACAAGGTGACAGATCGCGGTGGGTTTGTCGGCCGCCGAGTAGTTGGAACCGTTACTTACGAAAGGTCAACGAACATGCCATCGGAATCGCAGCGCAGTGCTTACGGCGACTTGGTGGAACAGGCTGGTGGGGAAGCTGACATCCCCGAACCAGTCAAACCCACGGGATCGGGATCGACTGGCGACTATGAAACAGAAACGTCCAGCGGTTCGGCCGCAGGTTATGAAACCGGGACGTCTACCGATACCGCCCAGGGGTACGAGACCGAGACATCGAGCGATACGACGAGCGGCGGGTCGGTCTCGACCGACGGCTGACTGTAACCCCGAGAACTGAGCTCCACTTTGGTTTGGCTCAAAGGTGAATAGTTGCCCGCAGCCTTGATGGATAGCAGTGCGCATGGGGTTAGGGCGATGGCGGTAAGGAAAAGGGAATGACATCGGAAGAGAACGCGGCCATGACGCCGATATCGGTAAAGCCCACGGGAGCGGCAGGAGATGACACAGATACGTCCTGCAGTAAGAGGAACGGAGGAACGGTCTCGGCCGGCAAGGCGATGAGCGTCGGCGCAAAGAGCGTTTCGAGGGGACAGCAGACGGTAGAGGAGTTGCTGCAACATGCGCGGCAACTCCGCGGTGCCGCCGCGACCTGCCGCAACAACATTGACAACCTAGGGTGGTCATGGTGCACCGTCACGATCGCGTTTGAAAACAGGACGGTCACGATAGAAGAAGCCGAAGCGTACGCCGCCGAACTCGAGCGCAGGGCATGGCAATTGGCGATGGCTCCGTTCAGCATCACCGTCGACAAGGAGACCGCCCGCCCGAACGACACCGTCACCTTCACCCTGGAAGGCAACCCCGTCGGCACCATGAGCTGGGACGGGGACGGCAACCCGGCGACCGGCACCGGTGACTCGTTCGCGACAACTTTCGCCACGCCTGGCGAGCACGTCGTCCAAGCGACGGTAACCACGGCATACGGAACCCGAACTAGCTCGAAACAGGTGTGGATCGAAGCTGTCATCAAAGAAGCCTCCGGACCGGCATGGGTAAGCCGCTTTCCGAGCAGCCAAAGTCTGGACGAGCTCATCGAGAAATCACCGAAGACGGGGCGTCCCTTTCGCAAGGACGTGGCCGATTTCATCGCGGCGCTGGAAAAAGGCGGTGCAAATGTGCCGGCAGGCGAAATATTCACCAAGCGCCCCCTCGAACGGCAGTACTTGATGTATCACGCATGGCGCGTCGCGCACGGCACCGAAAATCCTGCCGACGTGCCCCCGTGGCCCAGGGTCGACATCTGCTGGAACCACCTCAACGCGAACGGCGATTCGGACGAACCGGCCTCTCGCGCCGCGGCTGAGCGCATGGTGAAGGACTACCACATCAAGTCCATGCCTGCCGACCCAAGCGGAACGGGGGACAAGGTGCCCCGGCACGTGGAGGGACGGGCCGTCGACATGAACATCTCCTGGATCGGCGATCTCAGACTCGATGGCGAGGTAGTGCCGGGTGGGACCGGCGATCCCGAAAAGGACGTCATCAACGCCAAGCTGCTGGAAGTCGCGAGGCGGAAGTACGGGCTGATCAAAGGTGGCGGCAAGAGCGACTGGCCGCACTGGTCCGATGATGGTCGATGAACCGTTCGGCAGAAGTTTCAGGTGCCAACGAGCTGCACGACAGCAGGAATATCGCTGATATCAAACCACTGGGGCGAGACGGCGAAAGGTACGGAAGCTATTGCAACGCAGTCGCTTGCATATAATACCGACTAAGGGGATTTGATGAGCCAGCGTAGGGGTCTTCGCGTCGTTGTTGACGGCGACTTACCCAAGGAGGTGCTCGAGCGGATCAGCGTGGCGGTTCAACAAGCCGTACGCCATGAAGTCGCCAACATCGACCTGCTGCGGGAGTACACTGAATGTGCACCAAAGGGTGCCGAGCCCGATGGGACGAGCCCGCCCGATGAGCCGCCGGTCATGGGAATCGTTTTGGCCGAACCAACCTGAATACAAAGCATGACCAGGGAGCGAGCGGTCCCACCCCGTCAGGCCCAGGGCGAACTGACCTGTCCGAGTAGTAACTGCGTTGCGGGAAACCTTGCCATCGGAATCGTTGGGCCGGATCGCACGGTTATGCATATTCACCCGCCGCTAGAAGTGGACGACGACTTTGTCGTACGGGCCTTCGCCGCAAGTCCGCAAGCGCCTGAATCGCGCTTGAGGTTTGCGGGTCCATGCATCACTACGTCATGTCTGCAGTGGACCGGCAGCCGGTGCTCCGTGGGCGATGCAGTTGCCGCTGCATCGCATCCGGATTCGAACCCTCTGCCGGCATGCTCGATACGCTCGACGTGCAGGTGGTGGTCACAAAACGGCTCGGCCGCCTGCCGATCATGTTCACTAGTGATCCACACACCGCCTGTGATCGGCGCGGGGCGAGTCGCACGGACGAAAAGGTCGAATCTGCCGGCCTTTCCGGGGTCGGGTGCCGCCGTTACCGAGACCCCAGACCTGGCTGCAACGAGCCCGACTGCTCCTCTTGCTCCCGAGGTTCGTGGACGATCATTTGCTACCAATCAGCTGCGGAGTCAATGATTCCGGGATGTTCAGAAGTTCCAGCTGGACAACGCCGAAGGCAAAGGCGTCGGCGATCGATTTGCCGGCGCCGAGGGCCTGATAGAACCCTGCGGCGAATGCGACCGCCGCGGGATCTCCGATCGCCTTCTTCATGCCCACCACGTAGGGCACCGCCCGAGCTATTGCTTCAGCTTGCTCGGCCGAGAAGCACGCGTTGAGCAGTACGCACTCCACTCCTCCTGCGGTGCGGAACAGGGCCGCAAGCGCCTCGGGCGCGACCGCCTGCATCTCGCCGGTGAGGGATTCCAAACAAACCGCTCCCGCCGAGGTGCCGTGGCCGGAGAAATGCACAATCCTCGGGTTCTCCTCGAGTATCGCCTGGGTCAGATCGGCAACTCGAGCCGCGAAACGCTCCACGAGTCGGTATCGGTCTCGGTAACGGGCGGCTTGCAGCATTTGCTGAATACCGCGCAGCTCCTCCCCGAGCTGAAGATGAGATGCGTCGGTCGGTTCAGCGGCCACAAACAGTACGGTGATCTTCTCCTGATCCGGGGTGTAAGGAGCCGGTTCTGCTGTGTGCTTGGGTTCGAGCGCGGCGTTCGCTCGTGTCCGACGCAGCGCGATAATCGACCCCACCGATGTGATCAACGTTGCAATCGAACTTATCACCGCAGCAAATGTATTGACCCCAACGCCGCCGTTCTTGAACGCGTCAAAGGAACCAGCCTTATTGGCGCCTTCTTTGGCGTTGTGGGCGATTATGCTGACGGGGATTCGTCCGTCCAGGCCGACAAGGTCGACTGACTGGACGCCGATACTCATGCCATGGCCGCCCACGGCGTTGGCGGTTACCCGCCACGTCCAAGATTGCTTCGTCTGGGACCGCTCGATGTGAAAGGGGCCTGCTATGTCGATGTCGGGTGATTCGGAAGTCGCCTGGGCGGATACATCGTTTGGCAAGTCGCCGATTGGACACGGGGTGATGACGAGCTTGACTTCGGCCCCTTCGCCGACGACAAGCTCCGCCGGCGCTTTGAGGTCCCAGCAGGTGGGCAGATTGTAAGTGCCCCTTGAGTCCGGGGGTTCGCCCGGTGCCGGCGGGATTTTTAAGATGTTCGGTTCGATTACCCCACGCTGCTCGGCGACCGCGGGCGGTGGGTGTTCCCGGTGATTCAAGGTCAAGACGACGAGAAGATAGGTTCCAGCCCCAATAAGTATCGCGAACGCGATCACCAGGACACGGCGAAGCAAGGACAGTGGACCGCGCAATCTCGTACTCACCCCGCTCGTTCGTGGATCAGTGATTTGGGATTCGTGACAAATGGGTTGCGGCGGACACGCGTGGCGGGGGAGTTCGCGTCCGGCATCCTCATCGATTCGGGGGTCATCGGAGGCTCGGGTTCAAGTCGACGTTCCGGGCGGCTTGAGGCTCACTCGGCCAACGGTGTTGTGAGCAACATGTTTTCGACTCCGTCGCCGTAGGCGAACAGGTTTGGTTGCTGTGTGAAGGGCAGCCGCGCCTTGACCGCTATATGCAAGTCCTGATAGTTGCCGGTGAACGCGCCAGCTCCCCACGCATTCAGGAACGACTCGGTGAAGGCTCCGTTCGTGGTGCCATCCATCGACGTCTGCCAGTCTTGGCATCCCGACATGAGGATGACTTTCACATGCGATTTCGGCAGCGCCAGGCAGGCGCCCGACAAACTGCGCTTTTCGTACTGGTCACGGTGCGCTTTGAATTCGGCGAAAGTCACCGTGGTGGGTGCCCACTTCACCCTCGGCGCGCTAATCTCGGCGCCTCGCATGGTCGGCTGCGACTCGACCATTTCCCGGCGACCGACTAGGGCTTCTCTGGTTATCGTGCCGCTATGACAGCTGTCCGAAAGCACGAAGATTCGGACTCCGGGGGCGAACTCGCTTAGCGCACCGTAGATCTCGTCATCGAGAAGCTGGGTGTCATACAGCACCCAGGTCTCGTCCATGGTGTCCGGGACGTCGCCGCTCTGCGTGGCTTCATCGCCGTCGAGATCAGGCACTTGTCCACCATGACCGGAATAGGTCAAGAAGAAGAAGCCACCGCTGGGAAGTTCAGCCGCTGCCCGACGGATGCCCGCTTCTACAGCAGTGACTGTGGCTTCGCGGGTGAGTAGTACGGCCGGTTCGAAGCCCCTGCCTCGGGCGACGTCGGCCATCGCTTTAGCGTCGGCTTCGCACGCCCTCAGCTCTCCGCACCACCCTCCATAGCTCGCAGGGTCAACCTGGTTGAGGCCGATGTGCAGCGATCGGCGTTTCGTTGAGTCCACGTGACCTCCGTTCGAATGGTGAGTTCGGTTGGTTGAGAAGTGCGACCGCGACCGAATTACGCATCGCCTGAGCTCCCGGCCGCGCCGCGGTGCTGCCGGACTTCCCACCAGCGTTTCCTGGCCTCGTTCGCCTGCTTTTGTACAAAGATCGCGGCAGTCCCCGTTGCGATGGAGCCCAGCGCCACCACCATCGCAACGATGAGCTGGCTCCGGTCCGGATGTGCCGTCAGCCGCCAGATCGAGACCACCAACGAGACAGTGACTGCCGCAGTCAACGCAAGGACGAGCAGCTGAGATATCGCATAGATCGCGTACTGAGTGATTTGGATGATCGCGAGCTGGCTGTCTTGTTCCGGGCCAATGCCGACGCCTCGGAGCTTGACTTCGCCGGGTTGCCCCCCGGCGGGGTATGCCCGTGCCAAATGCTCACGGAACGACGCGTCCTGGTCCTCGACCATTGCTCACCTCAATCACGCAGCGTCGCATGGCAAAAAGCGTAACCGCGATGCGCGTCCGGCGACAGACCTCGATTCCAGCCAGAACAGGCACCTCGAATTTCGCCGAAAGTCTGGACAGCCTCCAATTGTCGCCGCGGGGTCTTTGGTCCCTAGTAGCGCAGCGTCAGGTATGACACGCTGAAAATGCCTGCAGTGTTCCTGAGGGGGTACAATGATGCGGCTCATCGACTTCTCCGCCAACAATATCCCACCGGAGCAGATAAAGGCTGCCGGCTATGACGGCGTAGTAGCCTACGTGTCGGAATCGCGACCGGGCGCTCACTTTGGCGCCAAGCCATTGTCCCGCGAGTATGCGGATGCGCTTCGCACGCAGGGCTTGGAGATCGTCAGCAATTTCCAATACGGCAAGCCCGGCGATCCGACGCCCTCGGACTTCACGCGAGGCTTCGACGGTGGTGTTGCCGACGCCGCAACGGCCATGCGCTTGCACGCCGCCGCAGGAGGTCCGGACACCGCGCCGATCATGTTCACCATCGATGAAGACATTGACCTCTCCACCTGGAATGCCGTTGCTGTCAAATGGTTCCGGGGGATCAATTCCGTTCTGGGCGTCGAGCGGACCGGCATCTACGGCCATGCGCGCGTCTGCGCATGGGCGATCCAGGACGGGGTGGTGGGCCACTCGACGACTCCCGGGCGGCATTGGGTATGGCAGACCAGGGCGTGGTCGTGCGGCGGTCGAGAACCGACTGCGGTGTTGTACCAGGACGTGATAGACACCGCGTCGAATCCGGGCCCCGTCGTGGGTGGGATGCGCGTCGATGTGAGTGAGGTACTGGCAGATGATTTCGGCCAATGGAGTCTCCATCGCGCAACGGCCCCTCGGTTCGAGGAGAGCAAAGAAATACAGAGCCCGTATCACGGTTCGCGCGACGGCGTGGGGGTGCGATGGTTCGTTTTGCATACCGAAGACGGGGACAGCAGGTCGGCGCGTAATCTCGCCCGATATCTCGCGCACAATGACAGCGAAGTCTCTTATCACTACACGGTCGACAATGAAGGTTGTCTGTACAACATCGTCGATACGGACGAATACGCCAACTCCGTCTTCCAGCCGGGAAATTCCAAGTCCATCAATTTGGCTTTCGCGGGTTCATGGGCGGGCTGGTCGCGGCAGGAGTGGTTCGACCGCATGCAACGCGGCATCGACGTAGCTGCCTACGTCGCGGTGCGCGACACGCGCCGCTACGGGTTGCAGACTCGCGTCATCAGCCCCGAAGAAGCGGTGCAGCAAACCGGAATCACTGATCACAACGGGGTGCGGATCGCGACTGGTACCGGAAACCATACTGACGTCGGTCCTGGTTTCCCGTGGGATTACTTCAGGGAGAAGCTCGCCGAGTACTCCGGAGAAGCCGCGGCCGCAAAGGGCGCTCCGACATTTGGCGTACCGGCCTTTCCCGGCACACCGGTCGTGGCGGGCGCGGCCGGCAGCCGCGTCATCGCGATCCAGGATCGGTTGAACACCGTGGCCGACGCCGGCCTGCTGGTCGACGGTGAGTTCTCGGCGTTGACGGGTCAGGCGGTTCGCGACTTCCAGAAGAATCGCGGGCTGCTTGTCGACGGCGAGGTGGGCCCGACGACCTGGACCGAACTGTTCACGGGTCGGGTCGCCCAGGTAGGGAGCGAGCGCGCGCTGCGGGCCTTCGCGCCGACCAAAGACGTTACGGGCCCGGGGATCACCAGCTCGGTCGCGATGGAGGTGGCCGACCTCGGCATCATGCGGTGGGATCCCGACCGGCAAGCGATCGCCGCGATGTTCGGTGATAACTTCGAGCGCCTGGGACCAGACGGGCGATGGCAGGGCGAGTGGCAGTCGCCCTCGATTGTGATGTACGACAGGGACTACAACGTCTTGGGGATACCCGAGGCGGGAAACTGCATCGGCACCGGCAGGCGTCGACAGCTGTGGCCTTACCAGCACGACAATCCGGAATACAGCACCATTCTGCCCTGCGACTTCATCAAGATCGGGGACTGGTGGCACGTCGCGGCCATGGTGACCAAAGGTCTCGGCAACGAGCTGCGCACGGAGTTCCATCGCAGCCGCGATCTGGTCACCTGGCAGGCATACCCCGAGCTGTCGCTGCCCCACCGCCCGCAGCCGATCCATCCCGGCAACGTCATGCTGACGTTCGACCGAATCGGGGACTGGGTCTACATTTTCGGCACCGGTGGGCTGGCTCGCAACAAACCGATCTGGATGTGGCGGAACCGGGCCAGCGACTTCCCGCTGGGCCTTTGGGAGCCATGGGGCTGGGACGGCTATCGCTGGGGCTGGGGCATCCGCAACGAGGACACCCCGATACTCGAGGGCGAGTTCGGGGAGCTGAGTTTCCGCCACCTGCAGGGCAACTGCGTGCTGTCCTTCTTCGATCGCGCAGGCTACAAGCAACAGGTCAGGACGGTGCAAAACCCCGAAGACGACTGGCGGTTCGGCGCCAACGTCGTCGACTACGTCAGGGGTGAACAGATCCCAAACCCGTACGGCGGCTATATCTCACCGCTGAGCCGCCTCAACGAACCCGACGGCATGCACTTCTTTGTCAGCCAGTGGGACGGCCAGCACGATTGGCCGTACCGGGTCTACCTGGTGAAGGACGCGTTGCACGCGAGAGGGCGGCTCGCCGAAGAGCCGGTCCGTGGCCCGCGCGCCAAGTCGATCCTGCCGCCGTCCGAAGCGGACCCGGACCGGTTCCCGCTGCCTGCCGGTTGCTACTGGGGCCCGGTGTACGGCCCGGAAGAGTCCTGGTCCAACGTGTCCGGCACTGAGTCGAAATCGTCCAAAGACGCCCTGACCCGCTGGCAGGAGGCCGTCGGGATTGCCGGGACGGGCGTCTACGACAACGCCACCAAGGAGGTCGCCGCGCGGCTGCAGGCCCTCAACGGATGGCGCCCGGTCACCGGCACCGTGTCCGAGCGTGAGTGGGACGAAGTCATCCGCACCGGCTGGCGGCCACCCACACCGGTCGCGGCGACGCCCGGCACCGTCCAAGCCCCGGCCGGCTACCAGATCAAGTGGCGGTCGGGGCCGGGCTACTCGGAAGGGCACGGAGCGTATCTGCGAATCTATCTGCACACCACCGAAAATCAGGATTGGATGGCCAGCGCCGAGGATGTGGCCGACTACCAGTCCGGGAGCCAGGACGGCAGCTACCACTTCCTGATCGACGACGACCACATCATCAACACCGTGGCCACCAAGGACACGGCGTGGGGGGTGCGCAAAGACAACGTGGTGAGCGTGCAGATCGCAATGGTGGCGACCTCGGGAACAGTCGGATGCTGGGGATCCGAAAGTCGGTCAGAGGAAAACCCCAATGTCGAACACCAGCCGAAGACAAGGGATCAGTGGTTGGCTCACGACAAGATGCTCGACATGGTCGCCTTCACGATCGCCACCGTCGCCGCGGGGTACGACATCCCGCTCGAGTGGCTCGACGTCGAGGCCGTGGGAGCCAACCGCAAAGGGGTCAGCAGCCACTTCAACTACTCCTACGGATCGGTTCTCCTGCATGGTGAGCAGGACAGCGATCACTGGGACGTCCCGCACACCTTCCCCCACGATGTGGTCCTGGACGCGGCCAACACCTATCTGGGACTGATCAGGGACCCCGATCGGTTCCCGCTGCCGCCCGGACACTATTGGGGACCGCTGGACGGGCCGGCCGAGTCGTGGTCGAACACCTATGGCGGCGAACCGCAGTCGTCGAAGGACGGGCTGACGCGATGGCAGCAGACCGTCGGTATCACGGCGTCGGGCATCTATGACTACGCCACTAAGCGCGCGGCAACCCGGTTGCAGGAGGAGCGCGGCTGGGCCGTCACCGGGCATGTGTCCGAACGTGAGTGGGAAGAAGCGATCCGCAACGGCTGGCGACTGGCGGCGACCAAGGGACTACGGGCCGTGCCACCGCCCGACGTCGACCCCGGACCGCCGGTGAGCCGCGCGGAGAAGATCAGAGACGTTACCGGACCGGGCTACACCGACGGTTTCGGTATCGGCGGAACGGATCTCGGCGTGCTCGCGCGGACTCCGTCGGGTCGGATCTTGGCGGTATTCGGCGACACCTTCATCGAGAACCGTGCCGGTGGCCCCGGGTGGCGCGCCCCCGTCGCGCTCTTCTCCGACACTAAGCGCCTCGACGAGGGCATCACCTGGAGTGACGCCGCCGGCGGCGACCGGAACTGGGCGTGCCAACTCTGGCCGTACTCGCACGACCCGTATTCGACCGTCCTGCCCTCCGACATCCTCACGCTGGGTGACGCCATGTACATGCATGTCATGGGCAATCTGGGTCGCTTCGGCAATGTCTGCTTCACCGAGATTTGGAAGTCCATCGACGACGGCCACACGTGGTTCCGCCCCGGCACCCAGCTGTGGGACCCCGGCCGGCACGGCGGACGCGCTCAGCTCTGGACGTGGGACGTCGGGGACGACGGCTGGGTCTACGTGATCTCCACCGGTTTCCAGCGCGACAAGCCGATCATCCTGCGCCGGGTCCCGGCGGAGCCCGACAAGATCATCGACTGGAACGCGTACCAGGGATGGGGTATCGGTCCCGACGGCAAATGGAATTGGGGCAACGAGCCGACGCCAGTGCTCGACGGACCGGGATTCGACCAGTTCGGTGAGATGTGTCTGCGGCGGATCAACGACCAGTGGGTCCTCGCCTCCTTCATCGACGGCATGCCGGGCAGAATCGATGTCCGGGTCTTTCCCAATTTCGACCACACCAACCTCTATGACGCGCCCAATATCAGCCCGATCCACGGATGTGACTGGGGCCAGGAGGGACCGGATGCGGTCGCTCAGCTGTATGGCCCCTCGATCATCCCCGGCTCGCGCTTGGACGGCGGCTTCCACATCCTGCTCAGCCAGTGGCACACCGATCCACCCGGATGGCCCTACCACGCCATGCAATTCAAGATCCCGCTACCAGGCACCCGTTCGCTAGGCAGCTCGACCCGCACCACCGCTGCTGCGCCGGCCGCGGGAACGACGCGGCCGCTGCGCGAGGGGAACGGCGAGGTCAAGTCGCGCTCGCGAAGCGTCGCCAAGGCCGCGGAGCATCGCGGTACGGGAAGGAAGACGCCCGCGCGGGGCAGCGGACGCGGATCGAAATAACGGCATCCGAACCCCCTGTGTTGCGCGATATCTCGAGATGTCCTGAAGAAGGCTCGACCGGCCGGCTCTCAGTTCTCGGTCCGGGCGCGCATGTCGGTAGCCGTTAGACGGCGCCAGCGGCGTATGTGTAGCCCTTCGGCGGGATGAGACTCGTAACCTGGTCGAACCAGCACCAATAGCCGAAAGGTTGAAAGCCCGAGTCGGCGATCCACACCGCCTCAGCTCCCGGAGTGTTGTCGTAGCCCATCGCGGCGACGTAGTGATAGATGGTGCCACCGTGGTACAGCGGCGATCTGCTGCCTTTCGCACCCTGCGGATAATTCGATGGCGGAGCGACCCAGTTCATGATCACACCCCAACCGGAGTCGATGCTGCGGACCAGGTCGCGCCATAACCGATCGCGCTGGGCCGCGGTCGGCGGGTCGCATGGCAAGTAGACGGACATGTATCCGGCGTCCGGTACCCTGCGGTCAAGGTCTTGTTCGATCAAGCCGACGTAATCTGTTCCGTTGGCGTTGGTGCCGATCGAGAGCGCCAGGTCTCGTTCCGCGACAATGATTCCGCGCGAGTTGAGCACGACCTGTGTCGCAGCCGGGCCGCACCAGAAGCCGGTCTCCTGCGGGACGATGCTGTGGTCGTAAGGCAGCACTTTCTCCACACCGACGGCAGCGGCCGGGACGTCGCGCATCATCGGCGCCACAGTCGGCGCCGGTCCGTCGGACGTCACCGGCGACGACGGATACGTCAGCTCATTCCATGTTCGCGACGCCGCTGGGTGCGTCTGGAGGCCCCGTGTCGCCGGCGCGGGAGCTCGCAGCGTCGCCGCCGACAGCAGTGGCGTTGCCGCCGACTGCCTCGCAACGGGTGAATCGAGCTTGGCCAACTCCAGGCGGACCTCGCCGGTTTCCTGAAGCCGCCTCAGCAACACCATGGCACCGCATTGCTGGCTGACGGCCGTATCCGACCACTGTCCGTCACCAACGTACTTACCGCTCGTGTATTGGTTGCTGTAACTCCACAGGTACGGGGACTTCACTTGCGGGTGGTAATGGCGATAACCGAAGCCGTTGAACTTCTCGAACAAATATGCCAAGTGTTCAGTTGACCAGTCCGTCACCTCAGTGAGCCCGTCGTATCGCATTGCGTCGGCGGCGCTTTCCTCCCAGGTGAAGGGGGGATTTCCCGAGGAGGGGCGCCCCGCCGGCACATGTACGGTGCGACCCGTCAACGGGTCACCGTTGTGCAGGTGTCTGGCAAAGTCCCCACCGGCTTCGAGGTTGTGAATGATTGCGATCACAAACCATGGGACTTTCGTCATGCCTTCGACGATGCGGTACCTGTCCTTTTGGCTGACGATGCGTTCAACGATCGAATCCGCTTCGGCGAGCTTGTTCTGGCGAATCGCCATCGACGCCCACAGGTCTGAGTATTCGTCCTTCAGGTCGGCAAAGTTCAGCTCACCCCTACTTCCTACCGCGGCCGCCGCGAAGGCGCGGTAGTCGAGATCAGCAGGCCTGAAGACGTACTCTTTCTTGAATTCCTCGATCTCGCGGTCTTTGTCGGCCAAGAATTTATGGAAGGCGGATGCCGTCGCACCGTCCCTCGCGGTGCCAGAAGGTTTCTTCGCGTTCGTGGTGCTTGTGGTCATCGTGTCCTCACCCTTCCTCCGCGGCTAGTGCGACGTGCAATTTCAGCGCGCTGTTGGGACCGGCGAACGCCTCGATGAGCCGATCGTCCGACCGGTTGAGGGTGACCATTGCACCGTCGTCGCGTAACTCCCGCAGAGTTGCTACTCAGTTGTGCTCTGGGCATTCGAACACAGTCGACGGGGCGGTTGGTAGGGGCCGAAAGTCCTTAATCAATAGGCGCATTCGAATGTCATGATGAGCCGATCTTGGCTTCAGTGCCCGACACCGTTGAACCCGGCATCGGTAGGGCGGCGGCGCGCGCCTTCATCGCCGTCACTGATCGGAGGTTCGAGACGCGGGCACAGCCAGTGCCGCACCCATCGGTCGGCAGATTTCACGATGGTTGCGGTTGAGCCAAGTTATTGCAGCTTCACCGGTGCGACAAGGGATTCATGCCGGGCGCTTGGATATAGTGGTATCTGCTATGACCAGACAGGGACGTTACGTGAAGCGTTGGCGCACAACGCTTCACGCGGCTACGTCGGCATTGATTGCCGCCACCCTCGGACTTGCTATCCCTCCCGTAGCGCAAGCCGCCGCGGTGTCGGCGACGTTGTCGGTGAGCTCGACTTGGCAGACCGGTTTCATCGCCCATTTCACCGTCACCAACTCGAGCATGGCGCAGCTGTCCGACTGGCGGATCGATTTCGACATGCCCGCGGGACAGTCCGTCTTGCACACGTGGAACAGCACCATCACCCAGTCCGGCACGCACTTCGTGCTGACCCCGGCGAACTGGAATCGCATGATCCCACCCGGCGGGTCAGCCACCGGTGGGTTTCGAGGGGTGTTGAGTGGCACGTATTCACCGCCGACGAATTGTCTGATCAACGGGCAATACTGCACCTAGGGCGCCCACCGGCTTCGAAAACGCGATGTGAATTCGAAGTGGCCGCGGCGTGACGGTTCGGCATAGGGTGCGGCGAATCACCGAACGTGAGCGGTCGGCCCGGTTATGAATCAACGGTGAGCAACCACCACGTCAACCTGACCCCGCAGGAAGCCTCGTTGATCGGCGAGAGCCATCCCGAAGCCCTCGCCCGCATGGACGAGCAGTCGCTGAAGGAATTGCAGAGCCGACTCAGGCAGGCACGCGAGAAGAACTTCAGCCTGCTGCGGCGCCAGGGCGCGGCGCGGGTGCAGGCCGAGGGCGCGCGCGGCACCGCCCAGCCCGCCAACGAAAAGCGCGGCGAAAAGGTGGAGGTGTTCGACGAGGCGCTGGCCCGGGTGAGCCAGCGCCTCGACGCGGTCGGAGCGGGCGACTAGGGGAGACGTGGGGCGGCGCGGTGTCCGTCGCCCGTCCCTTTCGTCGAGGGTGCGGTCACGGGACCTTCGGCACTAGATGTTGCGAGGCGCGCGGGGTTAGCTTGCCGTCGGAAGCGGCGCGATGGGCGCGGCGGCGGCTGATTAGCGATACACGTGGCGAGGAGACTCATGAACCGTCTTCGTGACACCGTTTCCCACCGCCCGCGACCTGCCGCTCCTGTCCTCGCGATATAGAACTCTAAGTGAGTTGGCATGAGGTCCAGCCGTTTCTGGTGGCTCTGGCAATAGGTCTGCTGCTCGGTTTGGAGCGTGAACGCAGTCACAGCCGCAAGCTCGCCGCCGGTTCCCGGTCATTCGCGCTCCTGTCGTTGGTGGGGGCCGTGGCCGCGAGCTTCAACCAGTGGACCGTGCTGGCCGGGATGGTCGGCGTCGGCGCGTTGCTGGCCCTCGCGTACTTCCGCACCAGCGAACGGGACCCCGGAACTACCACTGCGTTCGCGGCGCTCGTTGCCTATCTGCTCGGCGCGCTCGCCTACACCCGTCCGACGGTGGCGGTGGCGATTGCCGTCGTGGTCGCGGCGCTGCTGGTGTCCAAGAGCCGCATCCACCGCTTCGCCCGCGAGATTGTCAGCGACGTCGAATTAGAGGACGCGATCAAGTTTTTCGTCGTCGCGTTCGTGATCCTGCCGCTGCTGCCGGATCGGCGGCTGGGGCCCTACGGGGTGCTGGACCCGGCGAAGGTCTGGCTGCTTGTGGTGCTCCTCACCGGTATCGGCTGGATCGGCTACATCGGTGTTCGAGCCCTGGGGCCAGCACGTGGCTTGTTGGTCACCGGGTTGGCCGGTGGATTCGTCTCGGCGACGGCGACGACCGCGTCGATGGGCCGGCTCAGCCGCACGGCCACCAGCCTGCGTGCGCCATTGGCCAGCGCACTGCTCGCCAGCCTCGCCACCCTCATGCAGCTCCTGGTCGTCATCGGGCTCGTCGACGTCGAAGTCTTGCGCCGCCTCTGGCCCCCGGTAGTCGCCACCGCGGTCGTACTCGCGGGTGTCGCAGCGCTGGTCTATCGAGGCGCGTCCCGGATCCATCAGCAAGAAACTGCCGACCGCGCCACCGTCGCGGCGACGAAGACGACCCGCCCTTTCGCCCTGCGCCCTGCCCTCATCCTGGCCGCGGTGCTCACCTTCGCCCTGCTGGTCGGGCGGTGGGGCGCTGACATGCTCGGCCCGAACGGCGTGGTGCTTGCCACGTTCGCCGCGGGCCTGGCCGACGCGCACGCCGGTGCGGTCGCCGCCGCCAGCCTGGCCGCGAAGGGCGACATCACCGTGAACACCGCGCTGATGGCGATCGGTGCCGCGCTAGGTTCCAACCTGATCGTCAAGGCGGTGCTGGCCTTCACCGCCGGCGGTCGTCGCTTCGGGCTCGGTTTTCTTGCCGGGACGGCCATTCCGGCCGTGGTCTTCGGCGTCGCCTTGGCCGGGGTGATGGCCGCGATTTGAGCGGAGGCGCGGTCGCCCGACGCCACACGCCTCCCGCCGGGCGGGGGATCATGTTCCAATCCGGCGACCGATGGGCCTTCGTCCCGCCGTGGAGGGTACTGCGACCCTAGCCGCTGCTCGGCGTGACTGCTTCACTCGCAGCAGTGGTTTCGCCGTAGACCGTGCAGCGGTCGCAGGCGCTGATTCACTCCGAGAGGATTTGTGATGGCGGCAGGCGCGCGTGCAGGCGAGGTGCAGCCGCGGACCTCTCGCACTCAGGTGTGCGGCCTCGGCCGGTCGCGTGGGCTGATGGCCGCCATGTTGATCGCCGGTGCTTCATTAGCCAACGTGGTGGGAGTGGTCCCGGCGGCGCGCGGTGACGCTACGGACGACGCGTTCATCGCGGCGATCAAGGCACACGGCATCGACCACGAGTCGGACAAAGCCGTGATCGCGGCCGGTCATTTGGTCTGCCACCAGCTCGATATGGGCAAGTCGCAGGACGAGATTGCGACCGATGTGATGAACAGCAGCGGTCTGGACGCCGAGCATGCGGGTTACTTCGTTGCCGTAGCGGAACGCGCATACTGCCCGCGCTATGCGGACATCCCGTCATGACGATTTGGCGGCGCGTTGTTCGCCCGGCCTGGCTCACAACTCACGAAGCGACCGGGCGATCCGACCCGTCGCCCAAAGGCCGTAGAGCGCGGCCTTTTTGGAAACGAGACCCGACACCGGCGCGAGGACCACATGGCGCATCCCGACGGCGCCGAAGGCGCGTAGCTTGGTCGTCACCTGTTGCCGTGAGCCCCATAGCAGGGGCCCTTCGAACATCATCTCGATCGGCACGGCCGCGATCGCTTCGTCCATCGCACGACGGTCGTAGCGGTCAGGCACAAAATCGACAAGTGCATTGAAACGCTCCCCGAACGGGTGCTGGGTACCGAACTGCCGCCACAACTCGGCAGGAGCCATGAGCCCCAAGGCGCGGATCACTTTGGTGCCGAGCATCGCGCGGGCCTCGCGTTCGGAGGCTGCCACCACCATGAACCGATGCAGCGCGGGCGTGATCGCTCTGGGGTCCCGGTCCGCCTCGATGGCCGCGGCGCGTACCAGCGCAAGCTTCGACGCGTATTCTTCCGGCGACGCGACCGCGGTGGGATACCAACCGTCACCGTAGCGTCCGGTCAACCGCAGCATGCGCGGACCGTGCCCGGCGACCCAGATTTCGGGCGCCTTGCCGGACGCTGGTTTGAGATCCATCCTGGCCCCGTCGAGCCGATAGTGCCTGCCGGAGAAGGTGATCGCCCTGCGCGCCGAGAAACACATGCGGATGATCTGGAGGGCTTCCTCCAAGCGCGCGACCGGCTGCGTCGGGTCGAGGCCATACGGATCGATGTTCATGCGTTCGCCGGCGCCGATGCCGAGAATCGGTGCACGCTCGCGGGAACGGACTGAGCATGGACATTGCCGAACTCACCGCCACCGGGCCCGGGCCGCGACGCCATCGGGTGACGTCAGCTATCTCGATGTCGGGCAGGGCCGTCCCACGCTGTTCATCCACAGCGTGCTGACCAACGGGCTGCTTTTAGCCCGTCGCGATCGCCGCTCGCCAAGGGCTCCTGGCGAGGGCCGGTCCTCGCATCGCGAGGAGCCGACGGCTCAAGCTGTATGGGCTGGCCGCCGGTTACCGGCATCCCGGCCGGCTTGCGCCGGAGGTGGTCGACGCCTACTACGACCCCGTCTTCGGCACGATGGAATCCAGCCGTGCCTTTGCCCGCCTCGCGGTAGCCATTTCGTCAGCCGATCTGGCCGCCGTCAGGTTACGGCTGTCCCAGCTTCGCGTGCCCACGCTCATCGTGTGGGGAACCGGCGATCCGTTCTTTCCGCTCGAGTGGGGGGAGCGCCTCGCCGCGCTGATCCCGGGCGCGACGGGAATCACCACGCTCGACGGGGCCCGCATGCATTTTCCCGACGAGCGTGCGCCGGAATTCTTGCCGCTGCTCTGCGAACACTGGGCGGCGCATCAATAGTGCGCCGGGTGTCGTACCACGGGGATTGCGTTGCCAGGAAATCACTTTCGTCGCGAATCTGGGCGCCTGCGCGAGGTCGCCGAGCGAGGCGGCCGGCCGCGCATGTGGTCGCGGACGCGGCTCATGATGTCGCCGAGGGTCTGGACGTCCCGATCGGAAAGCGATCCGTACAGGAGGTCGCGCACCACGTGGATATGGCCGGGAAGCACTTTGGCCACCCGAGCGCGACCGGCCTCGGTGATCTCAACGACCGTGGCGCGCTGGTCATCGGGACTCACGTGGCGGGTGATGAGTCCGGTCTTCTCCAACAGCCCGGCCTGATGGGTGAGTCCGCTGCGGCTGTAGACCACCCCGTCGGCGAGGTCGGTCATCGTGAGTGGACGTTCGGCGGCGGCCAGTTCGGCCAGGATCTCGAACTGCACGTAGCTGATGCCACCCTCGGCCCGTAATTGCTCTCGTACCGCGTATTGGAGCAAGCTGGCGGCTTCGGTGAGGGCAAAGTAGGTGCGCATCTGCGCGGGCTGCAGGACTTCGGCCATCACCCGATTCTATGCTTCGAGCTCGAAGCACTGGGCTGGTCTGTAACCCGCGCGCATAAATCGGATGCGAATAGCGCGGTAGCGATTTGACGTTTTCGCTATTCTTCGTATTCGTGCTGCTCGGAACGCGCGTCGCCGGCGGCCTTGTAAACACACAGAAATGAAGGGAAATCAGATGCCCTCACTTCGCTGGCGGGCGGGACTCGCCGTCCTGACGATGGGTGGCGCCGCCCTGGTTGGGAGCGCGGGAATCGCCGTCGCGAACCCCGCCGACGACGCATACCTGGCCCAACTGCGCGCGGTCGGCATCACGTGGCCGCTCAAGACGGAAGAAGCCCTCATCGGGGAAGCGCACCTCATCTGCTACGACCTCACCTGGGGATGGACGCCGCAACAGATCGCCGACGACATTCACGCCCACCTGGACGCCAGGGGCGTCACCTTGTTGGACGTCGGGACCATGGTCAACGCCGCGCACAATACTTATTGCCCCGGCAACGTCTGTGACGCCCCAACCCTTTGCACGTGACGGCGGAATGCGCGGCCGCATCTTTTGAGCATCCAAAGGTTGCGGCAGCGCATCAAAGCCGCGTCGTGATTCGTCGCAAGGGAAATGATTTGGGGTTATCCCGTCCCGGTAGTGCCATGGTTGCCGAACAGCAGCCCGCCGGTGCCGCCGGCACCGCCCGTCCCATGGCTGAGGCCGCTTCCCCCGTTGCCGCCGTCGCCGCCGTTGCCGACCAATTCGGCGCTGCCGCCGTTACCGCCGTTGCCCCCGCCGCCGTCACTGTTCCCGCCGGCCCCGCCGTCGCCGCCCCTACCCCCGTTGAGGCTTTGGCCACCGTGGCCGCCGAATCCGCCGTTGCCGAACAGCGCGCCCGCGGCTCCGCCGTTCCCGCCGTTGCCGCCGTGGGGACTGCCCTGGTCGCCCGAATCGCCACCGGCTCCTCCGGCGCCGCCGCTGCCCGACATCAGGCCACCGTGTCCGCCGCTGCCACCGTTGCCGCCGTTGGCCTGAGCGCTCGCGCCACCGGCACCGCCCGCGCCGCCGTCACCGTTGAAGAACCCGCCCTGCCCGCCGGCGCCGCCCGCGCCGCCGTCGCCGTGGGCGCCGCCACCGCCCACGCCGCCGGCTCCACCGTTGCCGAACAGGCCCGCCGAACCGCCGGCCCCCCCGATGGCGCCGGCTCCAGGCGAACCTCCGGCTGCGCCGCCGTTGCCGCCGGCGCCGAAGAACAGCCCGCCCGCCCCGCCACTCCCACCGTTCCCGGCCTCGGCGCCTCCGCCGCCCATACCACCGTTGCCGAAAAGGCCGGCGGCGCCGCCAGCGCCGCCCGCCGCACCGGCGGCGGTGCTGTTTCTACCGTTGCCACCGTTGCCCCAGAGGATGCCGCCGGCCTGGCCGGGCGTCCCGATGCCCTGTGCGTTCGTGACCCCGTTGACGCCGTCACCGATCAGCGGCCGCCCGAGCAAGGTCTCGGTGGGCGCGTTGATCACCCCGAGCACCTCTTGCCCCAAGGTTTGCAGCTGGTTCGTGCTGGCGGCCTCGGTGAAGCCGTACTGGGCTGCGCCGCCGTTGAGCAGCTGCACGAACTGCTGATGGAAGGAGACGGCCTGAGCGCTGAGCGCCTGATAGGCCTGCCCGTATTGACCGAAGAACGACGACACCGCCGCCGACACTTCGTCCGCCCCTGCGGCCAGGATGCCCGTGGTCGGGGATGCCGCGGTCGCGTGTGCCGCGGTCAGCTCACCGCCGAGTTTCTCCAAATCCGCGGCCGCTGACGCGAGCAGCTCGGGACTCGCCAACAGATGAGACATTTCACCCCTCCGATTCGACGGTCTCGGTCCCGCCTTACGCGACGGGTGTTGCCGTCGCCGCGGCGCCGGCAGGACCGCAGGAGAAACGCTAGAAACGGATCCCACGCGGTTCAATCAGGGGAATCCCTAAGGTTGTGTGCGGTACGGCGAGTATCAGCAGTCCTGCGCTTGCACCCAGCCGACGGCCGAGCTGATCCGTTCGGCGGGCGCGCCGGCGTCACCGCACAGTTGCGCGACTATCTCGGCGGACTCGGCAGTGAAGACGCCGAACGCGTAGTCGTCGGCAGGCACCGCCATCGCCGCGAGCAGCCGCACCTGCCGGCCGCACGTCGACAACGAGTTCGCCTGCTCACTGAGCCGATCGGTCATGGCGCCAATCGATTGGGCCGCCCCCTGCAGCCCATACCACTCCACGAGGAACCGCGGGTTCTCAGCGGTCGTCATTCGACCACGGTATATACGGCACCGGGCGGTTGCCATCGGGGTTTTCCCTAGTCTGTGCCGGAGTTGACTTCCCGTTGCAGGGCCAGGTGGATCTGCGCCCGGGAGCGAATGTTCAGTTTCCGATAAATCCGGCTCAGGTTGAATTCCACCGTCTTAACGCTGATAAACAATGCGGCGGCGATGTCGCGATTGCTCATGCCCGAGGCGGCCAGCTCGGCGACGCGCTCTTCGGTCGTCGTCAACTGATGGCCGCCGCGCCTGCCCGAACCGCCCCGTGCCAGTTCGGCTTCGGCGCGGTCGGCCCACGCCCAGCTGCCCAGCCGCCGGAAGGTCCGCGACGCCTCGTCCAGGACCGCGGTGGCCGCGTCGCGGCGGCGCTGGCGACGGTGCAGTTGCCCGAGCAGCAACTGGGTGCGTGCCCGTTCGAACGGCATGGGTAGCCGCTGGTGTTCATTCATTGCGCTCTGGGCGACGGTCACGGCGGTGGCGGTATCGCCGCGCCCCGCCAGCAGCATGGCGCGGCAGCGCGCGCCGGTCGCCAGCATCCATGGGCGATCGAGCCGGCGCCCGTTGCGCTCCAGAGCCGCGATGAGCGGCTCGGCGTCATCGAGGCGGCCCAGACCGATCATCGCCTCGACGGCGTCGGGCAGGTACGGGGCGACATAGATTTCGGTCGCGTGTGGCGCCTCACCGAGGTCACGCAACAGCGGTTCGAGCGTGGTCACGGCCGCGGCGTGGTTGCCCGCGGACACCTCGAGGAAGCCCAAAATGGTTGTCGGCCATACGGTCACCAAGCCGGGGGAGTCACAGCGCGCGCCGACCGCGAGCGCCTGGCCGGCGTCGCGCCGGGCCTCGGGCTCGGAACCGGTGTACGCGGCGACCGCAGCACGCAGCATGAGCGCCACCGCGAGCGGTAAGTCCCGGCCCAGGAGTAGCGCACGCTCCATGGCGTCGTCCGCTATCCGACCCGCCTCGGCGAAGTCTGCCCGCCAGACCTCGTTGAGACCGCTGTGGAAGGCGAACATCATGAGTTCGCTTTCCTCGCCGCGCTCGATGTAGCTGTGCCTGATCGTGCGCAACTGCAGTCGCGCCTGGTCCAGGCGGCCCGTTGCGGCCAGAACAATCGCGTCCTGGACCCGGGGGCGCAGCAGCGCCGAGACAGCGGTGCGCGAATCCTCCAAATCGAGCGCGCGTTGCAGGCCGGGCTCGTCGACACCCTCGCCGAGCAAAAAGCGCACCTGCACCCGCATGCTCAGGGCCTGGCTCAAGAGGTCGGGCTGACCGTGCGCCTCGGCGGCGGCGACCGCGTCCTCCACGCTGGCCGCGGCCCGATCACGCCGGCCGATATTGATGAAGGCGAACGACAGGGGAACCAAGATGAGGGTCCGTAACGCCAGATCGTCACCGACGTCACCCAGTGCGCGGTCGAGCAATTCGGCGGCTTCGCGCGAACTGCCGTCAAGCAGGCTCCACTGCCCGAGCAGCCGCAGCGCCTCCGCGCGCAGCGGCGGGGGCGCCGGTCGTTCGACGGTCTGCTCGAGCACCGTCCGGGCACGGTCCGCGTCACCCGCGCTGAAGTGGTGGCTCGCCAGCCGAATTCGGCGTTCCGGGGAATCCGCTCCCAGACCGATGGCCAGTTCCAGCAGCTCGGCGGCAGCGGCGGGGGCTCCCCGGCGGCGTGCCATTTCCGCCGCGAGGTCAAGAGCTTCGACCGTCCGGGGATCGCCGGTCGCATCGGACAGCGCGAGGTGGCGGGCGCGCAACTCGGGTTCCTCGACCAAATCGGCAAGACGGCGGTGCATTTCGCGACGCCTGCCGGGCGGCGCGGCGGTGTAGACCCCGTGCGCCAGAATGGGGTGGGTAAATCGAAGCCGCTTTCCGTCGATCGACACCACCTCGTGTGCCTCGGCCGCGGCGAGCGACCGCACCAGCCGGTCCGCCGTGCATTTGGTGGCGCGGGCCACGATCGGTACCGCCGGATCGGCAAGGCTCGCCATGGCAAGCAGGACGTCTTCGGCGCCGAGCCGGCTGATCCTCGACCGCACCAGCTCGCCCAGGCTGCCCGGCAGGCTCAACCCAGCCGGGTGGCCCTCGGGGCCGAGCTCGCGTGCCAGCTCCAGCGCGAAAAACGGGTTGCCGCCCGCTATTTGGTGGATGCGCAGCAACGTAGGGCGAGCGACCGACCGCCCCAGCCGAAATAGCAAGATCCGGTGCAGCTCGCCAACACCGAACGGCCGTAACCGCATTCGACGGACGGCGCCGGGGATGGGCAGCTGGACCCGCGCCGCCACATCTTCGCTCCGGGTCGTGCAGACCATGCCCGCCCCCGCGGGCAGCCGCCGAACGGCATACGACACCGCGTTGGCGCTGGACGTATCGACCCATTGCAGGTCATCGATCGCGATGACGACGGTGTGTTCGGCCGCGAGCCGGGCGACGACCGTGACGAACGCCGCGGCCACGGCCCGGGGATCAATGTCGTCCGCATCGACCGGGTGGCGCAACAGTGCGCCGGCCAGGGCTCGCTGTTGCGGTGCCGGCAGGTCTGACCAGACCGAGTCGTCGACATCGCTCAGCAGATCCGCCAGCGCGGTGTACGCCAGCACCGACTCGGCGGCCGCGGCCCGACAGCTCAGCGTGCGAAAACCCCTTGCACGGGCCCGCTCTACAGCGTCCACCCACACCGTCGTCTTGCCGATCCCCGGTTCACCCTCGATGACGAGGGCACCCGACTGGTGCGGGACCGAATCGAGGAACTCGGTAACGGCCTGTTCCTCGGCATGCCGCCCGATGAACGTTTCCGCCATGTCGATTTCCCCCGCCCGGCGTCACACGACCAAGCCGGCGGGACCTGGGCCCAGGCAAATCGTCACGGGCATGATTCTGCCTCAGAAACGCGCGGGAGTGGCAAACTCGCGGCGGATCGATCTGCCGGCGGCACCCGTTGCCGGGCAAGTTGGCAACACGCGCTGTCACCCAGCCGAATCCGATGTGACGCAGCTCCCACCGCCATAGGGTGGGCGTATATGCGAACCGCATTTCATTCGCAACTCGAGGCTCTGACCGCCGCAGTCGCCGACATGTGTGCACTGGCCGGGGCTGCGATGCAGTGTGCCACCCAAGCGCTGCTGGACGCCGACGTGATGCTGGCCGAAGGTGTGCTGACCGACCACAACAAGATCATGGACAACGGTCTGCACGCCCAGCAAAAGGCGTTCACGCTGCTGGCCCTCCAAGCGCCGGTGGCCGGCGACCTGCGAGTCGTCGTCGCCGCCCTGAAGAACGTCGCCGACGTGCAACGCATGGCCGCGCTGGCGCTGCACGTCGCCAAGGTCGTCCGTCGCCGGTACCCGTCGCCAGCCCTGCCGGCGGAGGCGAACCGGTACTTCACCGAAATGGGGCGCATCGCCGTCGATTTGAGCAACAGCGCCAGGCAAGCGGTGCAAGCCCGTGACCCGGTGGTGGCCGCTCGGTTGAGTCGCGACGACGACGCCATGGACGAGTTGCATCGTCAACTCTTCACCTTGCTGACCGACCGCCAGTGGAGCCACGGCATCGCCCCGATCGTCGATGTCACCCTGCTCGGCCGCTACTACGAACGCTTCGCCGACCATGCCGTCGAGATCGGACGTCGTGTCATCTTCCAGGCCCAAGGAGAGTCGATGGTCGCTTCCGGAGTCGTCGGAAGGGTTGTGCGGTTCCTGCGCGCGGGCTACCCCCAGGGCGTCCCGGCGACCGATACGTTTCCCCTGCTGGCCCTTCTGCGGCGGCGCCTTACCGACGGGGAAGTCGTGCGAATCGGCGAGGAGCTTGTTCAGCACGGCGACTTAGCCGCCGACACGACGACCATCGAGGTCATGGTCAACAAGATCACCGACCAACTGCCCACACCCGAGGAAGTCGAACGCGTCAGGCGCTATCTCGAAAATCGCGGTTGGCCGAACAGCGCGGACTTCCAGGCCTCGAACGGGTAACCCGTCAACGCTTAATACTCCGCGGCGGTTTCGTATATGTGTCGATCTCGAGTCGAAGCTGTTGCGCCTGAGCGCAATTGTGCCGCCCCACTGGTCCGCACTCCAACCACCGAGGCGCACGCCGATGGCCGGTCTGCTCCGGTGGCACTTTTCGTCAGTGTGCCCGATAGTCGTATGAATCAATGACGACCAGTGTCAACACAGCTCGGAGCAGCAATGCCGCACACGACAACGCCTCGGCCCAATGACGACGACAGCCGGATCGACCCGGGGGAACTGAGCAAAGGCCCCGAGCGACCTCGCTGAGCGGCCGGAATTTTTCCGAGATGGCTGAGATCTTCCAATTCCATCGCGAAATTATCGTCAGCGGTGACGATGCGCTCTCCAAGACGATCGCCGAGGAGCTCAGGGGAGCGGGGGCGCGAATCATCAGGATCAACACCGCGGCCGATCTGCTGGGCGCCGGGGTGCATCGGGCCCGGGCGGTGGTCTGCGCGGGTCCGAATGACGCCGTCAATCTCGAAATCGCGTTGCTGGCACGCGAGTACAGCCCCAACGTTCGGGTGGTAGCCCGCCTGGCGAACGACGTGCTCCGCGAGGCGGTGACCGCCGTGAACGGTCCCGGCGCCATCCTGGACGTCGCCGATCTCGCGACTCCCTCGATCGTCGAGGCGGTCCTGTCGCGCAACGCGCATCAATTCGACACGGCCGGAATCGAATTCGTCGTCTGGGGGTCCGAGGCTCCCTACGACGCGACGCTACGGGAGATCTATGCCGACCTGGCACCCGTGGCGGTGGTCCACGGTAAGAACTCGCCTGTCCCCGGGGAGGTAGTGCCATGCCCCGGCCGGGATCTGCGGGTCTACACCGGTGACTGGACGTCGATGATCGGCGCCAAGGACGAGTTGGAAGCGCGGGGCATCACGCTGCCCCCAGCAACCGCGACGCGCTCCCGGCACTCCCGGATGCGGCGCGTGGTCGATGCCGCGCGGGCCGTGCGCGACGACGTCAACCCGATGCTCTTCCCCTCGCTGGCGTTCGCGGTGCTCCTGACGCTGGGCGCAACCACCGTGGTGCGGTTCGGTTACCAGCGCCCGAGGATGTCGTGGATCGACGCGCTCTACTTCGCCTCCGAAACGGTCACGACGGTCGGCTACGGTGACTTCAGCTTCGCCCAGCAGTCCACGTTTCTTCGCCTGTTCGCCGTCGCGGTGATGTTCGGCGGCGTCATCATCACGGCCCTGCCCGTCGCCTTCCTCGCCGACCTGTTGCTGTCGCGCCGCTTCCTTCAGACAGCCGGGCTGCGGCGGGCCCGCCACATGCGCGACCACGTCGTCGTCGTCGGCCTCGGTTCCGTGGGCATCCGCGTGGTGAGCGATCTGGTCGCAGCCGGATACGACGTCCTGGTGATCGAGCAGGACGAGAACAACCGCTTCCTGCCGAGCGCGGCGGAGCTCGACGTGCCGGTGATCTTCGGAGACTCGACGATGCGGCAGACACTGGAGTCCGCACGGGTCGATCGGGCCCGCGGCGTGGCGGTGGTGACCCACGACGACATGGAGAACATCGAGACGGGCATCGTCCTGCTGGAGATCTTGGGTTCCGACACCAAGGTGCCGATCGTCATGCGCGTGCAGGGCCGGGCGCTGGGCGCCGCGGTGAACGCGCGCTTCGGCTTCGAGAACGTGCGGTCGATCGTGGACCTGGCGGCACCCTGGTTCATCGGAGCGGCGATGGGCTTGCAGGTGTTGGGGACGTTCTGGGTAGGGCAGCGCTCCTTCATGGTCGGCGGGATGGTGGTGGCGGCGGGCAGCGAACTCGATGGGCTGCGGATGGTGGAGCTGTCCACCCAGACGCGCGTCATCGCCATCACCCGTCCCGAGGGGCCGATACGCCTGCGTCCTCGCCGCGACGCGCGGTTGGAGGCCGGTGACACCGTTTACCTGATCGGTCCCTACCGCGAGCTGATTGCGACGCTGCGCAAGGGCCAGCCGCCGGCGATGACGGCGATTGGCGGTGAGCGCGCGGCCACCCTGGCGGCGGCGCGTTCTCAGCACGGGCGGGTGGCGCGCCCGCCGCGATGGGCGCAGGACGCCGAGGTCTGACCAGGCACGGCCGGGGCGGCATGGTCAATTGCCCACTCAGTGGCCCGGCGGTAGCGTCGTAGCTGGTCCGGAGCACGAGAAGTGGGCGGGGCAGTGCGATGCACCTCATCTGGTTGGACGTCGGCGATCTGATCGGGGCGGCCGGCGGCGACCCGTGGGCGGTCAACCAGAGCTTGCAGGCGGGCAACCCGTTTCAGATCTCGCAGCTGGCCGAGGCGTTTCATGCCGCGGGCCGGTGCTCCGCCGAGGCCGATCACGCGTTCGACCAAGCCCGTCTGCGTTTCGATGCAGCCTGGAATCATCGCAATGGCGATCATCCGATCAACGGCTCCGCCGAGGTGCAGCGCCTCACGAAAACCCTTGGCCTGCAGTCCGATCAGCTGCCGAAGATCGGCACGGATCTGGAGGGCATCGCCGGAACGTTGGCCGCGGCGCAAAGGGACGGTACCGCGCAGATCGCAGCGCTGGAGCGGCAACTGGGGCTCCTCGACAGGCTCGTCGGCGCGGCGCGCAAAGATCTGGAAGATCCCGCCCTGGACGCCACCAGCCGGGCTCAACTGCGATCGCTGATCGCCGACGCGAAAGCCGACGCCGCCGACGACACTCGAGACGCGCTGCGGCAGCTGACGTCCATCCGCGACACCTACACGAGATCGCTCCGGCTGGCGCAGGCCACCGGCAACCTCACCCCGCAAGACGCCACACTCGTCGGCCAGTTCAAACCGGCGGGCTTCGGGGACGGCCAGGGACCCCCGCCCGCCGACCCGAGGATCACAGGTCCCGCGGGCACGCCGCAACACGAGCAGAACGTCTACGACCTCCAAGACCAGTTCCAGGACGGTCAAGGGCCGACATTCGGTGGCGATCCCCGGGACGGCTTCCCGCGCAGCCCCGCCTCGCAACTGGCTCAGGGACCGCCGGGCACCCGGCCGCTGCCAACCGGAACCGCGCTCGGGCCCGACGGCCATCGGTACGCGTTCTTCAGCAACCCGGACGGCACCGACATCCCCGGGTTCAACCAGTACGCGACCAACGGGTCGGTGTGGGATTTCACCGATCCCAACCATCCCGTGAGCCTCGGCGACCTGCCCGGAATCTTCCAGGCCAGCGGCGCCTACGACCCCGCCACGAAACAGATGGTGATCGTCGGCAACACGAGCAACCGGGTGGGCGACACCAACCGGGGGCTGTGGGTGTCGGCACCGATCGACCCCGCCAAACCCAACGGCTGGGTCAACTCCCTACAGCGGGTGGGAGACGTCAGCCTCCCCGGTGATCGCGAAAGCCAACTGGTTGCACTCCAGGGTGGTGGATTCATGCTGGTCGGTGCGACCGAATTCGGCCCGGTCCAAGGCATCGCCGCGGCCACGCCCCAGGGATTGACGAGCGCCGCCCCCGTCACGCTCATGGATCAGGACCGGCTGCCCTCCGTCTACGGCCCCACGGTCACGGGTACCTCGCTCAACCCGGCGACGGGACTCGAGACGATCCAGCTGCGACTGAGCACCTGGCCTGGCGGGGTCTACGACCCGAACACGTGGACGACCACCTTCGACGTCCAGCACTAGAAAGGTGATGCGTTGTCCATCAAAGCAACAGCGATGTCGGTGACGACCGCGATGCTGACGGTCGTCGCAGTCACCGTCGACGACGCGGGCGTCGCGGGGGCGATCCCGCCCGGATTCCCCGATCTCGACGCATTTCAGGCCGTGGACCCCGCGCCGTATGTGCTGCATTTCGGTCGTGGTGGCGGTGGCGTCTTCTTCGCCACGCCCGATGGCCTGCAATGTGGGTGGGCGTCGCTGGCCAACGGACCCGGCGACCACGTCAGCGTCGGGTGCGACGGGCCGATACCCGGCTTGCCGGACGGCGCGCCGCGTGGCCGGGACGGCTGCGAGAGGGTCGGCGTCGCGGGCACCATGGCGTCGGACCTGGGCCCCTACGGCTTTCGCGACGGCGGCTGCCCCGCGATCACGGCGCCAGTGCTGAACGCCGGCCAGAAGTTCACCACCGCAAACACCACCTGCCTGGTGGGCGCGGACCGCCTGACCGCCTGCATCGATCCGATCCTCAACCGCGGGTTCGTCCTTCAACCCGCCGGCTCGTGGACCTTCTGAGCCGGGCCGCCCCGCGCCGCTCACCGCGTAGGATTTGCCGCATGGGGAGCGGGCGCGGATTCAGGCCGGCCGCGGCGCTGTGCGCCGCGGCGCTCGCCCTCGCGCCAGCGGCTGGGGCCGACCCCAATTCCCCCTCCTACAACCAGGGCAAACAGGCCGTCGATATTCAGGTCTACCAGCACCACGTCCAGTTCCCTCCCGGGACCGACTGGCAGGCGTACTGCCAGAAGGAGCTCGGCAACGTCACCAAGAGCGGGCTCATGCCCCGCGTGGATTCGCCGCCGGACTTCGTCGCCGGCTGCCAGGACGAGGGCCGGGCCCTCACAGGTTCGTAGCGGGCAACCCGGCTCACACGTCGTAATACATGGCGAATTCGTATGGGGTGGGCCGGAGGTTGAACGGCGCGATCTCGTAGTCCCGCTTGTAGTTGATCCAGGTGGCGATCAGGTCGGGGGTGAAAACGCCTCCCTCGGTGAGGTATTCGTGGTCCTCTTCGAGGCGGTCGATCACCGCGGACAGCTGCGTGGGCGCCTGGGGGATGTCGGCGGCCTCCTCGGGCGGCAGCTCGTAGAGGTCCTTGTCGATGGGCGGGGGCGGCTCGATCTTGTGCTTGATGCCGTCCAGTCCGGCCATCAGCATGGCCGCGAACGACAGATACGGGTTGCCCGACGAGTCCGGACAACGGAATTCGAGCCGCTTGGCCTTCGGGTTCCGGCCGGTGATGGGGATGCGCACGCAGGCCGAGCGGTTGCGCTGGCTGTACACCAGGTTGATCGGGGCCTCGTAGCCCGGGACCAGACGTTTGTAGGAGTTCACGGTCGGATTGGTGAAGGCCAGCAGCGAGGGGGCGTGGTAGAGCAAACCGCCGATGTAGTGGCGGGCAATGTCCGACAGGCCGGCGTAACCGGTCTCGTCGTACATCAGCGGAACGCCGTCCTTCCACAGCGACTGGTGGCAGTGCATTCCCGAACCGTTGTCGCCGAACAGCGGCTTGGGCATGAACGTGACGGTTTTGCCTGCCCGCCAGGCGGTTTGCTTGACGATGTACTTGTACATCTGCAGATCGTCGGCGGCGTGCAGCAGCGTGTTGAACTTGTAGTTGATCTCGGCCTGGCCGCCGCTGCCCACTTCGTGGTGGCCCTTTTCCAGGGAGAATCCGGCGTTGGTCAGGTGCGTGAGGATTTCGTCGCGCAGGTCGACGTAGTGGTCGGTGGGCGCGACGGGGAAGTACCCGCCCTTCGGGCGGACCTTGTAGCCGAGGTTGGGGCTGCCGTCGGGTTCGGTCTCCGCGCCGGTGTTCCACCAGCCGGACGTGGCGTCTACCTTGTAGAAGGAACCGTTGATGGTCGAGTCGAAGCTCACCGAGTCGAAGATGTAGAACTCGGCCTCCGGGCCGAAGTAGGCGGTGTCGGCGATGCCGGAGCTGATGAGGTAGTTCTCCGCCTTGCGGGCGACGTTGCGGGGGTCGCGCGAGTACAGCTCGAGGGTGAACGGGTCGTGCACGAAGAAGTTGACGTTCAGCGTCTTGGCGACGCGGAACGGGTCGATGGTGGCGGTCTCCGGGTCGGGGAGGAGCAGCATGTCGGACTCGTGGATCGACTGAAACCCGCGAATCGAGGAGCCGTCGAACGCCAGGCCTTCCTCGAACACGTCCTCGTCGAAGACGTAGATCGGAATCGTGAAGTGCTGCATGGTGCCGGGGAGGTCACAGAACCGGACATCGACGTACTCGACACCTTCGTCCCTGGCGAGCTTGAAAATGTCGTCGGGCGTCTTTTCGGACACGGCATGCTCCTTCTGCGTGGTGCGCGGCGCCCTCTCATCTACGCACGCCGCGCCACTCTCCGCATCCGGGCGAGGTCCACTGTTGGCCGGGAGTCGCCGCCCTGTGCGCGCCAACGCGGCCGAGGAACCCGTCGAAGCCGCCCGCAAAACCGTTGCGCTAGTGCGTTTTCCGGAGATCTTCGAGTGAATTCCTGAGCCCGCCGTCCATCCGGATCTGCACCGCCGCAACCGCGAACATCACGGCCGCGGTCAAAAGGTGCACCACCGCGTCGGTGGTGTTGTTCGGGAAGGTGAAGACGTAGGCGCCTCTTTGTGCATGGATGAAATGGATACTACGCGCGGTAGTAGATCGTGGGCAATGGCGGTTTCCGGCCCGGGGCGGGGCCGGTCAGTTCCGGCCGGGGAGTTTCATGACCGTCCGCACGATCGGCAAGAGCGACTTCTGCCAGAGGCTGGACGGGATGCCAAGGGGCGGGTCGAGGTTGAACACCCGGGCCGCGGCGATCGTTTGCGACTCCGTGTACTTCAGCAGGCCCTCCGGGCCGTGCCTGCGGCCCACGCCGGACGCACCCATTCCGCCCATCGGCGCGCTGAGGCTGCCCCAGGCGAACGCGTAACCCTCGTTGACGTTGACCGTCCCCGACCGCAGCCGGGCCGCGATCTGCTGGCCCTCCGCGGTCGAACCGGCCCACACGCTGGCGTTGAGACCGTATTCGGTGTCGTTGGCCTTCTCGACCGCGTCGTCGACGTCGGCGACGGGATAAACGGACACCAGCGGGCCGAACGTCTCGTTGGCCGCGCACTCCATCTCCGGCGTGACGTGGGTGAGCACCGTGGGCTCGTAGAACAGCGGTCCGATGTCGGGCCGCGCCGTGCCGCCGGCAATCACCTTGGCGCCCTTGGCTTTCGCATCGTCCACGTGGTCGTTCACCGTCTCCAGCTGGCCCGCCGAGATCAGGCTGCCCATGTCGACCGAGAAGTCGTATGCGGTGCCGAGCTTCATGTTCCGCACCGCGGCACCGAACTTGCCGATGAAATCGTCGGCGATGTCCTTTTCGACGTAGATCCGCTCGATGGAGATGCACAGCTGGCCCGCGTTGGAGAAGCACGCGCGGGTGGCCGCCTTCGCGGCCTTGTCGAGGTTGGCTCCCCGGGTGACGATCATGGCGTTCTTGCCGCCGAGTTCGGCGGAGAAACCGATCAGCCGGCGGCCCGCGTGCTCCGCGAGTTGACGGCCGGTCGCGGTCGAGCCGGTGAACATCAGGTAGTCGCAGTTGTCGATGATGGCGGTGCCGACCACCGAGCCCGGACCGGGCACGACCGCGTACAGCGCTGGCGGCAGGCCGGCCCGGTAGAGCAGCTCGGCGCACGCCAGGGCGCAATACGGGGTCTGGCTGTCCGGCTTGAGCACCACCGCGTTACCCGCCAGCAAGGCCGGCACCGAATCGGAGGCCGTCAGCGTCATCGGATAGTTCCACGGCGAGATCACCCCGACCACGCCCTTGGGCTGGTAGCCGACGGTGGTCTTGCCGATCGCCGGGAGCAGCGCCTGCACCGTGCGCGGTTTGAGCAAATCGGCGGAGACGCGGACGTAGTAGTTCGCGTTCGCCATCAGGTCGACGATTTCCTCCTGCGCCGCCCATCGGGCCTTGCCCGCCTCGGCCTGCAGCAGGTCCATCAGGAAGTCGCGGTTGGCGATGACCAGGTCGCGGTAGCGGCGGATCACCTCGATGCGGTCGGTGACGGGGCGGCTCGCCCATTCCGCCTGCGCCGCCCTGGCCTCGGCAAACGCGGCCTCGACGTCGGCGGCGGTGCCGATCGGAATGGTGGCCAGCGGCTTACCGGTGAAGACCTCGTCGATCGTCTTGGTGTCGCGTGCGGCGACGTCTTTGATCGCGGCCAGCTGACGGAGGCGATCGAAGGCCTCGGCTGACGGTGCAGGCATTGTCGTTCCCTCCGCAGAAGTCCTGGCGCCCAAAGGGCCAGCCTATAGCGCGCGGGCCCGGCGCTCGAAAATAGCCGACCGGTCAACTACCATCGTTGACGTGCCCCGCCCAGCCAACCCGGACGTCCGTCGCCGCCTGCTGGCCGCGGGTCTGGGCATCGTGCATGCACGCGGGTTTGCCGCCAGCGGGGTCAAGGACATCACCGACGCGGCCGGCGTGCCGAAGGGGTCTTTCTACGCATATTTCGCCAGCAAGGAGGCTTTCGCCGCGGCGATCCTCGAACATTATTGGGCCGACATCGAGGCGCGGATCTTGCCCCTCCTCAACACGGAGGGATTGGCGCGGGGGCGGATCACCCGCTTTTTCCACGCGCTGGCCGACGAACACGAGGCCGGCGACTTCCTCCTGGGATGCCTGGTCGGCAACCTGTCCCTCGAGCTCGGCGGTACGAGCGAACCGGTTCGCGCCGAGCTTTCCCGGGTTCTCGGTCGCTGGGATTCCGCCCTCACGGCATGCGTCCGTTCGGGACAGGGGGCCTCCAATGACGTGCGGGGCGACCTGGACGCGGGGGAGCTGGCGTCTTTGCTGATCGAGGCGTGGGAGGGCGCAGCGCTCCGGGCGAAGGTAACCCGCAGTCGCACGCCGTACGACCGGTTCGAAGCGGTGACCATTCCGGCACTGCTGCTGCGCTGACCTGTCACCCACACCGGCGGGCATTGAGATCTCGTAAATAGACGACCGGTCATGTATATTGGCGTCAGGCGCCCCGCTCGCCCTTCCGACCGCGCAAGGATGGCCCCTCATGACCGAACCGACCGACCTCGCCGAGCCGGGTGAGCGAGCGCTGCCAAGCTCGGACTTCACACTGAATCTCCGGCACGTGGCGCTCGTCATCACCGATCCGCAGATCGACTTCTTGAGCCCCGCGGGCGCGGCATGGCCGGTAGTCGGTGACAGCGTCCGCGACAACGACGTCGTGAATCACATCGCCGAGCTGCTCCGTGCGGCCAAAGCCGCGGACATAACCGTCGCCGTCTCGCCGCACTACTTCTATCCGACGGATCGGCAGTGGCGGTTCGGGGATCCGCTGGAAAAGTTCATGAGCGCCGTCGGCATGTTCATCCGCCAGGGTGCGTACACCACCGACGGGTTCGCCGGGTCCGGCGCGGATTTCCTGCCTGAGTACCGCGACCACATTCATGACGGGCGAACCGTCATCGCCTCTCCGCACAAGATCGTTGGTCCAGAATCGAACGATCTCGTGCTGCAGCTCCGCAAGCGCGGCGTGAACCAGGTCCTGCTGGCGGGGATGGCCGCCAATCTGTGCGTCGAGGGCCATCTGCGTGAACTCCTCGAGCAGGGCTTCGAGGTCGCTGTCGTCAAGGACGCCACGGCGGGCCCACGGCTGCCCGAAGGCGACGGCTACCTCGCCGCCCTGGTGAACTTCCGATTCCTCGCCAGCGCGGTCTGGACCACGGCCGAGGCGGTCGCCCTCCTGGCAGGAGGGCAGCCGATCAACGCATCACCTGTCAACAAGGAGGCCGAAATATCATGGCGCAAAACGAAAGTCTGAGACAGCGCACCTTTACCCTCAACGGCGGCGGTGAGATGCCGGCACTCGGCTTCGGCACCTCGCTCTCCGATCGCGCGGAGACGCGAAACGCCGTCAAGACCGCGGTGCGGGTCGGGTTTCGGCATCTCGACGCCGCCGAGCGCTACCGAAACGAAGCGGAAGTCGGCGCGGCAATCAAAGAGTTGATCGCCGACGGGACCGTGCGCCGCGAGGAGCTGTTCGTGACCACGAAGCTGTGGAACAACAACCACCGACCCGAGCGGGTCAGGCCCGCACTGCAGGCCAGCCTTGGCAGGCTCGGCCTGGACGCCGTCGACCTCTACCTGGTGCACACCCCGTTCGCCTTCAAGCCGGGCGATGACCAGGATCCCCGCGACGCGCGCGGGGCCGTCATCTACGACGACGGGGTCACGCTGGAGGAAACCTGGGGCGCCATGGAAGCCCTTGTGGACGAGGGGCTCTCGCGAGCGATCGGCCTATCCGACATCGACGCCGCGGGCACCCGGAAGATCGTCGACACCGCGCGGATCACGCCGGCGGTCGTGGAGGTCGAATCGCACCCCTATCACCCGCAATGGGACCTCCACGAATTCTGCGCTAGACATGGAATCATCCTCTTGGCGTTCGCTTCGCTGGGGCACGCGTTGGAACCGCGACTGCTCGACGACGGCCTGATCGTCTCGCTCGCTCGGCGCCTCGGCAAAACCCCCGCGCAGGTACTGCTGGCATGGGGCATTCAGCGCGGCAGCGCTGTGCTCACGTCATCCGTCAAACCCGCGCGCATCGGCGAGAACTTCGACGTCACGGCGCTACCGGTGAGTGCGATCCACGAAATCAACGATCGGCTCGAGACCCGGTTCCGATTCAATTCCGTTGTCGATGCGGGACAACCGGGGTTCGTAGAGGTCCCTTGAGCCTCGGGTATGCCTACCCGCGCCGCGCCTTGCGGCGCGAACGCGTCGCGACCCCGCCCGGTTGATTCTCGCCATTGGTCGCATCGGCGACCGCCGGATCGCGTTGCCGCTGTGCGGCACGCAGGATTGAGCAGGCGGTCAGAAACGCCGGCTTGTCTCGATCGGCGGCCTCGATGGGCAGGTTCGCGGCGCTGCGCAGCAACATGACGGCGAGCGCGCTGTAGGTCGCGTACGGGATGATCAGGAGGTTGGCGCAGCCGTTGCCGCCGCCGATGGTCATGACGTGCTGGCGCTTCTGTTCCCATCCCGGCCAATTGAAGTCGGGCGGTCGCTGAAGCGGCGGCCAGTTGACATTGATCGAGCTGATCTCGCCGAGCATCGGCGTCAACACCGTCACAAGCTGGGGTAGTTCATTGGTGATGCGATCCACCCGGGGCCACCAGGCGCCGTCGATGTCGCGACCGAGTTCCCGCGCCACCGACAGCCGGACGGGGTTGGGCACGCTCCGGCTTCCCAGCGAGCGGGTCATCGGGGGAATCGCCGCGGGCGCGGGGCGCGCCGGACGAGCGCGGGGACGGGCGAGTCAGGGGCAAGAGCTCGTTGCGCGCTCACTGGAGGGGACCAGTCCATGAACGTTCCTTCGTGGTCGGCGTCGTTCTCCCCGCAGTCGCGGGGCGGACGGAGAATCGCATTGCCCGGGGGTGTCATCCGCGCCATGAGCGGTAGACCACAGCTGACAACGAAACGGCTCAGGTGTGACGGTACGCCACCGCAAACCTCGTCGGCCCGAAGAGGCGCGTCAAACGGGCTGAGTACGGGACCCTGTTGACTTGCCGGGGGCGTGGGCGTCGGCCCCTCGCCGATTGGGGGCGCGAGCTCACGGACTCGATTCGCCGCCGGCCGAAGCCGGAGAACGACGCCGCCTCAGGCATTTCCGGCCCGATCAAGATGAAGTGTTGCCCAACCTTCGGTGCGAGTGTGCGACGGCCACGCCAACTCGTCGGCGATCCAGGCAATTTGCAGGTAGGGTGACGACAACAATGTGAGGATGGGTACATGGCAATACAGAACTGGTGCGACGCACCCGAGATCCATCCGTCACAGGTCCGGGTCGGCGACATCATCGGTACGCTGCGTCCCACCGAACTGCGCCTAGAGGTGAAGCTGATCAGCGGTCCGCAGACGACGCCGCGGCAATGGACGTTCTTCACCCGCGACGACAACGGTCATCAGCGGACGAATACGTTCGGCGAGGACGAGCGGGTCCGCAGGTACGCCAAGGCATCCTGAGGGTTTGCATCCCGAATAGCGTTGCGCGCTAGGCGATTAACGCCCGATCGGTCACTCAGGCGGCGTCGGGTTCATGCTGGCGATGAAATAGGTTTCGTGCCCGGTGGGGTACCCGCCGCCATCGGTGGCGATGTGAACGTGGTCGTAGTGGTTGGCGGTTTCGTTGCCATAATCGGCGGTCCAGCTTCCGGAGGTGGGTCCGGGATAGATCTTCTGCCGCCAGATCACATGGTTGATTCCCCACCGTTTGGCGTTGGCCAGCGCGTACCCGGCGATCTGGTCTCCCAGCTCGATGCCTTCGGGCGTGCCGTGGTTCGGGATCATCACATCGATCGCCAACCCTTTCGGATGCCACGGCAACGGGTCCTGCCGGTATCCGTAAATGGTGGTGATCTGCGGGAACAGCACGCTGATGGCGCGGGCCGCCCAGATGGTCTTGATCTGCAGCCCCTGCTCGGACGCAACGCCGGTCGGTAGCGCCAGCTGGAACTGCTGCGCGGCGGCGGGCGCGTTGCCCGCCAACTGATTCACCTCGGCTGGGCTGGCGGTGGGCACCGGACTGGCCGTCGGCGGTGCGGCGCTCGGCGGCGCGACCGTTGCGGCGGCCGCAGACGGCGCCGGACTCGGGAGGTGGTGCGGATGTTCGGTGGTCTGCGCGTAGAGCATGGCGGCGGATACCACGACCGAGACCGCGGCCGCCAACCAGCGACCTCGGCCGTCGGCTAACACCACCCGGCCCACGAGCAGCAGCTTAACGGCCTGATTGACCGGTGTGGCAATCTTCAGCCATTCCTTAGCTTTATTGCGTCGGACCCACGGGGAGGGCAATCCCCGGTCGGCCCGGCCGCAAAGATGCACATCGTCTCCAAAGGGGCCCAGGTCATGGGGCAAGGATTCGATCGGCATCGCGGTGTCCGACGCGCAAAGGTCGCTGCGGTTCTATCGCGATGCGCCCGGCCTCGACGTCTTCTTCGATGTCGAATTGGGTGGTCTGCCAACGGAAGTCGCGACCCGGGAGTCCGGCGTCCGTGGCCGGATCATCGAGGACGCGCGGGCTAAAAGAACGGATTGCTGTTCGACTGCCACTCGGCCGATTTCGGCCGCTCTCCGTAGCGCCGAATGTAGTCCCCGTGCATCTTGGCGTCCTTCTCCCGCCTGACCACGTCGACCAGATTGGGGTCCAACCCATGCTGAGCCAGACGGTGGCGGCGCCAGACCTTGTTCATCGCGAGTGATATCAGCAGCGCCCAGATGTAGATGGGCACCGTCATCTCCGTGTGCACGTACAGGGACGCGGGCAGCAGCCAGAACGGCGCGAGAAGGATGAACGGCGGGATCGCCGCCATGAGCATGAAGCGGCGGACGGCTCCCTCGCCGGCCAGGTCGTGCGCGACCCAGTCGCGCATGCTGTCCGGAAGGCGTCGAAAGCCGTACACATACAGCACGTACTGCCAGACGTTCGGTCGTGAGCTTGCCATGGCGGTTCCTCGGGATCGACTTCTCGAATCCATTTACCCATGACCGCCGAACTCACCCAATGGTCAATGGTCACCAACGCAGCGTCCCGATGGCGATCCCCAGAGAGTCCCTAGGGCCTGAGCGGCGAAGGCGCGCCGCACTCTTAGCCGCGGCACTACCCCCGCACAGCTCATACACAACAAACAAAGCTTTTCTATGGATAGTTCGCTGAGGTGCTGTCCGGCAAATTCCCCCGGGCTGGACAATGGCCGCTCACCACGGCGCCCGCCAACAGGTGGGCGATACACCGAAAGGACCGGATCGATGAAGCGATCACCGTCACCGCCGGCCGCGCGGCGAATCGGGGCGATCGCCGCCGCCCTGACGATCTTCCCCGCGCCGCTGCTGTCGGCCGAAGCCGCGGCGTCACCGTTCGCGCCCCCCGCGCCGCCTGCGCCGATAGCTCCGCCGCACACGCAGGCCCCGCCAGCGCCCCCCGCTCAAACACCACAGGCTCCGGCGCATCCCGCTCCGGTGCAGGCACCGGCCCCGGCCAACCCCGCGGCAACCCAGGCGTCACCTCCCAAGGCGACCACCCAGGCGCCGACGCCGCAGGCGACCACCCCGGCGGCGACCGCCGCGCCCGCCCCACGCACCGGCGACGCGCCCGCGACGACGACCGTCGGCAAGCCGTCGGCGACGGGCCCGGCCACGTCCACCCCGCCGCCGTCCGACACGCCGCCGGTAACGACAACCGCCGCCCCGGCCGTCGGGACCGTGACGGCCGCGCCGGGCGGCCAAAGCACCGGCGCCGCGCCGGGCGGGCAAAGCACCACTGGCGCCGCGGGCGGCCGGCAGGCCGTGGTGAACGGCTCGGCCACCGCGTCCGTCGCCGTGGCCCCCAGCCCCCAGGGGATCCCCGCCGCGCACGCGGCGGTGGAAGCGGCCAAGGTCGCTCCCGCCACGGCGATCGACGCGGCCAATCCGCCGGCGATGCGCGGCGACGCCGACTTCAGTGGCCAGGTGCAAGCGGCCGTGCGAATCGACGCCGACCATGACGCCGAGGCCTACCGCCCGCGGCATTGGGACTACATGGATTACGACGAGTACCACCGGCCCAGCTTCTACAACCCGACCACCACGGACATGAGCTTGCGGTACTTCTACGACGGCGACTACCGCACGGTTTACGTGCCGGCGGGCGGCCGGATTGTGCTCAACATCGCGACGCCCGGTGTGTTCCCGTTCACGGCGGTGGTTGGCGCCTACGTGACGGTCGGCAGCTTCGACGGCGGCGCATGGCTGCCGCCCGCGGGCTGGGTCGGGCCGCCTCCCGTGGACTGGGCGCCGTGGCAGCCGGTGACCTATACCGGGGTGCCGGTGGACTTCGCGAACGCCGGCCAGAGCGTACTGGTGGACCGGGTCACCATGGTCGGGCACGACGACAGCCTTCCCGCGGGGCAGCAGGACGTCTTCATGCTGAACGACTCGACCCTCGCTCGGGGCGAGGTCGCCCCGGGTCCCGCCGGCGGCCCGCCCCAGGTCACGTTGCAGCAGACTCAGCCCCTGCCCGGCGTGGGGCCGTGGGACAACGGGCAGCAGTACGTCAACACGGCCCTGCAGAAGCCGCCTCTTCCCTCGGGCAACCACGTGCCCTGGGTGATCGGCGGTCTCGCGGCGGTGCTCGCCCTCCTCGGCGCGGTGGCGGCGTGGATTTGGCGTCATCCGCGGGGTGAACACGCGCTGGCCGGCGCGCCCACGGAGCTTCTTCGTGCGCAGTCGCCGGATGACTGGATCCCGACCAGTGGCGAGGATCCAATCGATATCGACGCGCGCACAACGGAATTGCGGCCGGTCGCGTCGGCACGCTGAGCCGACGCGCTCAGCTCACTGGGTCACCGGCAACGGCGGCAGCAGCCAGATCACCGAAGGGTCGATGGTGCCCTTGTACTGCGGGCAGTAGGCCGCCACCGATACGCCCATGAAGAACCCCGCCTGCCTCGGCGACAGGTTGGCGTCCCTCCGCACCTTCATCGCCAGGAAGCTGGACGTCTCACCCCGGTCGAGGGCACCGCAAACGGAGTGGGCCATGCCGATCGCGCTGTCGCGGTCGGAGATCGGAATGCCTTGCTTCGCCAGGGCGTCAATGAACGCGTCATCCATCGGGTCGGCGGCAGCGGGAGCCGCCAATAACGTTGCGGCGGTGGAAACCAGGACCGCGCAGGCCGCGCACCACTTCCCGCGCCGAACGATCGAGTGGCTCATGCTTTCCTTCTCGGGCCGATCCGCTTCGAGTCAAGACCGGCTTGGATGAACATTAGCCGAAGTCGGCTCACCCTTCTCGGTGAGCGCGACGATTTCTCGAAGTGATGTGACGACAACGGCCGTTGTCCCAGGTCGGCGGGCGGCGCCGGAGCGCTTTGCCGCTGCTAGCGTCTGACTTGCCCTGGCCGTCGACCGATCGCCACAGCGAGACGAGTCGAACGTTCTGACGCATGGGCGGCACCCACGGAAGAGGACCATGCAACCTGCTGGATTTTTGTCGCGTGAAAGAACCGTCGCCGATGCCGGCTGGAACCGGTGGCTGGTTCCACCGGCCGCCCTTTCGATCCATTTGGCGATCGGCAGTGTTTACTCCTGGAGCGTTTTCAAGCTTCCGTTGCACGAAACACTACACGCCTCAGGGGTTTTGAGCGCCCTCCCGTTCACGCTGGGCATTGTGATGCTGGGAATGTCGGCGGCCGTCTTCGGCACGGCGGTCGAACGCCGCGGCCCGCGCTGGGCGATGTTGGTCGCGACCGCGTGCTTCAGTGGGGGACTGCTGGTCGCCGCGGGCGCGGCGGCGCTGGGCCAGATGTGGCTCATCATCGTCGGTTACGGGGTGATTGGGGGCATCGGCCTCGGAATCGGTTATATATCACCGGTTTCCACGCTGATGAAATGGTTCCCAGACCGGCCGGGCATGGCCACCGGCTTTGCGATCATGGGGTTCGGCGGCGGCGCGCTGATCGCCTCGCCCTGGTCGTCACAGCTGATGAAGTGGTTCGGCACCGGACGCCACGGGTTGGCGGCCACCTTCCTCACGATGGGCGTGGCCTACGCCGTGTTCATGACCATGGGGACCCTCCTGGTGCGGCTCCCACCGGCGGGATGGGAGCCGCGCCTGGTCCATGGCGCTGCCACCAAGAGGCCGCCGCGCGCGGCGGGTCCGGACCGCACGGCCAACGAGGCGATCAAGACGCCGGAGTTCTGGTTGTTGTGGGTCGTCCTGTGCTTCAACGTCACCGCCGGAATCGGCATCCTTGAGCGCGCGGCGCCGATCTACCGGGATTACTTCCCGCACGGCGGGTCGGCGGCCGCGCTGACCGCGGCCGCGGCGGGGTTCGTCGCGATGCTCTCGCTGGCGAATTCAATGGGCCGCATCGCCTGGTCGTCGGCATCGGATGCGATCGGACGGAAGAACGCCTACCGGCTCTATCTGGGTCTCGGCGCGGTGCTCTACCTGGGGCTGATCCTGATCCAGGGCGCGAGCAAGCCGCTCTTTCTGGTGACCTGCATTTTGCTGCTGTCGTTCTACGGGGGTGGGTTTTCCACGGCGCCGGCCTACCTGCGCGACCTCTTCGGGTATCGGGAAGTCGGCGCCATCCACGGCCGGTTGCTGACCGCCTGGTCGGTCGCCGGCGTCCTCGGGCCGATCATCGTGAATGCGATCGCCGACAACCGCATCGCCGCGGGCGTCGTGGGCCCCGACCGGTACCGGTGGTCATTCATGGTGATGGTGGTCCTGCTGCTCATCGGGCTGGCGTGCAACGAGGCGATCCGGACCCCGCGAGCCCCGGCGACCGCCCTGGCCGAGCCGAGTGAGCCTGAGCCCGCGACGATGACGTCCGGCGGGTCGATGGAGGAGGCGCAATGACCGAGCACGTTCCGGCGGCACCGCGCAACACGGCGCTGGGCCTTATCGCCTGGTTGTGGGTGGGCGTGCCCTTCACGTACGGACTCTACGAGCTGGTGGTGAAGATCCCCGCGCTCTTCACCCACTGATCACCTGACCGTGCGGGCAGAGCGCCGGGGCCCGAATCCGCCGCCAGACGGCGACGAGGCAAGGCCACGCGCCCGCGGGTAGGGTTGAAAAACGTGTGTGGAGTGACCGGTGAGGTGAGACTCGACGGCCAGGTCCCAAACCTCGCGGCGGTAGCAGCCATGGCCGACGTGATGGCACGACGGGGTCCAGACGCGGCGGGCGCCTGGTCACAGGGCCGAGTTGCCCTCGGTCACCGTCGGCTGAAGATCATCGATCTCTCCGAGGCCGGGGCCCAGCCGATGGTCGACGCCGAGCTCGGTCTGACGATCGCCTGGAACGGTTGCATCTACAACTACCGGGAGCTCATGCGCGAGCTGGCCGGGCATGGCTACCGGTTCTTCTCGCACAGCGACACCGAGGTGCTGCTCAAGGCCCACCACCATTGGGGCGACGACTTCGTCACGCACCTGCACGGCATGTTCGCCTTCGCTGTTGTCGAACGCGATAGCGGACGCGTGCTGCTCGGCCGCGACCGGCTCGGCATCAAGCCCCTCTACGTGACCGAGGACAGTCACCGGATCCGCTTCGCGTCCGCGTTGCCGGCCCTGCTGGCCGGTGGCGGCGTGGACACTCGGATCGACCCGGTGGCGCTACACCACTACATGACGTTTCACTCCGTCGTCCCGGCCCCGTTGACGATCCTGCGGGGGGTCCGCAAGGTGCCGCCCGGCTCGTTGCTCGCCATCGAGCCCGACGGCCGGCGGACCAGCCGCTCCTATTGGGCGCCCGACTTTACCCGCGACGACGACCGCGCCGACTGGACGGAGGCCGACTGGGAAGACGCGGTACTTGACGCCCTTCGGGTCGCGGTCAAGCGGCGGCTGGTCGCCGACGTTCCCGTCGGATGCCTGCTGTCCGGCGGGGTCGATTCCAGCCTGATCGTCGGCCTGCTGGCCGAGGCGGGCCAGCACGGCCTGATGACCTTCTCGATCGGGTTCGAGTCCGCCGGCGGCGTCGAGGGCGACGAATTCCGCTGGTCGGACATCATCGCCGAGCGCTTCGGCACGGACCACCATCAGATCCGCATCGGCACCGACCGGATGCTGCCCGCCCTCGACGGCGCGATCGGCGCGATGAGCGAGCCGATGGTGAGCCACGACTGCGTGGCCTTCTACCTGCTCAGCGAGGAAGTTTCGCGGCACGTAAAGGTGGTTCAGTCCGGCCAGGGCGCCGACGAGGTGTTCGCCGGCTACCACTGGTATCCCCCGATGGGATCGCCGTCCGCCGCGACACTGGACGGCGCCGTGGCCCAGTATCGAGCCGCGTTCTTCGACCGCGGCTCGGCCGCCGTCGCGGCGATGCTCGCCCCAGGCGAAGTCGCGCCCGGAGATCCCAGCGAGCGCTTCGTGACCGAACACTTCGCCCGGGCCGGCGCCGAGACCGGCATCGACCGCGCGCTGCGCCTCGATACGACGGTGATGTTGGTTGACGATCCCGTGAAGCGGGTAGACAACATGACCATGGCCTGGGGATTGGAGGGCCGGGTGCCGTTCCTCGACCACGAGCTGGTCGAGCTGGCAGCCACGTGCCCGCCGGAGCTGAAAATCGCGCACGAGGGCAAGGGCGTCCTCAAGCAGGCTGCGCGGCGGGTGATTCCATCCGAGGTCATCGACCGGCCGAAGGGCTACTTCCCGGTTCCGGCGCTGACCCACCTCGAGGGGCCCTACCTCGACCTCGTCCGCGATGCCCTCTACGCGCCAGTTGCCAAGGAGCGCGGCCTATTCCAGAGCGACGCGGTCGACGCCCTACTGGCCGACCCCAACGGCAAGCTCACGCCGCTGCGCGGGAACGAGCTCTGGCAGATCGCCCTGCTGGAGCTCTGGTTACAACGGCACGGTGTCACGGGGCCGGCGGCATGACCTCCGCCGACCCTGGGGAGGATCACACCGAAGCCATCACCCTGGGTCTGCACGACGCCTCGCCGCCGCACCTCGTCGACGCGATGGCCAAGGACGTCGAGCTCGAAATGGGCTGGGGCCGGCTGATATTCGGCCAGACCTTTGCGGACGCGCACAAGCTCGCCGAGACAATGCGGAGGGAGGCGCCCGGCCGGCGCGACATCTGCATCTACGCGCGCGAGTCGCACGTGGTCGTCGCCGGTTCGCCCACTGAGCTTTTCATCGATCCCAGCCACACGTATCGGCTGCGGTTCAGCGACGACGATCAGGCCCAACCGGCGCCCTCACCGCCCGGCGTGACGGTGCGCACCCTGCGCGACCCGGCCGACGCCGACGCCATGAACCGCGTCTTCGTGCGGTGCGGCATGGTGCCCGCGCCGGTGGAGACGATCTGGAACAACCACCTACACCAGCGGGCGGTGACGTATCTGCTCGCGGTGCGCGACGACGACGGCGCAGTGGTGGGCACGGTGACCGGGGTGGACCACGAGTTGCTGTTCTCCGATCCGGAGCGGGGGTCGAGCCTGTGGACGCTGGCCGTCGATCCAGCGGCCGGCATCCCCGGCATCGGCGAGGCGCTCACCCGTGCGACAGCCGAACACTTCCGCAACGCGGGCCGCTCCTACCTGGATCTGTCCGTGGCGCACGACAATGCGGCCGCCATCCGACTGTACGAGAAGCTCGGCTTTCGGCGCGTCCCGGTGCTGGCGATCAAGCGGAAGAACGCGATCAACGAACCCCTGTTCAGCCCGACCCCGGAGACGGTCGACGACCTCAACCCCTACGCGCGGATCATCGCCGACGAGGCACTGCGCCGCGGCATCTGGGTGGAGGTCCTCGACGCCGAAACCGGTGAGATGCGGCTCACCCATGGCGGTCGCAGCGTGATTACCCGAGAGTCGTTGTCCGAGTTCACTTCCGCGGTCGCGATGTGCCGATGCGACGACAAGCGGCTGACCCGGCGCCTGGTCGCCGACGCCGGCATCAAAGTGCCCCGCGCCCGGCTGGCGACCTTCGACGACGAGGACTTCGCCTTCCTCCGGGAAGTCGGGGAAGTGGTCGTCAAACCCACCCGTGGCGAACAAGGCAAGGGCATCACCGTGGGGGTCACCGCCGAGCACGGGCCGGACGATCTCAACGCCGCGCTGGCGCGGGCCCGCGAGCAGTTCCGTGAGGTGCTGATCGAGGAGCGGGTGACCGGTGACGATCTCCGCCTGGTCGTCATCGACGGCCGGGTTGTGGCCGCGGCGCTGCGGCTGCCGCCGGAGGTGATCGGCACCGGCGAGCACACCGTGCGGGACTTGATCGTCGCCAAGAGCCGACGGCGTTCGGCGGCCACCGGCGGCGAGTCGCGCATTCCGCTCGACGAGGTCACCGAGGCGACGGTCGTCGAGGCCGGTTGGCAGCTGGACGACGTGCTCCCGCAGGGCACCCGGCTGTGTGTCCGCCGCACCGCCAACCTGCATCAGGGCGGCACCATCCACGACGTGACCGCGCAGGTCAACTCCGAACTCTGCCGGGTGGCGGTGACGGCGGCCGAGGCGATCGGCATTCCCGTGACCGGTATCGACCTGCTCGTACCCGACGTCACCGGCACCGAATACGCCTTCATCGAAGCCAACGAGCGCCCCGGACTGGCCAATCACGAACCACAGCCGACGGCCGCCGCGTTCGTCGACTTCCTGTTCCCCGGGCAGCCCGGCCAGCCGCTGGCCTGGACGCCCGAGGAGTCGCGCTCCTAAGCGGGTATCACCAGGTGTTCCAGTGCAGGAACTGCTCGGCCGGCAGCCGCTTGGCCGGCCGGAACGTCGTTCCCTTGGTGTAAGCGATGGGAAACAGCCCCCCTTGGCTGTACTCGTCATAGGGGATGCCGAGGATCTCGGCGGCGCGCCGCTCGCTGTCCGGCCAGATGATGTGGAACGTGGTCCACGCCGACCCCAGCCCTCGAGATCGCAACGCCAGCATGAAGTTCCACACGGCCGGCAGCAACGAGCCCCAGAAATTCGCGGTGACTCCGGCGGTTTGATTGTCGGGGCGTCCCTTCAGGCACGGCACCATGAGCACGGGGACCTCGTGCAGGTGGTCGGCGAGGTATCGGGCCGACTCGGCCACCGCGTCGAGCTGCGCGTCGCGGATGTCGCCGTAATTCGGTTCCGGCAGGTTGCTGAGGTAGGGATCGGCGAATTCGCGGTAGAGCCGGGCCAACTCGTTCTTCTTCTCGTCGTCTTCGACGAAAACCCATTGCCACGATTGGCTGTTGGAGGCCGTCGGCGCCTGAAGCGCGATCCGCAGACAGTCGACCAGCAGCTCGCGGGGCACCGGCTTGTCCAAGTCCAGCCGTTTGCGCACGCAGCGGGTGGTGGTCAGAAGTTCCTCGGCGGAAAGGGTCGGGATCCCTGCCGTGGCGGTCATATCGACGTGTTGCTCCTCGTGGTGGTCGGGTCAGGACAGCGCTTGCCGCGCGGTGCGCGGCCAAGGCGCGAGCTCCTCGAGCTGTGCCGCCACCGTCAAGAGTAGGGATTCCCCGCCCGGCGGGGCGACGATCTGCACGCCGATGGGCAGACCCGATTCGTGCCGTCCTGCCGGAATGGACATGGTGGGGAAGCCCGCCAGGTCCCACGGCCCGAGGTAGTCGGTGAGGCGGATGGACGGAATCGCGTTGGCAAGCCAGCCCCTGGTTCGCCAGCAGATGGCCGGGGGCGGCATTGTGGCGAGCATGGGCGTGACCAGCACGTCGTACGTCCCGAAGAACTCCAGGGCCCGCGCGACCCATCTCCGTCGACCGCCGTTACGCACCAGGCCCAGCCGGCGCACCATCGCGGCGGCGGCCAGGTGCCGGGCGGTGCGCACCTCGACGTGGCGCCAGTCGAGTTCCGGGTCCATCTCCCCAGGACCCGCGAGCCACCGCGTGAAAAGCGCGGCCCCCAGGTTGCCATACCGGGGGCGCGCGTCGTCGACTCGGTGTCCCGTCGAGGCCAGCAGCTGAGCGGTCCGCGTCGCGGCGGCGGTGAACGCTTTCGGGACCGGTCCCACGCCGGTCGGCAGTTTGGTCGATACGGCGATGCGCAGGGGTGTGGGTTCGCGAATATTGGCCAGTTCCGGGTGGCGCGCGAGCACGGACAACATCAGGGCCGCGTCCGCCACCGTGGTGGCGAGCGGGCCGTGCGTGTAAAGCCCGGACCACTGCCACGAATCCGAGGCGGGCACCGTTCCGATTCCCGGGGAGACGCCCACGAGCCCGCAGATCGCGGCGGGGGACCGGATGGATCCGAACGCGTCCGTGCCGTGCGCGATCGGGACGAAGCCCGCGGCTACGGCGGCGGCACTGCCGCCGGACGAGCCGCCCGCCGTGAAGGACGGTGCCCAGGGGTTGCGGACGACGGTGCCCGCCGTGTCGGTCATCGGCCACAGGCAGAGTTCGGGCACCCGGGTGAGGCCGACGATCACCGCGCCCGCGGCGCGCAGGCGTGCGGTGATGTCGCTGTCGGAGCGGAAGGGAAGCGCCGAGGCCTTCCCGGAGCCCCAGACCGGGTGCTCGCCGGCGACCGCCGTCGCATCCTTGACCGCGATCGGCACCCCGGCCAACGCCAGCCTGTCGCGGTGCGGGACCCTCCGCAGCGCGGCCGCCTCAGCGAACGCCTCGAATTCCCGCACGCGGCGAAATGCGCCGAAGGTATTGGCAGCGGACCCGATCCGGCACAACGTCTCCTCGGTCGGTACGACCGGGTCGAGGTCGCCGGCTCGCACCGCGGCCGAGATCTCGGTCGCCGTCATCGCGTCCAGAGCGGCGTCTTCCGGGTATTCCGCTTTCATCTCTTGTGATCCGTTCCGCCGTGCCGGTGGCCGGGCCGGTCGACGCCGGGTAAACCGCGCGTTCCTGCCTGATGACCACCACTGTGGCCCGCGAGTGCCCGGAACGCTTGCCACTGTGCGCACGGTGATTGGCAGGAGGCGCACAGGGCGTGGCCGGCCGGGAGCCGGGCCGGCAACGGGCGCTCCGTTAGCCTGGCAGTCGGCCACGGGGGGCTCGCAGGAGGCAAGCGCCGTGCGGCCGCTTGCGATATGCCCCGACGGGGTAACAGCCTGTGCAGCAGAACGGAGCCTGATGAGCGCGAGCGCACAAACCGGAACCATCACCACCCATGTCCCGGCACGGCTGGACCGGCTCCCATGGGCTGGATTTCACTGGCGTGTGGTCATCGGGCTCGGCGGGGTGTGGATTCTCGACGGGCTCGAGGTCACGATGGTCGGCAACGTGTCGTCGCGCCTCACCGAGAAGGGCAGCGGCATCAACCTCGACCCCGCCCAGATCGGGGTGGCGGCGGCGTTCTACATCGCCGGGGCGTGCCTGGGCGCGCTGTTCTTCGGCCACCTGACGGACCGGTTCGGGCGGCGCAACCTGTTCATGCTGACCCTCGCGCTGTACCTGGTCGCCACCGTCGCGACCGCGTTCGCGTTCGCCCCCTGGTACTTCTTCATCGCCCGCTTCTTCACGGGCGCCGGCATCGGCGGCGAATACGCGGCCATCAACTCCGCGATCGACGAGCTGATCCCCGCGCGGGTGCGCGGGCGCGTCGACCTGGTGATCAACGGAACTTATTGGCTGGGCTCGGCGGCGGGAGCGGCCGGCGCGCTGGTGTTGCTAGACACCTCGAACTTCCCGGCCGACATCGGGTGGCGTTTGGCCTTCGGCATCGGCGCCATCTTCGGCATCTTCGTCCTGCTGGTCCGGCGCAACGTCCCCGAAAGCCCGCGGTGGTTGTTCATCCACGGGCGCAACGACGAGGCCGAACAGATCGTGGGGGACATCGAGGGGCAAGTCGAGCGTGAGACCGGCCGGCCGCTGCCCGAGCCGGGCGGGCAGCCGCTCAAGATCCGCCAGCGGCATACGATCTCATTCCGGGAGATCGCCACGGTCGCGTTCACGATGTATCCGCGGCGCGCGGCGCTCGGGCTGGCGCTGTTCATCGGTCAGGCGTTCCTCTACAACGGCGTGACGTTCAACCTCGGCACGCTGCTGACCGGCTTCTACGGCGTGCCCTCGGGCAAGGTGCCGGTGTTCTTCATCGTCTGGGCGCTCAGCAATTTCGTCGGCCCCCTGGCGCTCGGCCACCTGTTCGACACCGTCGGGCGCAAGCCGATGATCACCCTGTCCTACCTCGGCTCGGCGGCCGTGGCCGTGGTGCTAGGCATCATGTTCGTCAATCAGATCGGCGGCGTCTGGGCCTTCATCGGGGTCTTGGCGGTGACGTTCTTCCTGGCCTCCGCCGGCGCGAGCGCGGCGTACCTGACGGTCAGCGAGATCTTCCCGATGGAGACCAGGGCCCTGGCCATCGCGTTCTTCTACGCGGTGGGCACCGCGATCGGCGGCATCACCGGCCCGCTGCTGTTCGGGCAGCTCATCGAATCCGGGCAGCGTGGCCAGGTGGTCTGGTCGTTCCTCATCGGAGCGGCGGTGATGGCCGTCGCCGGCCTGGTCGAGCTCTGGCTCGGCATCGCGGCTGAACAGCGTCCGCTGGAAGACCTCGCGCTGCCGTTGACGGTGGCCGACGCGCACGATGACGCCGCTGACCCTGGCCGCACCGGTTGACCGGCGCGTCTCACATTCGCAACCAACGCGGGCCTATCTTTGACATGGGTGTAACAAGTTCGGCATCGAACCTTCCTACTGTAGGGCGGTCCATCTTCCAGACCGGAAACGCGGACCTCCCAGCGATAGGAACTTCATTGAGCGGCAACGCAGTCCGCCTCCAGGCGATCAACAACGTCGAGGCATACATCCCACCGGCCATCAGTTTCGTACCGGGCGAAGCCCCGGGCGAGGTATTCGGCTCAAACGTGTTCACCAAGGCCGAGATGCAGGCGCGGCTGCCGAAGTCGGTGTTCAAGTCCGTCGTCGCGACCATCGAGAAGGGCGTCAAGCTGGACCCCGCGGTGGCCGATACCGTCGCGGTCGCGATGAAGGACTGGGCGCTGGAGAAGGGCGCGACGCACTACGCGCACGTCTTCTACCCGATGACGGGGCTGACCGCCGAGAAGCACGACAGCTTCCTCGAGCCGGTGTCCGACGGGCAGACGCTGGCCGAGTTCGCCGGCAAGACGCTCATCCAGGGCGAGCCCGACGCGTCCAGCTTCCCGTCGGGCGGGCTGCGCAGCACTTTCGAGGCGCGCGGCTACACCGGGTGGGATGTCACCAGCCCCGCATACATCCTGGACAACCCGAACGGCAAGACGCTGTGCATCCCCACCGTCTTCGTGTCGATGACCGGCGAGGCGCTGGACTACAAGACGCCCCTGCTGCGCAGCCAGCAGGCGATGGGCACACACGCCGAGCGGATCCTGCGGCTGTTCGGCCACACCGACCTGAACAAGGTGGTCTCGTTCTGCGGACCCGAGCAGGAGTACTTCCTGGTCGACCGGCACTTCTTCCTCGCGCGGCCCGACCTCATCAACGCCGGCCGCACGCTGTTCGGCGCGAAGCCACCCAAGGGCCAGGAGTTCGACGACCACTACTTCGGTGCGGTGCCCGAGCGGGTGCTCGGCTTCATGATGGACACCGAGCGGGAGCTGTTCAAGCTGGGCATCCCGGCCAAGACCCGGCACAACGAGGTGGCCCCCGGCCAGTTCGAAGTGGCGCCCATGTTCGAGCGGGCCAACATCGCCTCCGACCACCAGCAGCTGCTGATGACGGTGTTCAAATCGGTGGCCAAAAAGCACGGCATGGAGTGCCTGTTCCACGAGAAGCCGTTCGCCGGCGTCAACGGGTCGGGCAAGCACGTCAACTTCTCCGTGGGCAACTCGGAGCTGGGCTCGCTGCTGGTGCCGGGCGACACGCCGCACGAGAACGCACAGTTCCTGGTGTTCTGCGCCGCCGTGATCCGCGCCGTGCACAAGTTCGCGGGGCTGCTGCGGGTATCGGTGGCGTCGGCCACCAACGACCACCGGCTGGGTGCCAACGAGGCGCCGCCGGCCATCATCTCGATCTTCCTCGGCGAACAGCTCGCCGACGTCTTCGAGCAGATCGCCAAGGGCGCGGCGACCTCGTCAAAGGGCAAGGGCACCATGATCATCGGTGTCGACACGCTGCCGCCGCTGCCGACGGATGCGGGCGACCGCAACCGCACCAGCCCGTTCGCGTTCACCGGCAACCGGTTCGAGTTCCGCGCGCCCGGCTCGGGGCAGACGGTCGCCGTGCCGATGATCATCCTCAACACGATCATGGCGGATTCGTTCGACTACATGGCCACGATGCTCGAGCAGGCGGTGGAGGCCGGTGCGGACTTCGACGCGGCCGTGCAGAAGCTGCTGACCGACGTGATCACCGAACACGGCGCGGTGGTGTTCAACGGCGACGGCTACTCGGACAACTGGCAGATCGAGGCGGCCGAGCGCGGCCTGCCGAACCTCAAGACGAGCCTGGACGCCATCCCCGAGCTGATCAAGCCCGAGGCCGTCGAGCTCTTCGCGAAATACGGCGTGTTCAACGATCGCGAACTGCACAGCCGCTACGAGGTCCGCCTCGAGCAGTACGCGCTGACCATCGGGGTCGAGGCCAGGCTGGCGCTCGAGCTCGGCACGACGGTGATCCTGCCGGCGGCGCTGCGCTACCAGACCGAACTCGCGCAGAACGTCGCGAGCCTCAAGGCCGCGGGCCTGGAGCCTAGCATGACTGCGCTGGAGGCGGTTTCGAGTCCAATCAAGGACCTCGAGGCGGGCCTGTCGGCGCTGAAGGCGGCGCTGTCGGACCACTCCGCGGACTCGGCGTTCGACGAGGCCAAACACGCCCAGGAAGCTCTGCTGCCGGCGATGGCGGCGGTGCGCACCGCCGCGGACACGCTGGAAAGCGTTGTGGCCGACGACCTGTGGCCCCTGCCCACCTACCAGGAGATGCTCTACATCCTCTGAGGTCACCGCCCCCATCGGGGCACCGCAAGAAATCCGCAAGGACTCCGCCAGGATCCGGCAAGCGCCGAGTCGCACGCTGGCGGCGGTGAGGAAGCCCGCGGCGCATTAGCCGCCGCGGGCCTTGCGGAAAGGTCTCGAGGTGCCCGAAATCTCCGACGGCAAGACTTACGATTCGGCCATGTCGCTGGAAGTGGGCCAGCTGTTCGCGGGGTACCGCATTTTGCGCGTGCTCGGCTCGGGCGGCATGGGCCAGGTCTACCTCGCGGCGCACCCGCGGTTGCCGCGCGAGGACGCGGTCAAGGTGTTGCCGGCGGAGCTGACCGGCGACCCGGAATTCCGGGCCAGGTTCCTGCGCGAGGCCGACCTCGTCGCCGGACTGTCGCATCCGGGCATCGTGCGGGTCCACGACCGCGGTGAATTCGACGGCCACCTCTGGATCTCGATGGACTACGTGGCCGGCACCGACGCCGGGCGATTGCTGTGCGAGCACTACCCCGGCGGGATGCCCCTCGACGAGGTGTTGCCGATCGTCGCCGCCGTCGCCTCGGCGCTGGATTACGCGCACCACCGGGGGCTGCTGCACCGCGACGTCAAACCCGCCAACATCTTGTTGACCGAGCCCGACGGGCAGGCGCGCCGCGCCTTCCTGGCCGATTTCGGCATCGCGCGGCGCATCGATGACGCCACCGGCCTCACCGAGACGAACATGACGGTCGGCACCGCCGCCTATGCGGCACCCGAACAGCTCAAGGGCGAACCCCTCGACGGCCGGGCCGACCAATACGCGTTGGCCTGCACAGTCTTTCACCTGCTGACCGGCGCGCAACCCTTCGTCGACTCCAACCCCGCGGTGGTGATCAGCCGGCACGTCAGCGCCACGCCGCCCGCGCCCGGAGCCCGCCGCCCGGAGCTCGCCGCCCTCGATCCCGTCTTCGCGATCGCGATGGCCAAAGACCCCGCCGGCCGGTTCGGCAGCTGCGGGGAGTTCGCGGCCCGCCTCGCCGCCCCGCGGGGCGAGTCGCCCGGCTTCGCCTACGCCGGCGACATTCCCCACGGCGCACGCACCCCGGACGCGCTGGGCACCCGGCCGGGATTCGGAGCGGTCGCGCCCACCGTGTCGCTGCGGCGCAAGCCATCGGCCGCCCGGCGCCCGGGTGTCCGGATCGCCGCGCTGACGTGCGCCGCGACGCTGATCGCCGGCGGTGTGTACGCGGGGGTCAGGCTCACCGAACACCACGGCCCGGTCACGGCCGCAGCGCCCACCGTGCCGCCGAAGCCCAAGACGCCGCCGCCCAACACCGGCCCCTTCACGGGTGTCTTCAAGGCGGACTTCGCCCGGGTCACCAGCGTCGAGGGCGACCCGGCCCCCGGGGTGCCGCCCACCGGCGAGACGTGGGGCGTCCGCTCGGTGTGCGGGCCCGCCAGCTGCGTGGCGACCGCGTCGCGCCTCACCGGCGAGACGATGCAGGTGCCCACGATCGAGTTCGACCAGGTAGGGGAGAACTGGCTGGCCGTCAGCGTCAGCTCCGGAACGTGCAACAACATGGCGGGCGAGGTGTGGGAAGTCATCACCCTGCGGCCGCATCCCGACGGCACCCTGTCCGGTGAAGCGACCCAAACGATGACGAAGGGGTGCGCCAACAAGCGCAGCGTCACGTTCACCCGCCTCTCGGACGTCGACCTGGATAGCCACGCCGACCCGTCGACCCTGCCGCCCCGGGTCGTGTCGCCCGCCGAGGCGGTGCGCGGCCACTACCGGCAGACGGGTTCCCAGCCGAACGGGTACCGCGAGCAGAACGACTTCGTCGTCCACACGGACTGCCTGCGCGGCGGTGATCGTTGCGTGAGCCTGTTCCACAAGCCGCCGGCGTCGGCCATGGTGCTGGTGTTCGGCGACGGTGGTTGGGTCTACGACCGCGAATTCGACTCCCGGTGCGCCAAAGGCGGCGTGGTGTCCCACGTTCACATCACCGCGCAGTTTCCGCTGCCGCAACCGCCCCAGGATCCCGTCGGGCAGCTCAACGGGCACGGGCACGAGGAGGTGACGGGGCCCCCGTCGCCGTGCGGGAAGAGCACCGAGGTGGACATCGCCTTTTCGCGGCTCGGCGATTAGAAGGGCTTGCGCGCGTTGAGATTGCGGTGTGGGTCGCGGTCCGGCGCCGGCCGCGACCGTGCGGGCATCTCGGCGCGAAGGCGGGGTGGGCGCTCCCCAGTTCGGCGCTCAGCCGACCAGCTTGGTGAGCCAGGTCGCGTCCTGGTAGTTCACCGCGGAGGTGCCGTCCCACACGAACGGCGTCGCGTTGGCGTTGAGCCCGGACAGCGTCGTGTATCCGTTGGCGGCCTTGGCCTTGGCGGTGCCGACGTCGTCTCCGGACTTGATGCAGGTGATGGCGCTGGGTCCGACGCCGACGGTCTTGGCCAGCTGGGCCAGCTCGCCGTCGGTGCGGTCCTCCGCTGCGTCCTCCTGCGGCTGGAAGCTGCTCGCGAACAGGCCGGAGTAGAAGCCGGCATACAACTTCGGATCGTTTTGCGCCGCAACGCAATACGAGGCGGCCACCGCCCGCGTCGAATAGGTCTTGCTGTGCGACTTGTCGTCGAGGAAATTCAGCAGGTGATAGCGGACGGCGAGCTTCTTGTTGTTCACCGCCGTGTCGATGTCCGCGGAGTTCGACCGGATGAAACTGCCGCACGGCGGGCAGATCGGTTCGTTGAAGATGTCGATCGTGGTGGATGCCGCCGAGCTGCCGACATACACACCGTCATCGAGGACCCGCAGCGCGACGGCGTCGGGTGCCGGCGGCGGCGCGGGCGTCGTCTCGGTGGAGTCCGATTGCCACGGACGCACCAGGCTCAGGACGAGTCCCACGATGGCCACCATCACGGTGGCGGCGATCCCCACCCACAGCCAGGGGCTGCGGCGGCGCGGCGGTGGCGGTCCCCACGGAGGCGGCCCGGCGGTTCCCGCGTCGCTGGTCGCCCAGCCGGTGGGGCCACCCCAACCGGTGGGCTGCTGCGCCGGCCCGCCGGAACCCAAGGGCGGGGCGGGCCAGCCCTGCGCCGCGGGCGGGGCGTGGGCGGCGAGCGCGGGCGGTTCGGCCGCAAACCCGCCGGGCGGCTGGCCCGCGAATGCGGCTGGCACCGCGGCGACCTGGCTGCGCTGCAGGATGTCGGTGGCGCGGTCCTGGTCGGGGCTGGCCAGTGCGGCGTACGCGGCCGCCGACAGGTCGCCGCAGGTGGCGTACCGGTCGGCGGGGTCCTTGGCCATGCCGCGCGCGATCACCCCATCGAAGGCGGCGGGGATGCTCGGGCGCGCGGCGCTGGGCCGCGGGACCGGCTCGTTGAGGTGCCCGCCCATCACGCTGAACTGATCACCGCTGTAGGGCGGCGACCCGGTCAGGCATTCGTAGAGCACGCAGGCGAGCGCGTAGATGTCGGCCCGGTGGCTGACCTCGGCCTCCCGGAACCGTTCCGGGGCCATGTACTTGACCGTGCCCACGGTCGTCCCGAATTGGGTGAGCTTCTCGTCCGAAGTGGCGCTGGCGATCCCGAAGTCGACGAGGTAGGCGAAGTCGTCTTTGCTCACCAGGATGTTCTCGGGCTTGACGTCCCTGTGCAGCACCCCGGCCGCATGAGCAGCGTCGAGCGCGGAGCCGATCTGCCGGACTATGGCCACCGCCCGCGGCGGCGACAGCGGCCCGTAACGCTTGAGCGTGCCGGCCAGGTCCTTGCCGTCGATCAGCCGCATGTCCACGAACAGCTGGCCGTCGATTTCGCCGAAGTCGTGGATCGGTACGACGTGCGGTTCGTGCAGCTTCCCCGCGGTGCGGGCCTCGCGCTGCATCCTCGAGCGGAAGACCGGGTCGTCGGACAGGGTCGGCGACATCAGCTTCAGCGCGACGATGCGCTCCCGCACCGTGTCCTCGGCTTCGTAGACGTCGCCCATGCCGCCGCGACCCACCAGCCGCCGCAGCAGGTACGGCCCGAACTGCGAGCCCTCCCGCGGACCCGCGGTCGTGTCACCCATCGCCCGACTCCTCACTCCGCCGGCCGCGCGCCGCAAACCGATCGGAAGCGTCCTCGCCCTACCGGCCGGTGCGGCGCCGGACGCGAGTACGTGGTGGCATGCCAGGCCTAAGGCTAATGGTTTCGGCGACCGGCGGGCATGGTGAATCGCGAAAGCCAGCTAATTCGACGAGTGGGGGAGACGGCGGGGCCGGCCGCTCAGCGGCGTTCCTCGTCGCCGCTGCGACGTTCGCCAAGACCCTCGCGCGACAGCGCCCTCACGAAGCCGTACGCCTGCATGCCGGCGGGGCCGGGGTTCTTGACTATCCAGTCGTTGATCTGCGTCAGGGCCTTGGCCAGGTCGTCGCGCCTGACCCGGATCAGGTAGGTCTTCCGGTCGTCCCGGGGATCGTCGAGCGATTCGGCAACGGCCACCGGGTTCTTGAAGGCGTACGCGATTCCGTGCACGGCATCGTTATTCAAGGCCCAGTTCAGCTCGCCGGGTCGCAACTTGTTCACGGCCAGGTTGCGGTATTCATCCTCGTCGGTCGGATCGCTCACGTGGCCGTTGGTCCTCCTGTGTGTGCGACAAGGGTGCGACGACAGACGGAAGGCACGGACTCGCAGGCAATTCGATTAGGCGTCGACCCAAGCTCTCATCATAGGAAGCGGCCGGACTCGGTGCATGCCGAGCGGCGCGCGCTCAGCGCCGATACCGCAGGAACACATAGTCGTCGTGGGAAAGGGCGTGCTCGAGCCGCATCGCCCGCGGGGTGGGCAGCCGCGCGACATCCGACCGGTGCCCGACGGGCTGGCTGGCGGCCAGCTTGGGGGCCAGCGTCACGCAGATCTCGGCCACGGCGTCGGCCTCGACCAACTCGTCGAGGAGGGTGGGGCCGCCCTCGCACAGGATGCGGCGCATGCCTTGCGCACGCAGGGCCGTTACGGCGGCCGCCACGTCGACCGATGCCTCGCCGGCGACGAGGACCCGTCGGCCGTCGCCGAACCGGGGCCGCTCGGCCGCCGCGGCACAGGTCACGAGGATTGGTGGTTGGTCGGGGTCGCTGAAGAGCTGGGCGGGAAGCTCACCGGTCCGGGTGACCACGGCGATCGACGGCGGCGCAGGAAGCCCGTCGTCATGCCGCCGGGCGCGCTGGGCTTCGGTGAGCCGCACCGGCCCGTAGTTCTCGGCGCGCGCGGTGCCGGCGCCGACCAGGACGACGTCGGCGAATCCGCGCAGCGTCCGCAGCAGCCGCTGGTCGGTGGGGTCGGACAGTGGGCCGGCGCGGCCCCCGAACGCGGCGGCCCCGTCGGCGCTGAAGATCATGTTGGCCCGCACCCCGTCGGGCGCGTCGGCGTAGAACGACTCCAGTTCGGCGATGCCCCCGACGGCACCGACCCGGGCCGGTGGCACCGGTCAGGCCTCGTGCCCGGGTTGCAGATGATGGACGTCGCCGAAGGACACCCATTCCCGCAGCTTCTCCGGCGGCTTGCCGTCGGTCGGCGCGAGCAGGTGCCCGAGATGGTCTCCGAGGGTGAAGCGGTCGACGATCCTGCCGGTGAACCACGCGGCCGCGTCGTCCAGGATGGGCATGTCCTCGGGACCGGCATGCCAGGAGCAACGGTCGAATTTGTCGATCTTGTCGCTGGTCTGGCTGCCGAACAGCTCCACGACGTCGAGGTGGTCGCGATCGAACACGTGCACCGCGAGGTGATCGGCGTCGGCCGCGACGCGAAACGTGTGGTTGCGCTTGGACAAGCCCACCAGGAAGCGGGGTGGGTGGATGCTGGTCTGGCTGGCGAAGCCGACCAGGCAGCCCGCCGGGACGCCGCGCGACTGCGTGGTCACGACGAACATCGGGTAATTCAGCAGCGCCACCAGCTCTTCGAACGGCTCAATATCTGGCTCCGCCACGCAATCCGGCCTTCCCCTTCGGCTGAATCCGAATCGTATCGCGGCGATCCGGGGTGGCGCGGCTACAGCAGCTTCTCGATCGTGATCGGGAGGTCCGTCACGCGTTTGCCGGCCGCGTTGAACACCGCGTTGGCGATCGCGGCGGGCACCCCGACGATCACCAGTTCGCCAAGCCCCTTGACCCCGATCGGGTCGGCGATCGTGTCTTCGCCCGCCAGGAAGGCCGCGTCGAGCGTGGGGACATCGGCGTTGACCGGGACCAGGTAATCCGACATGTTGGCGTTGACGATCCGGCCGTCCCGGTGGTCCAGCTGCGTCGCTTCCAAGAGGGCCATCCCGATGCCGCCCACCATGCCACCGATCGCCTGGCTGTGCGCGAGCCGGGGATTGATCACCCGGCCCGCGTCGTAGCATGCGTAGATGCGGCGGATCCGCACCGTCGCGAGCAACGCGTCGACGGTGACCTCGGCGAACACGGCGCCGTAGGCGTACATGGAGTACCGCTTGTCGGCGTCGTCGGGAGTCCAGGTCTGCCGGAAGTCCAGGTCGCGCCAGCCGCGGCGGCTCAACAGGTCTCGGTAGGACTCGCCGCGCTGCGGCGCGGTCGTCGCGAACATGCGGCCGTCGGCCACCGCGACGTCCTGCGGGGGCACCCCGTTGAGGGGCGAGCCCGGGTCGGTTACGGCCGCGCGGATCAGCCTGTCGCGCAACATGTTCGCCGCCGTCGACACCGCCGAGCCGACGCTGGCCATGGTGCGTGAGCCCGAATGCGGCGGCGCGGGCGGATAGCGGCTGTCGCCGAGGGCGAACCGCACGCGGCTCAGCGGTATCCCGAGGGCGTCCGCGGCGACCTGTGTCATCGACGTGTATGTGCCGGGCCCCATGTCGCTGGTCGCGCTTTGCACCTCGACGCTGCCGTCGGCCAAAATTCTTGCCAGGGCGCCGCATTCGCTGCGCGAGGTGTGGTAGGCCGCAGCGGCCGCGCCCAGGCCGACCAGCTGGTCCCCGTCGCGCGTCGCGCCGGGCACCGGATTACGCCGATTCCAGCCGAAAGTCTCCGCACCCTGGCGCAGGCAGTCGGCGAGTCGCCGCGTGGAAAACGGCGTGCCGCTGGTCTGGTCGAGCGCGGGTTCGTTGCGCAACCGCAGCTCGACCGGGTCCATGCCCAGCCGGTGTGCGAGGTCGTCCATGGCGCACTCGAGCGCGAACATCCCGGTGACCGCTCCAGGGCCCCGCATGTACGTCGGCAGGTTCACGTCGAGCGGGACCACCCGATAGGCCGACCGCATGTTGGGGACGCGGTACAGGAACCGCGGATTGGCGACCAGCCCGTCCTCGTAGATGCCGTATCGCGCGGTCTCGGTGCGCCCCTCGTGGATCATGGCGCCGAGCTGGCCGGAGCGGTCGGCGCCGATGGCCATGCGCTGGCGGCTGGTGGGCCGGTACCCGATCCCGCTGTACATCTGCGCACGGGTCAGCACCAGCTTGACCGGCCGTTGCGTCCGCCGGGCGGCGAACGCCGCGAGCAGCTGATGCGGCCAGGTCTGCCCGGCGCTGCCGAACGCGCCACCGACGAACGGGGAGATCACGCGGACGTGGTCGGCGGGCACGCCCATCGCCTCGGCATACGCGCGCTGCGCCGAATTGATGCTCTGCACCTTGTCCCACACCGTGAGCCGGTCACCGTCCCACTTGGCGACGGTCGCGGGCAATTCCATCGCGTTGTGGTTGTTGCGCGCGATGCTGAACTGCAGGTCGCTCACCACCGCGGCGTCGCGCATCGCGCGGTCAGCGTCGCCACGCGCGTAGTCGCGGGTGTTGCGACCCGGGCGCGGAACCGCCTGTGGCGCAGCGACGTCAGTGAGCGACGGATCGACCGAATAGTGGACGTCCACCAGCGTCGCCGCGTGCAGGGCCGCTTCGAGGGTGGCGGCGACCACCACGGCGACCGGTTGCCCGAAGAAGGCGACGCCGCGGGGGTCGAACGGCAGCTTCACGCCGGTGAAGTCGGACAGCACCCGCAGCACGTCGGGCCGGCGCAGCGCCGCGCCCGACGACACCCGATCCACGCGGCCGCGCCCCACCGTGCTGCACACCAGGGCGGCGTAGACGAGCCCCGGAAGCCGGTTGTCGGCCGCGTAGGCGGCCTTTCCGGTGACCTTGATTTCCCCGTCAACCCGGGTGATCGGTTCACCGGAGACGATCCGCGCGGCGGGCAATGGGCGCGTCACGGCAGGGCCGCCACCGTAACCAGTTGCCTCTCGACCGTGCGCTTGACCAGCTCTACTTTGAAACCGTTCTCGCTCAACGGCTGTGCGCCGTCGGCGGCGAGGGCGGCGGCAGCGCGGAAGACGTCGTCGGTCGCCGGTTGGCCGGTGAGCGCATCCTCGACCGCCGGCAGGCGCCACGGCACGGTGCCCACCCCGCCGACGGCGACGCGGGCGGCGCGGACGACGCCTCCGCCGATGTCGAGCGCCACGGCCGCGGAGGTCAAGGCGAACTCGTAGGATTCGCGGTCGCGCACCTTGAGGTAACCCGACCGGCGGCACTCGGGTCCGACCGGGACCTCGACCGCGGTGATCAACTCTGCGGTGCGCAGATTGTGCTCGCGGTCCGGGGCGTCGCCCGGCTGCCGGAACAGCTCGGCGACCCCGAATCGCCGTTCCCCGAACTCGTTTCGCGTGACGATGGCGGCGTCCAACGCAACGAGGGCGACCGCGAGGTCCGACGGGTGCGTCGCCACGCACCGCGGGCTGGTGCCGAGGATCGCGTGCCCGCGGTTGCGGCCCCCGATCGCCGAGCAGCCCGTGCCCGGGGCGCGCCGATTGCAGACCGCCGACACGTCGCGGAAATACAGGCACCTGGTGCGCTGCAGCAGGTTTCCCCCGATGGAGGCCATGTTGCGCAGCTGCGCGGAGGCGCTGAGCTCGAGCGCCTGGCTGAGCATGGGAACCTGCCGGCGCACGGCGGGATGCGCGGCGAGGTCGGACATCCGCACCAGTGATCCTACGGAGATGCCGCCCGGCCACGTGTCGATCGACCAGTACGGCAGGGCGTTGATGTCCACCAGCGAATCGGGGCGTTCAACGGTCTCACGCATCAGGTCCACCAGCGTGGTCCCGCCGGCGATGTACCGGGCGCCGGCCGCGGCGGCCGTCAGCGCGGACTGCTCGTCGGTGGCCTTGGTGTAGCGGAAGGGAAACACGCGCTAGGCGTTCCGGGCCGCGGCCGTGACTGCGGTGACGATGTTGGTATACGCGCCGCAGCGGCAGATGTTGCCGCTCATCCACTCTCGGATCTCCGCCGGCGAGCCGGCGTGCCCCTCGGCGATGCACCCGATACCGGACATGATCTGGCCCGCCGTGCAATACCCGCACTGCAACGCGTCCTCCTCGATGAACGCCCGCTGCAGCGGATGCAGCCTGCCGCTCCTCGCGTCGTCCAGGCCCTCGATGGTGGTGATCTCCGCACCGTCGTGCATCACCGCCAGTGTCAGGCAGGAGTTGATCCGGCGACTGTTCACGAGGACCGTGCAGGCGCCGCAGGCGCCCTGGTCACACCCCTTCTTGGTGCCGGGCAGCCCGGCACGCTCGCGCAGCATGTCGAGCAACGACGTGCGGTTGTCGACGGCGATCTCGCGCTGCTCGCCATTGATGCGAGCGCGCACGACGGCCGCCCGTTCCTGGCCGGGGTCGGCGCGTTCGGACCCTGCGACGGTGGTGGCGGCGGCCACGGCGCCACCCAACGCGACCGAGCCCCCCACGAAGGTCCTGCGATTGAGCTGATGGTGGTGAATGTCCACTGCATCCAGCGTAGGACGAACCACGGGACAGAACCTTGGACTCCGCTATGCATCCCGGTGACAACGCAAGAAGTCAAGGTCTCCGGGCGCCGAGCCGCCGAATCGCATATGCCGCGACGCCGATTCCCAGCACCAAAGTGCCAGAAACCACGGCGGACGCCGGCATCGCTAACGCCAGGACAACGCAGCCGATCAGCCCCGTCACCGGGATTCCGCGGTGGGGCCGCCCCTCGTCGCGTCCTAGGCGGAGCGCCGACGCGTTGGCTATCGCGTAATAGATCAGCACCGCGAACGACGAGAAGCTGATCGCGCCGCGCAGGTCGACGCTCGCGGCCAGCACCGCAACGACGGCGCCGACGGCGAGCTCGGCGCGGTGCGGCACCCCGAAGCGCGGATGCACGGCGGCCAGCCGGCGGGGGAGGTGGTGGTCGCGGGCCATCGCGAAGGTGGTGCGTGAAACGCCGAGCACCAACGCCAACAGCGAACCCAACGCCGCGACGGCGGCACCCACCTGCACGACCGGCACCAGCCAGGCGGTCCCGGCGGCCCGCACCGCCTCGGACAGCGGCGCGGACGCCGCGGCCAGGCGCCGCGGCCCCAACGCCGCCAACGCCGCCACCGCCACCAGCGCATAGACGGCCAGGGTGATGCCGAGCCCGAGGGAGATGGCCCGCGGCACGGTGCGGGCCGGGTCGCGAACCTCTTCGCCCAGCGTGGCGATGCGCGCGTATCCGGCGAAGGCGAAGAACAGCAGCCCCGCGGCTTGGATCACGCCGGCCGGGTGCGCGCCCGCGGGGCGCAGCGCCTCCGCGGAGGCGGTCCCGGAGGCGAAGACGGCGGTCACCACGGCGGCCAGCACGGCGAGCACCACCGCGACGATCAGCCGCGTCACCCACGCGGACTTGTGCACGCCGGCGTAGTTCACCGCGGTCAGCCCCACGACGGCGGCGACGGCCGCGGGGTGCGCGTGCCCCGGAAAGGCGTAGGCGCCGAAGGTCAGGGCCATCGCCGCACACGACGCCGTCTTGCCGACGACGAACCCCCAGCCGGCCAGATAGCCCCAGAAATCGCCGAGCCGTTCCCGCCCGTAGACGTAGGTGCCACCGGAGGCGGGATAACGGGCCGCCAGGCGCGCGGACGAGGTGGCATTGCAGTAGGCCACGACCGCCGCCAGCGCCAGGCCCCAGAGCAGGCCCGCACCCGCGGCACCCGCGGCGGGCCCGAGTGCTGCGAAGATCCCGGCGCCGATCATCGACCCGAGCCCGATCATCACCGCGTCGAAGAGTCCCAGGCTGCGGCGCAGATCCCCGCCCGGGTGCTTGCTGTCTGACACTCGGACTCCTCGGATCGCCGATCACACAACTGATGTCACGCCGTGCCCGATCAACCTATCAAATGGATTTGATGTATCGTCTCGAGCATGGTCACCACCGGCCGCTCGGCGGTTCCGCCGCTGATGCAGATGGCGTCGCACCCGCTGCGCTGGGCCCTGCTCACCGAACTCGCGGTCGGCGACCGGCGGGTGCGGGAATTGGCCACCGCCGTCGACGAGCCGCAGAACCTGGTGTCCTACCACCTGCGCCTGTTACGCGCGGCGGGCCTGGTCGCGGCCCGGCGCAGCAGCTTCGACGGCCGCGACACCTACTACCATCTCGAGCTGCCCCGGTGCGCCGGGGCGTTCGCCGAGGCGGCGGCCGCGCTGCATCCGGCACTCGGCACGGCGGCGGTGTCGGACGCCGAGCCACCCGCGCGGTCGGTGTTGTTCCTGTGTACGGGCAACAGCGCGCGCTCGCCCATGGCCGAGGCGCTGCTGCGCACGCGCGGCCAGGGGCGCGTCCGGGTGGCGAGTGCCGGCAGCCACCCCAAGCAGCAGCTGCATCCGGGCGCGGTGCGAATCATGCGCGACGAGTATGGGATCGATCTTCGTGGCATCCGGCCGCAGGGCCTGTCCGCGGTTGCCCCTCGGCGCTTCGATCGCGTGATCACCCTGTGCGACAAGGTTCGCGAATTCGCGGCCGGCCAGAACCTGCCCACGGCGGCGCACTGGAGCCTGCCCGACCCCGCGGCCGACGGCGGCGGCCACCGCCAATTCCGGGAATTGGCATGCGAATTGGACAGCCGAATCGGGTTTCTGCTGCCCGCGCTCGCCGCATCGCCGGAAGGATCCTGATCGTGGTCGCCCGACGGGACTTCCTGAGGGGTGGTGCGCTGGCGCTGGTTGCTGCCGGCGGCGGTGTCGGCGCCATGGCGGGATGTTCGAAGACCTCGCCTGCAGGCCCGCCCGGCGGCAAGGCCGACCACACGCTGCGGATCGGGACCGGCACCGTGGAACTCGCGCCCGACATGGTGGTGTCGACCCTCACCTACAACGGCCAGTTCCCGGGCCCGCTGTTGCGGCTGAAGGAGGGCCAGCGAACCTGGGTGGACATCGTCAACGACACCGACGCACCGGAGCAGCTGCACTGGCACGGCCAGCATGTGGGTGTCGACCTCGACGGCTCCGCCGAGGAGGGCACCCCGTACATCCCCGCCCACGGCACGCGACGCATCTCGTTCCTGCCCGGCCCCGCGGGTTTCCGGTTCTACCACTCGCATGTGGTTCCGCGCGACGATCTGTCCCGCGGTCAGTACGCCGGCCTGGTCGGCCCCGTCTACATCGAACCGAAGCAGAGTCCCGGGGCGTACGACCAGGAGATCTTCCTGACGCTCAAGGAATTTCAGCCGGTCTTCAGCCGGGGCGGCGACATGGCCAAGGACTTCCTGGCCGGCGAACCGGACGCCGACCTCAGGGAGAAGGGCGAGGCGGCGATGCGGGCCTCGCTCGCCCGCGGCGAGCCGCACGGCTTCGAGGTGAGTTACGGGGCGTTCGCCATCAACGGGCGCATGCTCGGCCATGGCGATCCCATCCGCGTTCGGCAAGGCGATCGGGTGCTCCTGCATGTGCTCAACGGCAGCGCCACCGAAACCCGCAGCCTGGCGTTGCCGGGCCACTCGTTCAGAGTGGTGGCGCTCGACGGCAACCCGGTGCCCAACACCGCGACGGTCCCGGTGTTGTGGCTGGGGGCGGCGGAACGGGTTTCGGCGGTGGTCACGATGGACAACCCCGGGGTTTGGCTGCTTGGCGATCTCGACGACGACGACCGGGCGCACGGCATGGGTATCGTCGTCGAATACGCCGGGCGTGGCGGGGACCCGCAGTGGGTGCCGCCGGCGCCGTTCACCTGGGACTACCGGCTGTTCGCGGCGCCCAGTACCGCACCCGGCCCGCCGCCCGAACGCATCTTCGAGCTGCTGATCGAGAAGCGCAACGCGGCCGACAACGGCTTCAACATCTGGACGATGAACGGCACCTCGTTCTCGATGAGCGCCAATCAGCCGGTGCTCGACGTGCGGCGAAACGGGCGCCACCGCTTGCGGTTCCGCAACGCCACCGACGATTTGCACCCGATGCACCTGCACCGGCACACCTTCGAGATCACCCACGTCGCCGGCACGCCAACCGCCGGGGTGCGCAAGGACGTCGCGATGCTGGGCGGCTACCAGAGCATGGAGGTCGACTTCGTCGCCGACCAGCCCGGGCTGTCGCTGCTGCACTGCCACCAGCAGATTCACATGGACTACGGCCTCATGTTGTTGATCAACAGCGGGTGATCAGCGAACTAGCATGTGGGCCATGCCGCTTGCAGCCGGTCAGGTGTTCGCCGGATACACGATCCTGCGGCCGCTGGGTTCGGGCGGGATGGGCCAGGTGTATCTGGCGGCACATCCGCGGCTGCCGCGAGAGGACGCGGTCAAGGTGTTGCCCGCCGACGTGACGGCGGACCCCCGCTATCGGGAGCGGTTCGCACGGGAGGCGGAGCTGGCGGCCGGCCTGTCGCACCCCCACGTGGTGGGGATCCACGACCGCGGTGAATGCGAGGGCCGGTTCTGGATTTCGATGGACTACGTGGCCGGCACCGATGCGACCCGGCTGCTGCGGGAACGGTACCCGCGGGGAATGCCCGCCGGCGATGCGTGCGCGATCATCACCGCGGTCGCGTCCGCGCTCGACTACGCGCATCACCGGGGGTTGCTGCACCGTGACGTCAAGCCGGCCAACATCCTGCTGAGCGAATCCGAGGGGGAGGCGCCGCGGGTCTTCCTGGCCGACTTCGGCATCGCGCGACGCGTCGACGACGCCGCGACACTCACCGAAACCACGGCGGTGGGCACGGCGGCCTACGCCGCGCCCGAGCAATTGCTGGCCGAGCCGGTGGACGGGCGGGCCGACCAGTATGCGTTGGCCTGCACCGCGTTTCAGCTGCTGGCCGGCGTCCCGCCGTACAGCGGACCCAGCCTCGCGGTGGTGATCGGCCAACACGTCGGCGCGCCACCACCTTCCCTCGCCGCCCACCGACCCGAGTTGGCCGGACTGGACCCGGTTTTCCGCATCGCGCTCGCCAAACGGCCCTCCGACCGGTTCGCCAGCTGCGGTGAGTTCGCTGAGCAGCTGCGGCGGCACCTGACGGCGCCCGGGCCTCCGGCGTTGCCGGTGCCGGCACCCGCCAAGGCGCCGAGGAGATGGCGTCAGCGCCCTGCCGTCGTGCTCGGGGTGCTGGCGGGCGCCGCGCTGCTCGCCGCGGGCGGTGTCCTCGGGAGCCTCAAGCTCGCAAACCGCCCGCCGCCCCCCGCGGGTCCGCTGACCGGCACCTACCGCGCCGATTTCGGCCCGATGATCGGGATCGACGACGCCCCGGACGCCGGCGCCCCGCCCGCGTTGACGAGCACGTACGGCCTTCGCTCCGTGTGCCGTTCCGATGGCTGCGTAGCGACGGCGGCTCGCCTTGGCGGTGCACCCGTGGGCGTCCCGACGATCGTGCTGGACCGGGTCGGCGTGGGCTGGGTGGCCGTGGCGCTCGCCCCGGACAAGTGCCGCGACGCCGACGCCGAATTCTGGGAGGTGTTCACGCTGACGCCCCGAACAGACGGCACCCTCGCCGGTGAATACACCTCGGCCACGTCAAACGCGTGCGCGGACAAGCGAACAGTGACGTTCACCCGCACCGGTGACGTCGATGCCGGCCGGGTTCCCGACCCGGCGTCCGAGGCGCCGCGGGTCGCCTCACCCGCACGCGGGTTGCACGGGCACTACCGCGTCGCAAGGACCTTCACCACCGGGGTGGCGCAGCAGCAGTTGAACGCCGCCGTCAGCACCGAATGCCTACGGACGGGGGACCGGTGCATGAGCTATTTCCACGAACCGTCGGGCGACCTGCCCCTGGTGTTCGGCAATGGAGCCTGGACGTGGAACATCGACGTCGACATCCGGTGTCTGGCCTCCGGCGAAATGGCGCACATGAAAAGCACCGGCCGGTATCCGCTGCCGCAGCCGGCACACGATCCCATCGTGCGGTTGACCGGGCGAGGGCATCAGGAACAGACCCCGCCGTGCGCCATCAACACCGACTTCGACGAGACCTTCACCCGCACGGGGGATTAGCATCCGCCCGGTCGAGGCGTTCGCCGGTTTGCCCGTGACTCCGCGTCGGCAGCATCTACCATCGTGGCCATGTCGCTTGAAGTCGGCGAAGTGTTTGCCGGGTACGCCGTCTTGCGGACACTCGGTGCGGGCGGCATGGGGCGGGTCTACCTGGTGGCGCATCCACGGCTACCCCGCGAAGACGCGCTGAAGGTATTGCCGGTGAACCTCGGAGCCGATCCGGAGTTCCGGGCCCGCTTCCTGCGCGAGGCGGAACTCGCCGCCAGACTGTCCCACCCCCACATCGTGGGCATCCACGACCGCGGGGAATGCGAAGGCCACCTGTGGATTTCGATGGATTACGTCGCGGGGACCGACGCCGGCCGGCTGCTGCGCGAGGATCACACGGGCGGGATGCCGCCCGGCGAGGTGGTGCCGATCATCACCGCGGTCGCCTCGGCGCTGGACTACGCGCACCAACGCGGGCTGCTGCATCGCGACGTCAAGCCGGCCAACATCCTGTTGACCGATCCGGACGGTCAGGCGCGCCGGATCTTCCTGGCCGACTTCGGCCTTGCGCGGCAGATCGACGACCCCGTCGGGCTCACCGCGACAGACATGACGGTGGGCACCGTGGCGTATGTGTCGCCCGAGCAGCTGAAGGGCGAGCCGGTCGACGGCCGCGCTGATCAATACGCGTTGGCCTGCACCGCCTTCCATCTCTTGACCGGGACGCAACCGTACTCCGGCTCCAACCCCGCGGTGGTGATCGGCCAACACATCGGCGCGTCGCCGCCCTCGATCGGCGCCCGCCGGCCCGATCTGGCGGTGCTGGACCCGGTGTTTGCTATCGCGATGGCCAAGGACCCGTCGTACCGGTTCGCCACCTGCGGGCAGTTCGCCGACCGACTCGCGCGGCAACTGGGTTTCGGTGCTCCTCAACACGACACCGATGCGGCGCTCACCGCGCAGGCGCTGCCGTCCGCCACCGGGCGCCGGAGGCGGCGCCACGGATTCGTCATCGGCGCCGTGGCGGCCGTCGCACTGCTGGGCGGCACATCGGCCGTCGTCCACTTCAGCCGGCGACACGCCGCCGAGCCGGGTGGCGGCGCTCCGGTCACCGCGGCCACCCCCGCGGCGAACACCGGCCCTTTCACCGGCGTGTACCGCGCCGAGTTCGGTCGCGCCACCAATCTCGACGACGTCCCCGTGCCGGGCGCGGGGCCGTCCAGCGGTACCTACGCCGTCCGCTCGGTCTGTCGCCCCGGCGGCTGCGTGGCGACCGCCGCACGCTTGAGCGGCGAGTTCAAGCTCGCGTCGACCTCGGTGTTCGACCAGGTCGGGGGCCGCTGGGTGGCCGTGTCCCTCGCCGCCGACAAGTGCCGGGACGCGCGCGCGGAAATGTGGGAGGTGTTCAGCCTGCAACCGCGCCCGGACGGCACCCTCATCGGCGATTACCGCGGCGCGGCAGCCAACGCGTGTGATCAGAAGCGAACCGTCACCTTCACCCGCACCGGCGACGTGGACGTCAACAGCCTGCCCGACCCGGCCGCTCTGCCGCCGCGTGTGGCATCACCGGCCGAATCGCTGCGCGGTCGCTACCACGTGACACGGAACTTCCAGCAGGGCATGCCCCAACAGCAGTTGGACCTGGCGGTCGTCACCGATTGCCTGCGCGGCGGCGATCGGTGCATGAGCTACTTCCACTCGAAGACCATCGACGAACCACTCGTGTTCGGCGGCGGGGCATGGGCTTTGGACATCGAACACAACGAGAACGCCTCCGCCTGCGGAGGCACCGTCTTCGTGAAGGCGACCGGCCGGTATCCGCTTCCGGAACCTGCGCAGGATCCGATCGCCACGCTCACGGGCCACAACCTGTTGGAACAAGCCGGGCAACCAGCCTGCACGATGCGGGTCCGCTACGACGAAACCCTGCGACGCACAGGGGATTAGACCGCCTACATCGACGCGATCCGCGGCAGCACGCCGGTGGCGAACAACTCGAAATTGCCCGCCAGCGTCCGCATCCTCGCCGGCGCACGCACGTAGATCCGCGAGATGCCCAGTTCCGCGTACGGCGCCAACTGGTCGACGATCTGCGCCGGCGTGCCGGACAGCGTGGTCCCGTCGAAGGTTTGGGCGCCATAGTGTTCGGAATTGATCCGGGCCACGGCGCTGTCGCCGGTGTCCCCGACCCCGACGAGGGCCGTCATGGAAAATATCAACTCGGCTGGATCCCGACCGATTTCGCGCGCCGCGGCGCGCACCCGGGCGACCTGTCCCGCGATGTCGTCACGTTTGAGCTCGCCGCGGTGGTGTTCGAGCGGCGCGCGGCGGCGGCTCGTCTGCAGATTGAACTCGTCGGCGAACCGGGCCGCGAGGGCGGGTGTGCGCCGACTTCCGGTGCCGCCCAGGATGATCGGCGGGCTCGGGTCCTGCCAGGGCTTGGGCAGGGCCGGGGCGTCGAGCAGCTCGAAATGCTTGCCGCCGAACGAATAGCGCCGCCCGGCGGGAGTGCGCCAGAGCCCCGTGATGAGCTCCAGCGCCTCGGCCAACCGGTCGAACCGCTCCCCGACAGGCGGGAAGGGGATGCCGAGCGCGGCGTGCTCTGGCTCGAAATAGCCCGCACCCAAGCCGAATTCGATTCGGCCCCGGCTCATCGCATCCACCTGCGCCACGACGATCGCCAACGGCCCGGGGTGGCGGAAGGTGACGGCCGTCACCAGCGAACCGAGACGGATGCGCGACGTATCGCGCGCCAGTCCGGCCAGCGTCGTCCACACGTCCGTGGGACCGGGCAGACCCTCACCGGCGAAGGGGAGGTAGTGGTCGGAGAGGAAGAATCCGGCGAAGCCGAATTCCTCTGCCATGCTAGCGGATTCCTGCAGGTCATCGTAGGTGGCACCGTTGCTCGGGTCGGTGAAGATCCTGCAATCCACGCGTTGACTCCTGCCCGGGCCCCGCCGCGGGCCCCGTCTCCAACGTAGCGGCCGCCCGGCGAAACGCGGATTCGTCCATCCGGTGCGCGAGAGGGTCCTACAGTGAGGCATGTCGTACACACCGGGACCCGACGCGCCGCCCCCGCAACCCCCGGCCGGCGGCTACCCGCCGCCGCCCTCATACCCAGGCGGCCCGCCGCCTTCATACCAGAGCGGTCCGCCGCCTTCATACCAGAGCGGTCCGCCGCCTTCATACCAAAGTCCTTATCCGCCGCCCTATTACATACCGCCGACGCCGCAACCGCCGACGACGAGCGGGTTCGCCGTCGCATCCCTGGTGTTCGGCCTCCTAGGTGGCGTCCTGTTCAGTGTGATCTTCGGGATCATCGCCGTCGGGCGGACCAAGCCCGGCGGGCAGCGCGGGCGTGGCATGGCGGTTGCGGGATTAGTGCTGTCCGCGGTGTGGGTGGCGGTCATCGGGGGCGCCATCGCCGTCGCGGTTCTGTCGCCGACCAACACGGTGAGCGCCCGAAACGTGAAGGCGGGGGATTGCCTGGCGGACATCCCCACCGGCAACCGGGTCAAGTTCGTGAATACGATCGGCTGCGACCACCCGCACCTGGGCGAGATCGTCGCGGTCCTGGCGATGCCGGACGGGCCGTTTCCCGACGAGGCCGCGTTCAGCGACTACGACCAGCGGTGCCGGGACTCGCTGGCATCGTATTCGTCGACGGCGGTGCAAGATCCAAACGTCGACCTGGCCGTGATGCCGCCCTCGCGCGATTCCTGGCGGCAGGGCGACCGCGACATCGCCTGCATCGCGACGTTCAAGTCCAAGAGGAGCGGGTCCATCAAGAGCTGAACGGATCTCGCGGAAAGATCAGCAGTCTCGCGACGTCGACGTCGGGGTGCTCCTCACTCACCCTTCGTCGGCGTCGCCGTTGACCGGCCGGCATACCCGAACGGGTCGTTGTCACGCACCCCGCGATACATGCCCCATCGGACGACCCAAGGCATGACCACCCGTTCGACGGACCATGCCGGGAACCGGAACGCGTGGCCGGTGGGCAGGAAGACTTCCAGACCGTTGCGCTGAGCGCCGAGCAACGAGCCCCACCGTCGCACCGGCGCGCGGTAGGCGCGCATCGTTCGGCCGGCGAACCCCGCGCGGACGTTGCGCGCGACGAGCGCGTCGCCGCCGTTGCGGGCGGAGCTGCGTTGCGGGTCGGTGGCCGCGACGTCACCGACCGCGAACACGCCGCGCTGGCCGGGCACCTGCAACTCCGGCGTGACGCGCACGAATCCCCGCTCGTCCAGCAGGTCCGGCGGCAGCCACTCGGTGTTGGGCCGAACACGGCCGAGCGCCCACAGCACGGCCCCGGCGCGCGCCGGTTCCTGCCCGGTGCTCCAATGGACCGGCGCGCGGGTCACCTCGTCGCACGGGAAGCCGTCGGGCAGCGCCGCGCGGTGGCCGGGGTGGAGTCCGACGCCCAGGTCGGTTAGCCGGCGCCGGATGCGCTCCCAGGTGCGCGGGTGATAGCCGACGAGGGCGGCCGGCCCCGGAAAGTAGAGGTCGATCCGTTTGCCGGGCCAGGTATTCGCCATGTTGAAGGCGCTGCTGACCGCCGCCGCGCCGCCGCCGACGACGATCACCGAATCGGCGACGGCGAGGCGCCGGTGCGCCGCGTCGAGGTCGGCGCCGATCTCGGCGGCCGACTGCAGCGTGGGCCGGCGCCAGAAGCCGTTGCTGACCCCGGTGCAGACCACCAGCGCGTCGTAGGGCTCGGCGATGGTTGCCCCGTCGGCCGCCCGGCCGAACACCGTCCGGGCGGCCAGATCTACTCCCGTGAGCGCGGCCTGCACGGTTCGGACGCCGTCCAGCCGGCGGAACCGGTCGAAGGGGACCCAGTAGTCGCGGGCCCAGTCGTGCGGGCGGGCGAGCCGCAGGCCGAGTTCCTGGCCGCTCACGAGGGCGGGCTTGGCGGAGATCCCGACGACGTCGGCGTGCCGGGACAGGCGGATGGCGGTCAGGACTCCCACGTCGCCCAATCCGGCAATGACGACGCGTTTGCGGTTCATGGCCCTATCCTGCGTTGAGGCCGCGCGCGACGCGCGGGCGAGTTCGCAAAAGGTTGCCGGCGGCGTCGCCGGCACAGGTATGGTCGCACGGAGCTCATGGTCGATTTCCAGACGTCGATGAACCCACGTTGGCACGCCGCGTTGCGCGCCGCGGTGCGGGCCTCGGCCCCTCGTCCTGCCGCGGCGAGGCGGGCCGCCAAGGACTTTCAGCGACCGCTGGTGCCGGCCGTGCGTGCGGAAATTCGCTGGGCGTTCACCCCGCCGCGGACATGGCTCATGGGGGTGATCGCCAACATCGTCTTTGCCGCGGCGTGGTTGCTGGTGCAGCCGCTGGCCCCGCTCGGCCCCCACCACAACGACTGGGTGGTCCTGGTGGGCACCTATTTCTCCTCCTGGGTGCTCGCCGATGTGACCACGACGAACTTCCTGGGCGCCGACCATTACCGCGTCCGGCAGGCGATGTCCGACGGCGTGCCGTTCTGGCGGGTGCTCCTCATCAAGAACATTGCCCTGCTGGTGATCGTGGGGCTGCCCACCCTGGCGGCGGCGATGGCGCTGACGCTGTGGCTGGAAAGCCCCGCGCGGCTCGCGATCACCGTCCCGACCGTCGCGGTGCCCATCATCTCCTGGGTCGGCGTCGGCAATTTCATCTCCGTGCTGCACCCGGTGGGCGTCGAGCCGTTGATCCGCCGCTGGCGTCAGCGCCGCGACCAGCGTCGCACCGTCGGGTGGCTGCTCGCCCTCAGCCTGCCCTACGCGCTGTACTACGTCGCCGACCCGATGAACGGGGTCGAGCACCGGGTGTTGTGGAACCAGGTGCCGGCGATGATCTGGCCGGTGTTCGGGCGCGACACCAAGAGTTTCGTGCACCTCGCGATCGCGGCGGGGGTGTGGCTGGCCGGGACCGTGGCGGCGCTGTGGTGGGTCCGCCGGCGGGGCCTGGAAATCCAGTGAGGCTCGGGGCCGGTGTGCCGACGGTCGGGTCGCCGTAGTAGCGGTCGTAGCCGCTGCGGTCCCGCTCGGAAATCGGGATCCTGTCCGGCGCAGGCGATTTCGTTGATCCGCGTCATGGTGGCGACGAATCCCGGCACCGGCACGCCGATGGCGGCGGCGAGCCCAGCGAAGCTGTCGGCCCGCTCCAGCTCGAGCAGCCGCCGGCCCAAGGACATGTAGTCCGTTGGCGAACCGGCGGCCGGTCTGGCCGAACGGTCGGGCAGCCGGGCGGCGACCGTTCGGCCAGCATGACCGCGGACGCCTCGCCGGGGAGCGTCGCGACGGCGGTAAACCACCACGCCTGGTCCATCAGATCGGTGCCGGCTCCCTAGTTCTGCGCGGCGCGGGTGCCCGCGGTCGTAACGGCACCGCGAAATTCGCCGGGATGTTTCGCCGCGGCGTTACGCCCGCGATCCCGCCCGGTGCTGGTGCTGGCCGACCAGCTTCAATGCGCGCGCGGCCTTCGCCGGGGCCGTCAGGACGGCGGTGTGCGGCGCCTGGGGCCGTTTGCGGTCCGTCGGTTCCGCGGCGGGGCCGGTCGGCTGCCCGTCGGGCTCGGGTTCTCCGCCCACGGGGGTTGACTCCACGTCCCGGCCACTCGAGCGCAGCCGATTGGTGGCCGCCACCGCGAGAATCGCCAGCCCGGCGGTGCTCAGGCCCTGGGCCCAGCCGACGGGTCCGACGGGCGTGCACCCCAGCAGTTGGCTGACCCCCGGTGTGCTGACCATCGCGGTGAAAGCGGCGAACGACCCGGCCGCGGTGAACACCACCAGGGGCGAGTGCGAGTCGATGAGGGTCTGGCCCAGCTCGACCGAGACCAGCGAGATCAGCGCGACGGTCGAGGCGCGCTGCGGCAGCCCGGTGACCGAGCCCATCACCCAGGCCGCCGTCGCCGCGGCGGCGGTGATTCCGCCCCGGGCCACCACGGCCCGCCGCAACGCGCGTTCGTCGATGCCTCGCCCGACGCGTTCCACGGGCCCTGCGGGCGTGCTGACCGCGACGGCGGTGGCGGGCAGCGCGTCGGTCAGCATGTTCAGCAGCAGCAGCTGGCGGGTGTTGAGCGGGGAGACGCCGGTGAGCGCGGTGCCGATGACGGAGAAGAACACCTCGCCCGCGTTGGCACCGAGCAGGCCGGCCACGGCCGCCTGCACTCCGCGCCACAGGCGGCGTCCCTCGTCGATGGCGTCGATCAGCAACTCGATGCGGCCGTCGGTCAGCACCAGGTCGGCGGTGGTGTGGGCGGAATCGCTGCCACGCGCGACGACGCCGACGCCGACGCTCGCGGCGCGGATCGCGGCGGCGTCGTTGGCGCCGTCACCCACCATGGCGCAGACCCGCCCGGCCCGCTCGAGCGTCTGGACCACCTGCACCTTGTTCTCCGGTGACATCCGGGCAAAGATCACTCGGTCCAGGACCGCGGCTTCCTGGTCGGCCCGGGGCAGTGCGTTCCACTCGGCGCCGGTGATCACCTGGCCCTCGGTCACGGGCACACCCAGCTCACGGGCGATGGCGGCGGCGGTCACGGGATGGTCGCCGGTGATGAGCCGGATGGCCACCCCACGGTCCGTCAGCTGGGCGAGCAGCCGTGGCGCCTGCCGGCGTGGGGTGTCCGAGAGCCCCAGGAATCCGGTCAGTGTCAAGCCCTTGCCGCACAGGTCGGCGATGCCGTCGGGGTCCTGCCGTATCGACCTCGCCTGCTGGGTGGTGAGGCGACGCTCGGCCACGGCGATCACCCGAAGCCCCGCGGTGGTCAGGGCGGTGACGGCCTCGTCCGCATCCGGGCCGACCTGGCGGCACGCCGCCAGCACGACTTCGGGTGCACCCTTGACGGTCAGCCGGGTACCGGTCAGCGACGCCGAGAACGCCCTGCCCGACCGGAACGGCAGGTGGGCGTCGGGTTCGGATCGCGCGCCGGAACCCGCCGCTTCCGCGGCCTTGATGATGGCCTCGTCGGTGGCGTGCACGTGCGGGTTGCCGTCGTCGGCCGGTGCGGCCAGGGCTGCGCAGCGCAGGACGTTGTCGCCGGCGTGCTCCGCCACGGGGAGGACCTGGGTGACCCGAAGCCGGTTTTCGCTGAGCGTCCCGGTCTTGTCGAAACAGACGACCTCGACCCGGCCGAGCGCCTCGGCGGCCCGCGGAACCCGCACCAACGCACCGGCGTCGCCCAGGCGCTGCGCCGACGCGGCCTGCGCGAGGGTCGCCATCAGCGGCATGCCCTCCGGGATGGCCGCCACGGCGACGGCGATCGCGCTGCCCAGCGCCTGGCGCAGGACGCCGCCGCGCAACAGGCTCAGCGCGCCGACGGCGACGCCCCCGCCCGCGCTGAACGGGAACGCGCGTCTCATCAACCGGCTGAGCTGGTGATGGAGGCCCACGGTCGGCAGGTCACCTGAGGCGAGTTCGGCCGCGCGGCGCGTCTGGGTGTCGGCCCCGACGGCGGTCACCAGCGCGAGCGCGGTGCCGGCCACCACGGTGGTTCCGGCGTAGATCATGCAGCGACGCTCGGCCAGTTCGGCACCCGGTGTGGCCTCGACCTGCTTTTGCACCGACAGGGACTCACCGGTCAGTGACGATTCGTCGACCTCGAGATCATGTGCGTCGATCACCCGGGCGTCGGCGGGCACCACCTCGTCGCTGCGCACCTCGATCACATCGCCGGGCCGCAGTTGCTCGACGACGACGTCGCGGTAGCCGCGCTTACCGTCCGCCCCGGCCGTGACCAGCCGCGCCGGCGGCGTCTGCTGAGCCAGCAGCCGGTTGAGGCGATTCTCGGCCTGAAGTTGCTGGGCGGTCGACAGCATCGCGTTGCCGGTCAGCACCGTGCCGACCAGCAGGGCGTCGGTCGGCGACCCCAGCACCGCGGTGGCCGTCGAACACAACGCGAGCACCGGGGTCAACGGGTCGCCGGTCAACTCGGCGACGGCGGCCTTGGCGAACTGCCACACCCCGGCGGGCACCAACGTGCTACCCGACTCGGCCGGGTCGGCGGGGGGCTCGTCGGGCTCGCGCAGCGTCGCCAGCACCTCGCGGGCCCGTTCGGCCGACATCGCGTGCCACTCGTATGCCGGCGCGGGGCGCGGCACCTGGGTACGAAGCGCGCCGAGCGCCAGGAGGTACCCCGACAGCAGCCCCGCGGCGGAGCCGATCGTGACCGGCCCGGGTCCGCGGAACCTGCGGACGCCCGGCACCATGAACAGCGCGCCCAGCGCCGACGCGCCCACCGATATCGCGATGCCTTGCCAGCTCGCCTTCCTCGCTGCGGGTAGCGCGTGCAGCACCCGCCAGGCCCCGGCCAGGTCGTCCAGCATGAGATCGGAATGCCAGGGCGGCGCGCCGTCGGCACCCGGCCTGATGCCCAATCCCACGTCCGCGCCCGAAAGGGCTTGTGCGCCAGACGAGGACAGCACAGCGACGGTGTGTCCGTCGCGTTGCAGCTCGGACACGGCGCCGGCCAGCGCGTCGTCGAGCCCGCGGTCGCCGATCGGGCGGACGACATCGAACGCCGGTCGCAGGTCGCCCAGCAGGTCGGTGTCGGCCGACACCAGGCGCGCGCCGGAATCGCGCGCCTGGGTGATCACCGCCGACGCCAGCGGGTGCGGGGCCGGGGCCACGAGCGCCTCGACCGCGCCGTTGCCATCAGGTGCCACGCCTATGGGGTGCCAACCCGCGGCGGGGCCTTCGTCGAGCAGCGCCTGGGCGGCGGTCCAGGCCTCCGGCAATTCGCCATCGCCGGCGCCGCGTACGCTCACGACCCGCATGTCGGCGGAGCACAGCACGCGAGGATCGATCACCAGCGCGTCGACGGTGCTCAGGCGGCGCAGGCTTTCCGGCCGCAGCGGCAGCACCGCGTGCCGATCCGCCAAGCCCCGACCGAGCGTGGTGGCGAACGCCTCGTGGGTGGTGCGCATCGCCTTCGGTGACGACGCCAACGCCGCTGTCGACGCCATGGTGACGTTGCGGGTGAGCGCCCCGGTCAGACCGATGCCGCCAAGCTGTACCCACGCCATGCGGCGGGCGTGGCGTTCGATTGGCCCGGTCGGCGGTGCGACCGGCCGGGGCGAGAGGTGCAGGTCCGATTCGTCGGCATGACGGGCCAGCTCGGGCTCGTAGCGGGCCCACGCCCGCGCCGCGGCCCGGGACTCGGCGGCCTTGAACGCCTGCATCGTCAGGTCCACCGACAACTTCACCGGCGACAACGTCACGACGTGCGCGGCGGCCGCGGTCACCGAGAGCGCCGTCTCCGTCGCGCCGGCGCCGATGCTGCCCTCGAGCGCACGGCGCACCCACGGTTGATGATTCGCGATCGCCGACACCGCTTCGACGGCGACGGGTGCCGCGGGGAGCCGCAACGCCCGACCAGCGACCGCCACCGCGAACCCCGCGGCATTGAGGGCCACCATCGCGCCCCGGGCGGCCAACAGCAGGCCGTCGCCGGGCAGGCTGTCCGAGCGAGCGGAATCGGCGGTGTTCCAGTGCTTTTCGATATCGTCAAGCACCGAGCAGAGCTCGTCCAACGATCCCTCGCCGTCGATCTCGACGACCGCGCGCGACAGCGGACGGTTCAGGCTGACGCCCGTGACACCGGGATGTGCCCGCAGCGCATCGACGACAGCGCGACCCCGCTCCGCGCCGTCGAAGCCGTCGATCCCGCGCACCTCGACCCACAGGCGCCCGTCGCCGCGCCCGCATCGCCGGGCCAGCGTAGAGCGGGAAACCTCGCCCGACAGCACCTTTGCGCCGATCCGGACCGGCAGGGTCGCGACATCGATGAGTCCCGCGGCGGCCTCGAGTCCCATGGACATCACCCGCAGCGGCGAAAGCTGTGGCACGCGCAACCCCCTTCAGTCGCGGAACGAATGGTGCTTCGCGGGCACTCACGAGGGGCGCCGCCCCGGCCGACGCCCGATCCTTGCCGCAAACCCGACTAACCTAACCCGGGGTCGAGCAACCAGCAACTTGACAGGGATTCGAGTAAACAGCACGTAAATAGTCATCGGGCCTGCTGGGGACCGTCGGTCGCAATGTTCGGGCTCCCTGAATTGAAGTTTGAGCAAACCCTTACGGACCGTTGCGGTTACACGCGCGGCCAAGTCCGCCAGGATTAACACCGCGTCGCCGACCCGCCGGCGGGTCGGCCGTAGAAGCTGCCGTCCCCAAGGGACATGCCGCTGGCGCAGCCCCACGCGGCCAGCCCGGCGGTGCAGCGGCCGGCGGCGAAGAAGCCGGGGCGTGGGTTCGCCGCTGACGTGTAGCACCTTGGCCGCCCAGCGCGGTGGCCAGGCCGCCCAGGGTGAAACCGCCGGTGTTCTCCCGTCGATGGCGCCGGCAGGAGGGCCGATGGGCTCGAGCCATTGCGGCTTCTTTGCCGCAGCGGATCCTCGCCGCGGGCGGCGCCCGCGTTGTAGGCGGCGACGGTTGAGTGGATGTTGGCGCGGATTGCCGCCATTCGCCGAAATCGACGTGGGCGTGGCGGCGTCTGGCACCCTTCCGCGGTGGCGTCGATTTCGATATTCGCGAGCGCCACTGGCCCGGCTCGACCGGAAGCCTCGCCGAAAGCTCCCCCCTAGCCGCGCGACAGGAAAGCAAGCACGACGTTCTCGAAGGCCTCCTTGGCCTCGATCATCGCCCAGTGCCCGGAGTTGGGGAACACATGCAGTTCCGCGTTGGGGATGGTGCGCATCGGGATCAGCGCCATGTCGGGCGGGCTCACCCTGTCATCGCGGCCCCATGTCAGCAGGGTGGGTGCCGCCAGCTTGTGCATCACCGCCCATGGCAGCGGCCGGTCGGACGCGTTCATCGCGGCGAACGCCGCCTTGCCGTATATGCGGCGCGCGACGGCCAGCGTGTCCGGATCGCTCGCCGACCGCCACCGCTCTTCGACGAGTTCGTTGGTGACCAACGCCTGTTCGTACACCATCGATGAGCCAGTCGATCAGGCGTTGCCGCGTCGGGTCCTCGACGAATTCCTGCAGTAGCCGGATGCCCTCACTGGGGCTGGGGCTGAGTATGTTGGTCCCGATGCCGCCGATGGTGACCAGGCGGGCGATGCGGTCGGGATTGCAGATGCCGAAGTTGATGCCGACGCCGCCGCCCATCGAGTTGCCGACGATGTGCGCCTTTGCAACCCCCAGGGCGTCGAGCAGCGGCGTCACGGCGCCGAACGCGTCGACCATCGGATGACCGCCGAAGTCGTCGCTGACGCCGAAGCCGGGGAATTCCAGGATCAGGCAGCGGTGTCGCTCCGCGAATGCGGGGAGTATCCCGCGAAAGTTGCGCCACCCGGTCACCCCCTGGGCCGATCCGCAGTCGTAGTAGCGCAAAGCGCCCTTGGGAGTCGCGATTTCACGCAGGTCTGACTCGACGGCGGGAGTGTGTGCCACGCATGTCACCCTGCCACCATGCCGTGCGGCGGGCGGGAGTGCCGGTCCGCACGATGACGCGGCCACTTACCAGCCGACGTCGAGACGCGTTGCGCAACAGAATGTTCGGCGGCCTACCGCCTCTCGGGCGCGTCGCAGTTGAGCAGCTCCTTGAGTGCCTTGGGGAACGCGTCGGCCAGATCCCACAGCTCTCCCACCAGGTCCGGGCACGAGACGATGCCGACACCCAGCCGGCCATTGAGCGACATGACCGTGATGTTGAGCCCGGCGCCGGCGATGATCGGCCCGAGGGGGTACATGGCATCGATCCGGCAGCCCAGGAAGTACAGCTGTTCTTGGGGGCCGGGGACATTCGACAACACCAGGTTGTGCGGTGGCTTGTCCGGCAGGGGAATTCGGGGCAGCAGCCTCATCGCGGCGCCGAACATGGTCTGCCCGGCGACCTCGGTCCAGTCCTGCAGCAGGGTCGGCCCCATCGCGCCGGCGTGGTCCTTTGCCGCGGCGTTTCCGTCGGCGATGCGGCGCAGCCGCTCGACGGTGTCCTCGATGTGGGTCTCGAGCCGGCACAGCATCCAGGTGGTCTGGTTGCGGCCCGGCCGATCGGACCTGCCCCGCACCGACACCGGCACGCTGGCGACCACGGGTCTGTCGGGTAGTTCGCCGCGGTCGGAGAAGAACTGCCGCAAGGCCGCCGCGCAAAGGGCGGTCACCACGTCGTTGACTGTGACCGCGAACTTCTTCTTGACGGCTTTGACCTCATCGAGGTCCAGCGTGGCCAGCGCGACGTTGCGGTGCCGGGTGAACGGGCCGTTGAACGCGGTCGGCGGCGCCGCGAACGGGGCGGCCATCGTGTGCCCGCCGCGCGCGCGAAGGACCGTCTCCGCGAGTGTCAGCGCGGTCGCCGGCACTACCCTGGCCAGGCGCCAGGGCCGCAGCATCGCGCCGATCAGCCCGGACGCGGCGATCTGGAGCGGATGCGCCGAGCCTGCGCGGGCGGCCGGTTTCGGTGGCGGCGCGTCGGGCGCGGCGCTGGACAATTGCGCCAGCAGGTTGGCCCCGCCCACGCCGTCGATCACCGCGTGGTGCGCCTTAAGGATGACGGATAGCGCGGCATTGGCGTGGAGGCCTTCGACCACCCACATCTCCCACAGCGGACGATCGCGATCGAGCGCCAGTCCGGCGACGTGGCCGCAGATCTCGGCTAACTCGCGGGGGCCGCCCGGGGCAGGCAGGGCCACCCGGTGGAGATGGCGGGCGAGATCGAATCGTTCGTCGTCCACCCAGACCGGATGGTCGAGGTTCAGCTGGCTGTCGGCCAGCTTGAGGCGGAATTCGGGCACCGCGTCCACCCGTTCCGCTAGGGCCGCGCGGAACCGGTCGAACGAGTAGCCGTCCGGTGCTGCGCCGGGGTCGAGCTCGAGGACGCAGCAAACATTCAACGGCTGCGTCGGCGATTCCAGGTACAAAAAGAACGCGTCTAATCCACTGAGTCGTTGCATATCCGCTCGTCTCGCTTGTGCGGCCATGACCGCTGGTCACTCGCCCGACGGTCGATCCCAAGCCGCGGAGGCGGACACGAGCAGGGTCAACCGCAATCCCAACGTCTAATTTCTATCTGTAGCCGCTGGGACGGCGGCGGCAAACATCTCGCAGGCACATTCAGCGAAATTGCCTCCGCCGTTCACCTTTCGCGAGCTCCCCACGAGCGCCGCGCGGCGAGCAGCCGGTCCACCGAATAGTCGTTGTGGCCGCGAAACGCGATCACACCGCAGAGCGAGATCGCATGCAGGAGCTGTTCGCCGATGACATTGAAGTGCTCGATCGACGTCGCGCCGAGCACTAGCACGATCATCACCAGGGCGCCGGCGACGGCGGCCGCGCGCGTCAGGGCGCCGGCCAGCAACAGCAGGCCGGTGAGCAGTTCGGCGAACGGCAGCACGTACCCGCACCCCGAGACCAGCAAGGCGGGCAGCACCGACACCTTGAACTCGCCCATCAATTGCGTGTGAAAGGCTCCGAGCTTCGGCAGCCGGACCAGGCCGTGCCCGAAAAGGCTGGCGCCCACGGTCAGCCGTAGCAGCAGGTAGGCGAGGGCGCGGTCGGTGCGCTCGGATGCCGCGGGTGCATGCAATGTCGGTCCTCCTGGTTGGGGCCCCCGGGTTGGGGCTCGACCACGCTGAGTACGACGAGACGGGCCGTCTATCGGCTCGCCCTGCGTGGCTGGGATTTGTCGTGTTGGATGAGAAGGTATGTCAGGGCCGGCGGCGCCCGACCGGACGTAAGGGGGCGGGTATCAGCACTGGGCGGTTCGCACGTGAGATCGGCGCTGAGATCGAGGTCGACATCGATGCACCGACGACGCTGGACTTCCAGGTCACCGTGGCCCGTCAGGCGGGCATCGATCTCCGGGAATCGTTGGCAATCCGCTTGAACGGCAAGGACATCGAGGCGCGGGAGATTCTGGGCGAGCACGGGACGCGGATCCACACGCTGCAGGCCGACGAGGGCACCGTGACCCTGTCGTATGCGGCGACCGTAGTGGGGGAGGCCGAACCAGCACCGGTGAGTGACATCGATCTGATCACCTACCTGCGCCCGAGCCGGTACGCGGAAGCCGACAAGTTCTTCGGCTTCGCCGCGACGGAATTCCAGGAGTACGGCGCGTCCAGAACGCTGTTGGAAAAGGTGCCGTCGTGGGTGGGCACCCGGCTGAATTACGTTCCGGGGTCCAGTGATCCGATCGACGGCGCCACGGACACACTGCTGGCCGGTTCCGGCGTCTGCCGGGATTACGCCCACCTGGTGATCGCCCTGCTCCGCGCGCTCAATGTCCCCGCGCGGCTGGTGGCGGTCTACGCGCCCGGATGCCAGCCCATGGACTTCCACGCGGTGGCGGAGGCGTTCGTCGACGACTCGTGGCGGGTCGTCGACGCCACCTGCCTCGCGCCGCGGCAATCCATGGTTCGCATCGCCACCGGACGCGACGCGGCCGACACCGCGTTCCTCGACAACCATAAGGGCGCCATCACGCTGAAGAACATGACGGTCACGGCGGTCGTGGACGGTGAGCTGCCGCGAGACTCGGTCGACCAGCTGGTGAGCCTGCGCTAGTGTCGTGAGTCGTTGGTTCGGGTGCAGCCTTCGCTCCTGTTTCCGAGCGTGGGCCCTATGGAGGAAAAGTGTTGGAAAATGTGTACTTTTCCCCCACGTTCGACGTGTTCACAGCGGGATGCACGGCCGAAGATGCTGGTGCACCATTAACGACTCACGACGCTAGCCGCCCGCGACTGTGGCGCAGGCCACGGGCCGACGGCGTTTCGCCGGTGCGTGCCGCGGGGAATGTCGGGGACAACACCTACCGACACCCACCGATGCGGAGGAGAGGGATGTCCGAGAAGAGCGGTCCCCAGGAAGCGGTCGAAGGCCTCGTCGAGGGCGCGAAGGGCAAGGTCAAGGAGGTCGCCGGGGCGGTGACCGGCAACGAGGACCTGCTGCGCGAGGCGCAGGCCCAGCAGGACAAGGCCGACGCGCAACGCGAGGCTGGCCAGAAAGAGGCCGAGGCCGAGGCCGCTCGCAAAGCGGCCGACGCGAACGAGGCACGCCAGAAGGCCGAACAGGGTTAGTTTCCCGCCAGGTGGCCCGGTCACGCCAGTGAGCGGGCCACCGTCGTGTCGCGGCCGGGAATGAAACGCCACGCCGCACTGTCGAAGACGTCATGAAGCTGAACGACGCAGCCCGGGATTTCATCGGGAAGGGTGCCGACGCTACCCTGGTCACGCTCAACCCCGACGGCAGCCCGCAGGTGAGCCTGGTCTGGGTAGCGCTGCAATCGACGCCCGACGGGGACGAGCTCGTCACCGCGCACCTCGCCGAGCACAAGAAGGTGCGCAACGTGCGCAACGATCCGAGGGTGGCCGTCACAGATCGTGGCGCTCGACGCCGTCGGCGAGGCGATGCGGCCGTACCTGTCCGTCACGGGCACCGCGCGCATCGTCGAGGGCGGCGCACCCGAGCTCTTGGCGGAGCTGGCGGAGACCCTGGCGGCGCCCGGCACCCCCTTCCCTCCGGATGACGCGCCCCCCGGGTACCTGACCCGCATCCGCATCGACAAGGTCGGCGGCGTCGGTCCCTGGGCCTCCTGACGCGCGACATTCACCCTTCCGATACCCGGAGTAGCGGAATACAGTGGGTGGGTGACGACCGGCGAAGACGGCAGGCACCTGCGCACCTGCCCACTGTGTGAAGCCATGTGCGGCTTGGAGATTCAGGTCGACGGCGGCCGCGTGACAGGAATTCGGGGCAACCCCGACGACGCCTGGAGTCACGGGCACCTGTGCCCGAAAGGCGTGTCCCTGGCCGCGCTGCACGACGATCCGGACCGCATCCGCCGTCCCATGATCAAGGTCGACGGCCAATGGCGGGAGGTCAGCTGGGACGCCGCGTTTCGCCGCTGCACCGAACTGCTGACGCCGGTCATCGAGAAGTACGGGATCGGCGCGGTCACCGCCTACACGGGAAACCCGCTGGCGCATTCGTTTTCACTGGCGCGGTACGCGGGGGTGCTGCTGGGCATGTCCGGGATGCCGGTCACGTACTCGCCGGGAACGGTCGACCAGTGGCCCAAGAATCTGTCCTCCCACCTGATGTACGGCCTGTGGTGGAACTTCCCGGTGCCCGATGTCGAACGCACGGACCTGCTGGTGATCATGGGAGCCAACCCCGCCGCCTCGCAGGGTTCGCTGCTGGCCGCGCCCGACGTGATGGGGTTGATCCGCAAGATCAGCGACCGCGGCAAGGTGATCGTGATCGACCCGGTGCGCACGCAGACGGCGGCCCGCGCCGACGAGTGGCTATCGATCGTGCCGGGTACCGACGCGGCGCTGCTCTTGGCGGTCGCGCACACGCTCTTCGACGAGGACCTGGCCAACCCCGGCCCGCACGTGGACGGCGTCGACACGATGCGCCGGATCGCGGCCGACTGGCCGCCGGAACGTGTCAGCGCCGCCACCGGCATCGGAGAAGACCGCATCCGGCGGCTTGCCCGTGAGCTCGCCGGCACACCCAGGTCCGTGGTCTACGGGCGAATTGGCTTGTGCAACCAGGAGTTCGGCAGCCTCGCCAGCTGGCTGGTCGACGTGATCAACATCCTCACCGGTCATTTCGACACCCCCGGTGGCGCCATGTTCCCCAGGCCCGCCGCGTGGTCGATCACCACGCAGCCCCTGCCGGGGCTGGAGGGCGGCGCCGCCGAATTCGGCCGTTGGCACACCCGCGTTCGCGGCGCCAAGGAGGTCCTCGGTCAGGCCCCCGTGTCCTGCCTGGCCGAGGAGATCGCCACCCCCGGCGACGGACAGCTCAAGGCCCTGATCACGGTCGCGGGCAACCCGGTGCTGTCCACGCCCGGCGGCGACAAGCTCGACGAGGCGCTGCCGATGCTGGAAGCCATGATCTCCGTTGACCTTTGGCTCAACGAGACGACCCGGCACGCCGACGTCATCTTGCCGGGCCTGTCGCCGCTCGAGCAGCCGCATCACGACGACCTCATCCTGCTGTTCGCGATCCGCAGCATCGCCAATTACTCCCCGCCGGTGTTCGATCCGGGCGACCGCCCCCACGAGTGGGAGATCCTCATCCGGTTGACCGGCCTGTGCACCGGGACGCCGGCCGAGGACGTCGACGTGACCGCGATCGATGACGGGTTCTTCGACTACCTCGCCTTCACCCAGGGCCTCGACGGGGCGGAGCTGCGCAAGGGCTACACGCACGGCGGCCCGGAGCGCACGCTCGACCTCACCCTGCGTACCGGACCGTTCGGGGACCGGTACGGCGCAAACCCCGGCGGCCTCACGCTCGACATGCTCAAGGCCAATCCGAACGGGATCGACTTCGGGCCCATGGTGCCGCAACTGCCCGACCTGCTCGCCACGCCGGACAAGAAGATCCGGCTGGCGCCACAATACCTGCTCGACGACCTGCCGAGGCTGGCGGCGCGGCTGAAGCGGCCGCCCGAGTCGCTGGTCCTGGTGAGCCGCAGGCACCTGCGGTCGAACAACACGTGGCTGCACAACGTGCCCGCGCTGATGAAGGGGAGGGACCGGTGCACGCTGCTGATCCATCCCGATGACGCCGCCCGCTGCGGTGTCGACGACGGAGACGTCGTCACCGTGAAATCGGCGGCGGGAGAGATCAGGGTGCCCGTCGAGATCACCGAGGCGATCAGGCCGGGCGTGGTGTCGATGCCGCATGGCTGGGGACACGGCAAACCCGGCACCCGTCTGGCGGTGGCCAACGCCTCGCCCGGCGTCAACACCAACGTGCTCTCGCCGCCGACGTTCCTCGACGAGCCCTCCGGTAACGGGGCGCTCAACGGCATTCCGGTGACAGTCATCGACGACCGCGCCCGATTCCGGGCAGCGCCCACCGCCTGAGGGCGGCGATTCACAGCGGATCGATAACCGCCGTCGAGCCTCCTGCTAACCGCGGAGTGCACAACTGATCGATGGCGACAATCATCCCCGTGAATCACAGACATCCGCAAAGACACTTTGCCAAAGGCATTTTCGCGGTGTTGGCAACCGTCGCGACCCTCGGGCTCGCGGCGCACGCGCACCACTGCGACGCGAGAAGCGCCGCGGCACCGGTGCACCTGGCCGGCTTCTCGCAAACACCGTTCGGCGGCAGCGGTTTTCCCGCCGATGGCGACGACGACGAGGCCCAGCTACAGCTGCAGCAGATGCAGCAGATGCAGCAGGCCGAGCAAGAGGCTGAGCAGCAACAGGAGTTGGCCACTCAGGAGGCGCAACAGGCCGAGCAGCAGGGCCTGCTGACCGAACAGCAGGCCACCCTGTCGGTTCCGGGCAGCTGACCGCGTCTTGTTTCGCCCCCGATCGGCATTGTGCGTCCGCTCACCTTGGGACGCCCGGACTGAACCGTTGCCGGGGCCCGCCTCGTCGGCAGGGGCATGACTGCAACACAGCAATCCACATCGACGGCGCGGGCGGCCCATCACGGCCGCGGCGCGCCCCGCATCACCGGGGCGGCGGTCGCCTTCACGCCGCACCGGTACGACCAGGAGCAAGTGGCCCGAGAACTGACGGATTTCGTCGAACCGGCATTCATGCGCTTCGCCCGCACCACGGGAGTCGACCACCGCAGCCTCGCGCTGCCGCTGTCGCGCTACCCCGGGCTGTCGGGATTCACCGAGGCGAACGACGCCTACCTGGAGGTCGCCGTCGACCTCGGTGAGCAGGCGATACTTTCGGCGCTCGCGGCCGCGGGCGTCGAACCTCACGAGGTGGACACCATCGTCATGGTCTCGAGCACCGGGATAGCCGTGCCCACCATCGATGCGCGGCTCATGTCGCGGGTCGGCCTGCGGCCCAACGTCAAACGGGTCCCGCTCTTCGGGCTCGGATGCGTCGCGGGCGCCGCGGGGATGGCGCGCGTCCACGACTACCTGCACGGCTACCCGGGGGATGTAGCCGTGCTGTTGAGTGTGGAGCTGTGCTCGCTGACGCTGCAGCGCACCGACACGTCCATCCCCGCCCTCATCGGGGTGTCGCTGTTCGGGGACGGCGCCGCCGCCGTCGTCGTGGCGGGCGCGGATCGAACCGAATTGCACGCCAACGGCGTTCAAGGTCCGAGCGTGTTGGCCACGCGCAGCAGGGTGGTCCCCGAGACCGTCGACGTGATGGGCTGGAACGTCGGCTCCAGCGGCTTCCAGCTCGTGATGTCCCGCGACGTCCCGAAGATGGCCGACGACTATCTGCGGGCCGAGGTCGACAGCTTCCTCGCCGACCACGGCTTGTCGATCGGCGACATCTGGGCGTGGGTGTGCCATCCCGGCGGTCCGAAGGTGCTCGATGCAATCGAGAACGCGCTGGAGCTGTCGCCGGGGGCGCTGGCCCACAGCCGGAACTCGATGCGGGACAACGGCAACGTCTCGTCGGCGTCGGTCCTGGACGTGCTGCGCCGAACCGTCGCCGACCCGCCGCCCGAGGGCTCGCTCGGGGTGATGCTGGCGATGGGGCCGGGCTTCAGCTTCGAACTTCTGCTCCTGCAGTGGTGAGGTGACCATGTACTACAACCTTTTAATCCTCGCAATCGCGGCCGAACGCCTCGTCGAGCTGGTGGTCGCCCAACGGAACGCCAAGTGGTCGATGGCCCGCGGGGGCCAGGAATTCGGTCGCGATCACTACCCGGTGATGGTGAGCATGCATGCGCTGCTGCTGGTTTCATGCGTCGTGGAGGTGTGGGCCCTGCACCGGCCGTTCGTGCCCTGGTTAGGGTGGCCGATGCTTGCCGTCGTAGCGGCGAGCACCGCCGTCCGCTGGCGGTGCGTGAGCGTGCTCGGCAGGCACTGGAACCCGCGGCTCATCGTGATCCCGGGCGCGCCGTTGGTGCGCGACGGGCTGTACCGCTTTGTCCGTCACCCCAACTACACCGCGGTCGCGGCGGAGGTGGCGGCGCTGCCGTTGGTGCACTCCGCCTGGCTCACGGCGGTGGCATTCAGCCTGGCCAACGCGTCGGTGCTCTGGATCCGGATCCGCACGGAGAACGCCGCCCTGGGCTACGCGTGACGCCCCGTCAGGGCGCGATCGGTCGATTCGTCCATTCCCGGTCGGGCCGGCGCGACGAGCGGAACCAGCCGCCCGCCGCGCCGGTTCCGCCGTCGGTGGGGATGGTGTGGCCGGTGACGAATCCCGAGAGGTCGGAGGCCAGGAAGAGGATGACGCGGGCCTGATCTTCGGGGACGCCCATCCGCCCGACGGGAACCCACTGCGGCCACTGCGCCTGCTCGTCGGGCGACAGCCACCGCGAGTACGGCACCTGTAGGGACTCGGTCACGTCGGGGCCGATCGCGTTGACGCGCACGCCGTCGCGGCCCACCTGGACCGCCAGGCTGCGGGTGAAGTGGATGACCGCCGCCTTGAAGGCGGCATAGACCGGGTCCTCCGGGTAGCCGCGCAATCCTTCGACCGACGCGACGTTCACTATCGCCCCGGCCCGCCGGTCGACCATGGCGGGCAGGAACGCGCGAGTCACCAGGAAAACGTGGTGCAGGTTGATGCGGTAGAGCTCGTCCCACAGCCCCGGGTCGGTATCGGCGAAGCGCCCCGGGTGCCGTAGCCAGTGACCCACGTTGTTGACCAGCACGTCGACCCGCCCGTTGTGATCCAGCACCGATCGCGCCAGCGCCGCCACCTGTTCGGCGTCCCGGACATCCGTGGCCAGTGCCGAGGCCGACCCGCCGGCCGCCGTGATGTCGCCGGCCGTTCGCTCCGCCAGCTCGCGGTCGATGTCCGCGATCACCACGCGGGCGCCGTGCTGGGCGAACAGCCGCGCGGTCGCCGCGCCAATGCCGCCGCCACCACCGGTCACCACCGCGACCCGGTCGTCGAGCAGAGCAAAGGTCCCCGGCCCTTCCATGCCTCACATCTTGGGCCACTGTTCGGACGCCGGCGCGGCGTACCCAATTTTTCGGACCCCAAAACGTGACGTGGCCGGCGATCGCGCGGTATTCATCGGCCGTCTTTGCGACGGCGGAACGGGTATTCGCCTCGCACTTAGGAGCTGATGCCAATGATGACAACGGACCCAACGCGGTTATTGCCAAGTTAGGCAATGAACCGGCGAATTCACCATCGTCATAGCCCGCAATCTGTCGCGGTGGCGCTGGCCAGCCGGTTGATCGTCAAGAACGCGGTACGCGCGTGGGCGTTGCAGCCCGATATGCATGGGTATTTGCTGCCCGACGCCGAGCTCACGGCGCAACGGCTGGAAGCCAGCGGGGTGCGCTGCGCGCTTCACCTCTGGGACAAGCAGATTCACGACTTTCCCTTGGCCGCGGACGTCTTGCCCGAGGGTCGGCGCGCCATCCGGCACATCGGAGACTTCCTCAAACGGGCGACCGCCGCGGCCGCGCAGGCGCCCCGGCAACTCGCCGCCGCGGCGGGGTAGCTTGCCGACACCTCACCGCCTGCGCGAGCAGACGCAAAGGCACACTAGATCGCGGCGTGTCGCGGGCTTTTGCGTCTGCTCGCGGGGTGTCGGGGGCCGCAGGTTACCCGTGGCCGGCCATGCCACGCGCCCGAGCGACATGCCCCCCATATTCCGGTACGGCCGATACAGTTACTCCTCGTGAGCCGACCAGCCCCCCCTGTGCTGACCGTCCGGTACGAGGGATCCGAGAGGACTTTCGCTGCAGGCAACGACGTCGTCATCGGGCGTGATCTCCGCGCGGACGTTCGGGTCGCGCACCCGCTGATCTCCCGGACGCACCTCATCGTGCGGTTCGACCAGGGGCGATGGATCGCGATCGACAACGGCAGCCTCAACGGGCTGTACGTGAACAACCGGCGCGTGCCGGTCGTGGAGATCCAGGACGGGCTGCGGGTCAACATCGGCAACCCCGACGGCCCCGCGGTGACGTTCGAGGTCGGCCGGCACCAGGGCGTGGCGGGGCGGCCGCCCTTGACAACGTCGATCCCGATCCTCAATCCGGCCAACGGGCCGAGCGCGCCGGTGCCGCACGGGCAGCCCCAGCCCCCCGCGCACTGGCCGGGCCAACCGCCGCAGCCGTCGACGGCGTCCTTCCGCCAGGCGCCGCACCCCGGCGCCCCGCACGCCGGTCATCCGCCGAGCGGGCCGCAGGTGAGCCAGCCGCCGACGGGCCATGCGCCCGCCCAACCCTCCGGGCCACAACCACGCCCCCCGACCGGAACGCACCCGACGGGCGTGCCCAGCGGACCGCAGCACGCGCCGCAGATCTACCGGGCCGCCCCGGCGCACGTGCCGCCGAGCGCGCGCGAGCCGGAGACGGGCCGCGTCGCCGGTGACTCGGCGAACATCGCCACGTCGATGATGAAGATCCTGCGATCGGGCAAGGCGGCGGAGTCCGCACCGGGCGCGATCAAGATCGGCCGGGCCAACGACAACGACATCGTGATCCCGGAAGTGCTGGCGTCACGCCACCACGCCACGCTGGTGCCGACGCCGCACGGCACGGAGATCCACGACAACCGCAGCATCAACGGCACCTTCGTCAACGGCCAGCGCGTCGAGTCGGCCGTGCTGCACGACGGCGACGTCGTCACCATCGGCAACATCGACCTAATCTTCGCCGGCGGCACGCTGGCACGGCGCGACGAGAGCGCGACGGCGACCCGCACCGGCGGCCTCGACGTGCGCGGGGTGACGTGGACCATCGAGAACAACAAGGTCCTGCTCGACGACATCTCGCTCGGCGCGCAACCGGGCACGCTGACCGCGGTTATCGGCCCGTCCGGCGCCGGGAAGTCGACGTTCGCGCGGCTGGTCGCCGGGTACACGCACCCGACCAAAGGCACGGTGTCCTTCGAGGGCCACAACGTGCACGCCGAATATGCGTCGCTGCGCAGCAGGATCGGGATGGTGCCGCAGGACGACGTGGTGCACGGCCAGCTGACGGTACAGCAGGCGCTGATGTACGCCGCCGAACTGCGGCTGCCGCCCGACACCACCCGTGAGGACCGCGAGCAGGTGGTGGCCCGGGTGCTCGAGGAACTCGAGATGACCCAGCACCTGAACACCCGGGTGGACAAGCTGTCGGGCGGCCAGCGCAAGCGGGCGTCGGTGGCCCTCGAGCTGCTGACCGGGCCCTCGCTGCTGATCCTCGACGAGCCGACCTCGGGGCTGGACCCGGCGCTGGACCGGCAGGTCATGACCATGCTCCGGCAGCTGGCCGACGCCGGCCGCGTGGTGCTCGTGGTGACCCACTCGCTGACCTACCTGGACGTCTGCGACCAGGTGCTGCTGCTGGCGCCGGGCGGCAAGACCGCGTTCTGCGGGCCGCCGAGCCAGATCGGCCCGGCGATGGGCACGACCAACTGGGCCGACATCTTCAGCACGGTGGCCAACGATCCCGACGGGGCGAAGGCGCGGTATCTGGCGCGCACCGGCCCGCCCCCGCCACCACCGCCGGCGGAAGCGCCCGCCGACCTGGGCGACCCGTCGCACACCAGCCTGCTGCGGCAGTTCTCCACGATCGCGCGCCGGCAGGTGCGGCTGATCGTCTCGGACCGCGGCTACTTCGTCTTCCTAGCGGTGCTTCCGTTCATCATGGGCTCGCTGTCGATGTCGGTGCCCGGCGACGCCGGGTTCGGCATCCCCAACCCCCTGGGGCAGGCGCCGAACGAGCCCGGGCAGATCCTCGTGCTGCTCAATGTCGGTGCCGTCTTCATGGGCACGGCGTTGACCATCCGCGACCTGATCGGGGAGCGGCCCATCTTCCTGCGCGAACAGGCGGTCGGCCTGTCCACATCGGCGTACCTGCTGGCCAAGGTGTGCGTCTACACGATCTTCGCGGTCGTCCAGTCGGCGATCGTGACCGTGATCGCGGTGCTTGGCAAGGGCGCGCCCACCCAGGGCGCCGTGGCATTGGGCAGCCCCGCGCTGGAGCTGTTCGCCGACGTCGCGCTCACGTGCGTCACCTCGGCGATGCTGGGTTTGGTGCTGTCGGCCATCGCCCGGTCGAACGAACAGATCATGCCGCTGCTCGTCGTAGCGGTCATGTCGCAGCTGGTGTTCTCCGGCGGGATGATCCCTGTCACCAACCGGCTCGGGCTCGACCAGATGTCGTGGGCCACCCCGGCGCGGTGGGGTTTCGCAGCATCGGCGTCCACCGCCGATCTCACGATGTTGGTGCCGGGACCGGTGAACCCGAAGGACTCACACTGGCGCCATACCGCCGGCGCCTGGTGGTTCGACGTCGGGATGCTGCTGGTGCTCAGCGCCGTCTATCTCGGCTTCGTGCGTTGGAAGATTCGCCTCAAGGGCGGTTGACCCCCGTCAGGCTCCCTTGCGCATCGCCTCGTCGGCGGCGGCGCGCATGCGGTCCGACAATTGGAGCAGACCATGTTCGCCCACCCCGTTGGGCATGGTGTATGCCAGCTGCCGTAGTTCGACGGCGCAGTCGCGCAGGTGCTGGCGTAGGCGTGTCTCGTTGGTTGCCATGACGTCTCCCGATGCTCGTGGCTGAACACGACGTCCGGCCTCTCGGCCAGTCGATGGCAAAATTTTCGCAGTCCGCCAAGCGGTTGGCGACGGCCCCGAGGCGATTTAACGGGAGTTTGACAGCGTATTTACAGTTCGCGCGGCCGGGCGCCGGGGGTGAGTTGCTTTGTGCGCCGCGCTGGCCTTTCATCGGGGGCATGGCCTCGGACGTGGCGCTGCGCGAACGGATGACCGAACGCCGGGAGGCCGGCGACCTGGCCGGCGCGCTGGCCATCGCCGAAGAACTCCTCGCCGAGAACTCCCAGACGCTGGGGCCGCGCCATCCGGACAGCCTGGCGCTGGCCCTCGCGGTTGCCAACTGGCGCCGTCACCTCGGTGACGCGGCCTCCGCGGCCGACGAACTGTCCGGGCTGGTCCCGCTTTTGGAGACCGAGCTGGGACCCGAAAATCCCGACACGGTGACCGCACGCCACCTGGCGGCCAGCTTGCCCGGCAACGAGGCGGATCCCGCCGCGACCGCGGCAAACTGGTTTCGGCTGTTCGCCGACGAGCAGCGGACGCTGGGCCCCGACCATGCGCTGACGCTGGCCGCCCGCCACAACCTGGCGATCTGCCGGCGGCAGACGGGCGACGTCGTCGGTGCCATCGACGAGATGGAGGAGGCCGCCGCTGCGCGCGGGCGGCTCCTGGGGCAACACCATCCGGACACCCTCGCGAGCCGGTTGGTCCTGGCGGCGTGGCGCGGAGAATCCGGTGACACCCAGGAGGCCGCCGACGCCGCGGCTTCGCTGATCCCGTTGTTACGCCGGGCCTTCGGACCCGACCACGAGCAGACCCTCACGGCGCGGCACCTCTGCGCGCTCTGGGCACCGGTGCCGGACGGCCGCCAGCTGGAGTCGGTCTGGGATTGGGCGGTCCTGGTCGACGACGAGTCGCGCGCGCTGGGGGCCGACCACCCGCTGACCGTGGCGGGTCGGGCCGTGCTGGCGGTCCGGCGCGCCGGCTGGGAGGGCACGCTCGACGAGCTTCAAGGGGCCGCCGCGGGCTTGGACGAGGACATGGAAACCGATCGCGGCGGCGAGCCCGACGCCACCTTCCCGGCGATGACCGTCGGCCAGCTGAACACGATCAGGGACCACGCGGCCCGGGCGCTCGCCGAAAACGGGGTCGAGGCCGCGCTGACCGCCGACGGCACCGCATTCGTGCGCCCCGACGGGATGGGCTTCCCGCTGAGCGAGGTGGCCGCCCAGTGCGCCGACAAACCACCCGAGCAATGGGGATCCGTGGTCGCCGAGATCGTCAGGAAGTTCCAGGGTTTCGCGAAGTCCGCATCCGCGGTCGAGAGCATGGGCTGGGCGGAGCTGGCCACGCGGCTGCGGTCCAGGGTGGTGTCCAGCGCCGAAGTCGCCGAGGCGGGCGACTCGCTGTCCTACGCGTGGCCGCTGGCGGCCGGCCTGCACGAGGTGCTGTGCCTGGATTTCCCGGACGTGGTCACTTACCTGAACACCGGCCAGGTCCGCGCGCACGACATCGATCGGTTGCGGGAGGTGGCGCGCCGCAACACGATCGGGGAGCCCCTCGAGGGTGTGCAACGGCTGAATGACGAGGGCGCCGACGTTCTCCTGCTCTACGGCAAGTCCTCATTCGTCGCGTCGAAGGTCCTCGACCCGACGGCCCTGGCACCTCACTACATCGGCGACACATCCCGGGGCGTCGTCGTCGGAGTGCCGGCGCGCAACTATCTCCTCGTCCACCCCGTCACCACGGCGGCCAAACTGCTCGCTTCGCTGAACGTGATGTCGGGGGCGTGCCCCCTGCTGCGCAACCAGTATCCCGGGCCGATCAGCGCGGGCCTTGTACTTCTGGAAAGGCAGCGCGCTGCAGTGCATCTCGCGTACCGTCCCGGAGACCGGCCAGGTGTGCGTCGAATTCACCGGCGCGTTGGCCGCGGCCGTCGAGGAGCTGGCCGAGTAGGCGGCTATGCGCCGATCCCGTGATCGAGCTCGACGCGCAACACCGTCGCGGGGCGGACCACTCCGTCCGGCGACGCGGTGGTGCCGCCGTCTGTGGTGACGTAGGCGACGCGGCCGGGGTCGGTGCTCCCGCACCCCCAAGCGGCGCTGGACGGACCGACCAGCGTTTCGTCGAATGGGTCGCCGGCGATGTGGCGGACCTCGCTCCCGTGCCGCGGCGCCAAGGGCACGCGGTCGATCGTGTTGGCGCGGTGCCTTGTCACGTAGGCGAACCCGGCGCCTTCATCGAGGCAGAAGTCGTCGGCGTTGTCGATCGCCGCGACGAACTGCGGGGGCCCCGCCGGATCGAGCGTCTTCGCATCGACGGGGACGCGCATGAAGCACCGCTGCGCCGTGGAGGTGTAGTACAGGTGGCCGGTGTGCGCGCCGTAGCGCACGCCGTTGACGCCCGGTTGCGGTGGGGGAGGGACGCCGCTGTCGGGGTCGTCGGCCATGGTGTCGTCCGCAAGCCATACCCGAGCCGCGGCACTGCGGGTGTCGTCGGCGAGGTCGACACGCCAGACGAGGCCGGCAAAGCAGTCGGCGATCGCCAGCACGTTCGGTCCGAGCAGGCAACTGCCGTTGAGGGCGCGGACTCCGTCTCCAAACGTGTAGATGATCTCGGGCGATACCGGGTCGCCGGGGGCCCAGTTATCCAAATCCAGCCGGGCCAAATGAGATTCATGAGTGGTGTAGCCCTCGGTGAGGTTCAGGATGAACACGTCGGGTGCGATTTCGACGATGCCGGTGACCGGATGGTCGAACGTGTGCACCAGGACCGGTTCGACGACCGTGCCGCGCTCCGAGGGCGGAACCCACCATAGTTCCTTGTGTATGACGTCGGTGACCAGAATCGACTCATCGGCGCGCACGGCCAGGTTCTCCGGGAAATGCCACTCCGGGAAGACGGCGACCGGCGTCAGCGTGACGGCGGGCAGCGGAGGCATCGCCATCTACTGCTCCAGCCCCTTGGCGTCGGCCGGGACGTCGAAGGCGTTCAGCGTCATGCAGACCATCGTGAACCACCCGAGCAACACCGCGACGTCGACGACTCCGGCGTCGCCCAGCAACTCCCTGGCACGCCGGTACAGACCCATCGGAACGATTCGGGCGTCGACCAATGCCGAGGCCAGCTCGTAGACCACCTGTTGCCGTGGGTCGTCGAAAGACGTTGGCAGGCCGGCGATCAACGCCTGGAGTTGGCGGGGGTCCAGGTGCCCGTACCGCTCGCCGATGATCTCGTGCTCGTAATTGGCGTAGGGGCTGCGCCACCGCCCGTTGACGACGCAAGTCGCGATCTCGATTTCGGCCTTCGTCAAGGTCGACTCGCGCTGGAAGTACGCGCCCGTCGGCACGATGGTCTTGGCCAGCGCGGGGTTGGCGAGCCAGATCTTATGCGGGCCCGGTACCAAACCCCGCAGTTCGCGGGTCAACTCGTAGGCCTCGCGCATCGCCGGCGGCATTGCGTCGACCGGCGTTTCGACGAATCGGCCGAATGTGCCGAAATCGGATGCGTCATTCACGGTCTGTCGAATCCACGATGTGTCTCCCGCGGTCGGTGGGGACGCCACGTCAGCTCAGCAAGCAACACCGTCGTTTGTACCCGCCCACGGTTAACACGGTGAGAGCGCCGCCCAGTCGCGGTTCAGACCTCTTGAGGGGCCTCGCCAAACCGCGCCAGCACCAAGGTCGCCGACACCGCCACGACGAACCCGAGCACCACGAGCCAGCCGAGGCCGTCGCGCGCGCGATCCCCGAGCCACACCACCCCCACGAACGCGGGCGCGATCGTCTCGCCGACGACCATGCCGGCGACGGCCGTGGTCACCGACCCGCGATGCAGGGCCGAGGTGAGCAACAGGAAGCCCGCGACCCCGCCCGCGGCCGACGCATACAGCGCGGGGTTTTCGTAGAAGGACCGCTTGGTGGGGTCGATCACCTCGAGCAGTCGCACGCCGATCTCGACCACGCCGAAGCCGCTTCCGGCCGCCAGGCCCAGCGCGAGCGCGCGGGGCCGATCCGGCAGCCGGCCCGCCGCCGCGCCCGCGACGAAGATGACCGCCACCACGCCCACCAGGGCCCAGCCCAGCCTGGTCGGCGCCCGGCGGAAGTGTCCCGGGCCCGCGGCGAGAGCCAGCACGACGAGGCTGACGCAGACCACCCCCACGGCCGTCCACTCGGCCGGTGTGAGCCGGGCGGACAGCAGCCACGCCGCGACGATCCCAGTGACGGCGATCGACGCCGCCAGGGCCGCCGCGACGACATAGATCGGCACCAGGCGCAGCGCGGCCACCTGCAGCAGAAAACCGACGCCGTCCAGGCTGACGCCCACGAGATAGCGCCATTGCCGGGCGGCCCGCATCAGCAGCACCGCGTCGACGCCCGAACCGCTGCCCGCCTCCACCGATCGGGTCGCCGCCGCCTGCAACACGGACGCCGCGCCGTAACACACCGAACAGCCGAGCGCGAGCAAGAAGCCGACCAGCACATTCAGACAATAGGTGGCGCTTCCGGTCCGAACGGAAGTCGGATGTTTGAACCGCCGCCGTGTGGGGCAAGTCACATAGGTGTTTGGCGAGCGCTCAGACCTGTCTCAATGACATTGAGTGAACGGTTATTCATCTTCGAGTACGCCACTCTGCGTAGTTAAATGCCTGCACAATAGGCAGATTCGTTTCGATGTTTAGTATCGGTGTACATCTGTGTACCCTGGCAAACATGGCGGAACGAGGTGCCGAGCCCCAAGTCCCACGCGGACGCCGGTTGTTCCTGCGGGCCATCCGGCGCCTCTTCAGCCCGCTGCAGCCCGACGACTATCTCGAGATGATCAACCCGCTGTGGACCACGAAGGAGCTACGCGGGAAGGTGGAACGCGTCGAGCAGCAGGGCTCAGAAGCCGCCAGCATCCTGATCCGGCCCGGATACGAATGGCCCGGTCACAAGCCCGGACAGTATGTGCGGCTCGGCGTGGTCATCGACGGCGTCTACCACTGGCGGGCGTATTCGCTGACGTCGGACCCGGGCGCCGAAGACGGCCTGATCAGCGTGACGCCCAAGAAGGTCGACGGCGGAGCCGTGTCGCCATACCTGGTGGAGCGGATCCAGCCCGGGGACCTCGTGCGCCTCAGCGACATCGAGGGCCAATTCACGCTGCCCGAGCCGGTGCCGCCGAAGATGCTGTTCATCAGCGCCGGCAGCGGCATCACCCCGATCGTCAGCATGCTGCGCAGCCTGGACCACGGCGACGATATGCGCGACGTCCTGGTCATCCACTCGGCGCGCACGCGCGAGCAGGTCATGTTCCTGGCGGCCCTGGAGGAGCTCGAGGAACGCCACGAGGGGATGCGGCTGGATCTGCGCCTGACGTCCGAGCGGGGCCGGCTCAAGCCCGGCGACCTCGACGACGCGTGCCCGGACTGGCGCGAGCGCGAAGCCTTCTGTTCGGGCCCCGAGGAGATGCTCGACGCGCTGATCGAGCACTGGGAAAGCAACGGGGACAAAGAACGCCTGCACTTCGAACGGTTCCAGCCCAAGATCGGCGGCGATGTCAACGCGGGCGAGGGCGGTGACGTCTGCTTTCTCGACAGCGACAAGACGGTCGAATGTGACGGGGGCACTTCGATTTTGGAGGCCGGCGAAAATGCGGGTCTCAATCTCGCCTACGGCTGCCGGATCGGCATCTGTCACACGTGCGTTGGCACGCTGAAGTCGGGGAGGCTGCGCGACCTGCGGTCCGGCGACGTGACCGAACCCACGGGCCAAGACGTGCGGATCTGCATCAACACCGCCGAAGGCGACGTGGAACTTCAACTGTGATCGAAAGGAGCGGCTCGTGACGACTGCCGTGCAGCGGGGGGTGGAGAACCCACTGAACCGCCTGGGGCAACAAGAGCTCGAAAAACTCGCGAAGGAATTCGACGCGATCCACGACGAGGTGTTTGCCGACCTCGGTGACCGCGACCGGCGCTACATCAAGACGGTCATCTCTGTGCAACGGCAGATCGTCGTCGCCGGCCGGGTGCTGTTGCTGGCATCGCGGTCGAGGACGGCTTGGGTGCTGGGCACCGCCTGCCTCGGCATGGCCAAGATCTTGGAGAACATGGAGATCGGCCATAACGTCATGCACGGCCAGTGGGACTGGATGAACGACCCGGACATCCACTCGTCCGTGTGGGATTGGGACACCGCGTCGACCGCCGAATCCTGGAAGCACTCCCACAACTACATCCATCACACCTTCACCAACATCCTCGGCAAGGACAAGGATCTCGGCTACGAGATCATGCGGATCGACCCGAACCAGAAATGGGCCCCGCGCTACCTCTTTCAGCCGCTGTACAACCTCCTGCTCACCGTGCTCTTCGAATGGGGCGTGGCCGTCCACGACATGGACATCGAGGCCATCCGCAAGCGCGAGAAGCCCTGGTCGGAAGTGCGAAAGGACCTCAGAGGTATCCGCGGCAAGGCCCGGGAGCAGGTGATCAAGGACTACGTGGGGTGGCCGCTGATCAGCGCCGGCGCGTTCGCGATCGCACAGCTGGCGTTGGGCGGCCGTCTCGAGCAGCCGTCGCAGTCGCGGCTCGGCCGCCGGCTCCGCCGGGTGTCGAACCGCGGCCGGGTCGGCGCCGCCGCGAACTTCCTCGACAAGGTCGCACCGGGCGTCGAGAGCACCTACCTGCGCACGCTCGGGGCCGACGCGCTGGCGAACGTGATCCGCAACGTGTGGGCGCACGCCATCATCTTCTGCGGACACTTCCCCGACCAGACCTACACGTTCACGCAGGAGGAGACGGAGAACGAGACGCGCGGCGGGTGGTACGTCCGCCAGCTGGTCGGCGCCGCGAACATCGAGGGCAGCCCGTTGTTCCACGTGATCAGCGGCAACCTCGGATACCAGGTGGAGCACCACCTCTACCCGGACATGCCGAGCAGCCGGTACTCGGAGATCGCGCCGCAGGTCAAGGACATCTGCGAGCGCTACGACCTGCCCTACAACTCGGGCCGGTTCGGCAAGCAGTGGTTCATGGTGCACCGCAGCATCTTTCGCCTGGCGTTCCCCGGTGGGAAGCCGCGGCCGAAGCCCGGACCGTACCGCAGCAACGTGCGCCGTCCGGAGCCCGAGCAGCGGCCCAGCGAGGGCGACCGGTTCCGCGACCGCGTGCCGGCCGAGCACCCGGCGGCCGGACCCGAGCACGAGTCGGGCGGGGTTTCCGTCCAGCCGCCCCCGCGCGGCGAGGACTGATCCGGTTCCCGTGCGCCGGGGTGAGTTCGACTAGCTTTTCCTACTTGGGGCCCCGTTCGGTACGGGCCGCCCGGCTCGGAGCGGGGGAGGGCAATGGCGGGGATCGAGGGTCAGGTCGTCGCGGTCACGGGAGCGAGCAGCGGCATCGGCGAGGCGACCGCGCGCCTGCTCGCCGAGCGCGGCGCCCGAATGGTTCTGGGGGCTCGCCGCACCGACCGACTCGATGCTGTCGCCGGTGATATCGGTGCCGGCGGCGGCATAGCCGTCACCTGCGCGACAGACGTCACCCGGCGCCGGGATCTCGAACGGCTGGTGGGCACCGCCGTCGACCGGTTCGGCCGCCTCGACGTGCTGGTGAGCAACGCCGGCATCAGCAAGATCGGTCCGATGTCCGACCTGGACGTCGACGGCTGGTCGGCCATGATCGACGTCAACGTGCGGGGCGTGCTGCATGGCATCGCCGCGGCGCTGCCGGTTTTCCGGCGGCAGGGGCGGGGCCACTTCGTGACCACGGTGTCCACGGCCGGCCTGAAGATCGTGCCGAACATGACCGTGTACGCGGCCACCAAGAACGCCGTCCGCACGATCATGGAGGGGCTGCGCCAGGAGTCCACCGACGGGGTGGTCCGGACGACGTCGATCTCGCCCGGATTCGTCGACACCGAGTTGGACCGGTCCGTCGACGACCCGGCGGCGCGCGAGCGGATACGCCAGAGCATGACCGAGTTCGGATTACCGCCGGCGGCGGTCGCGCGCGCCGTCGCGTTCGCGATCGAGCAGCCCCACGACGTCGAGATCGGCGATCTCACCGTCCGGCCGACGGTCCAGGGCTGAAGTCGGCCGGGTTGGGCCGCTCGACAGACCGTGGTGTCAGCCCGAGGCTTCGGACGTGACTGGCGATCTCGTGCAGGCTCGCCACCCACACGTCGTCCTGCGCGCACACGTGCTCGATCAGGCCGTCCAGCGCGTGCGCCCTCGACGGCCTGCCGGACAGGAACGGGTGGTTGGTCAGCACGAAGCAGCCGCCCTCGGCGCGGGTGGCCTCGAACTCCAGCCGCCACATCTCGACCACCTTCGTCGGGCTTTCGATCAATCCGGACCCGCTGAATTCTGGGACGTAGCAGTACTGCTCCCAGTCGTCGAGCGCCCACTGGATCGGGATCTCCACCAGCGAGCCGTCGCCGACGGTCAGCTCGTAGGGGTGATCGGCGTCCATCAGGCTGCTGTCGTAGAGAAATCCTCTGTCGCGCAGCAACTTCGGCGAATGCCAGTTCAATTCCCACATCGGCGCCCGGTATCCCGTCGGGCGCAGGCCGATCACCGACTCCAGCACTTCGAGGCCACGGTCGATGATCCTGGCCTCCTGCTCCTCGGTCAGGCCGCGCATCGCCTCGTGTAGATACCCGTGATGTGCGACCTCGTGGCCGTGGTCGACGATCGAGCGGATCACGTCGGGATAGCGCAGCGCCGTGTAGCCCGGCACGAAGAACGTAGACCTGATGCCGTTCCTGGCAAGGATTTTCAGCAGCCTCGGTACGCCGGTGAGCGGGCCGTAGGCCTGATGGCTGATCGCCGACATCCGGTCGGCGTGCGAGGGGTCGGCGGCCAGCATCACCGACTCCGCGTCCACGTCGAACGTGAACGATGCCGCGCAGCGCGCACCACCCGGCCACACAACCGGCGGAATCGTCATACTCGGCACCGCGCCTTTGCCAGCAGCGAGATGAATTCGTAGGCCAGGTACGCCGCCGCGATACCCGTCAACTCCGCGTGGTCGTAGGCGGGCGCCACTTCGACGATGTCCGCTCCGACCAGGTTGAGGCCGTCGAATCCCCGTACCAGCTCCAGCAATTCGCGGCTAGTGAGTCCACCGATCTCGGGTGTGCCCGTCCCCGGCGCGTGGGCTGGGTCGAGCACGTCGATATCGATCGACACGTAGAGCGGAAGGTCGCCGATGCTGTCGCGCAACTGGCCGACCACGTCGTCGACGCTGCGTTTCTGGAACTCCCTGCAATGCACCACCGTGAAACCGAGTCCCGCATCCGACGTCAAGTCGTCAGGTGAGTAGTGCGATCCACGAATCCCGACATGCGCGCTGTGGCCCGGCACGAACAGGCCCTCTTCGGCCGCACGGCGAAACGGCGTGCCATGTGTCAACGGCGCGTCGAAGTAGGTGTCCCAGGTATCCAGGTGCGCGTCGAAGTGCACCAGCGCTACCGGCCCGTACCGCTCGCGATGCACCCGCAGCAGCGGATAGGCGATGGTGTGGTCGCCGCCGAGCGTGATCAGTTGCGCGCCGTTGGCGATCAGCGCCGTCGCATGTTCTTCGATCTGACGTGACGCCGCCGCGATGTCGTATGGCGTGCAGGGGATATCGCCGGCGTCGACCACCTGCTGGTTGGCGAACGGCGACACCCGCATCTGCGGATTGTAGGGCCGCAGCACGCGTGAGCACTGCCGTATGTGGCCCGGCCCGAAGCGCGCGCCGGGCCGGTAGCTCACCCCCGCGTCGAACGGAATGCCCACCACCGCGACGTCGTAGCCGGGTACGTCGTCGATGCGCGGCAACCGCGCGAACGTCGAGAAGCCCGCGTACCGCGGCACCACTGTGCCATCGACGGGCTGCACGGGTTCATGGTTCATGTCCGACAACGTGTCGTCCCTCCGTTGATCTGAATCGTCTGCCCGACAAAGGCACCCATGTCGGCGCGCGCCAGCAGCGACACCATGGCTGCGATCTCGGTGGCTTTACCGATGCGCCCCAACGGAATATCGCGTGCGTACCGCTTGCGCATCTGCTCTAGGCTGATGCCTGCGTCGTCCGCGTCGACTTGCAGTTGCGGGGTGTCGATGACGCCGGGTGCGATCGCGTTGACCGTGATGCCCTCCGGCGCCAACTCTCGGCCCAGCGACTTGGCCAGCGCGATCAGACCCGCCTTCGACGCCGCATACGCCGTCGCATTGGGCCAACCGACGACGCCCCACTCCGACGCGATGACCACGATGTTGCCGCCACCCTTCCTGCGCATGCCTGCGAGCACCGCCTGGACCAGACACACCGTGCCCGCCAGGTTCGTGTCGACGATCTTCCACCAGTCGTCGTCGGCGTGCTCGAGGAAGGGCGCCATCGTCATGTACGCGGCGTTGCACACTAAAATGTCCACCGGACCGCGCGTGCGCTCGATCTCGGCGACCATCGCGTCGACGGCGTCGCAGTCCGAAATGTCGGCCGCAGCCGGGAAACCGCCTGTCGCCGCGACCACGGAATCCATAGCAGCCGTGCGCTCACGGCCGTTGACCCCCACTGTCGCACCGTCTTTCGCCAGGCGCTCGGCGACCGCGGCGCCGATGCCCTGCGTCGCGCCGGTGACCAGAGCGAGCCGACCCGTATGCATCTCAGATCACCGCCCCGCCGTTGGGCGACAGCACTTCGCCGGTGCAGAATCCGGCGTCGGGGCCGACGAGATACCGCACGACTTTCGCGATCTCCGTCGACCGCGCCAGCCGTCGGGCCGGCAGCTCCGCGAGATAATCCGCAGCACGCCAGGGAGAGTCAGCCGCCAAGAGCGGCGTATCGGTTGGACCTGGCGCCACCGCGTTGACTCTGACGCCGTATTGGGCGACCTCAACGGCCAGGCTCCGCACCAGCCCGATGATGGCGCCCTTGGCGGCCGCGTAGTGCGCGTCGGCGTCACCACCGCCGATGGCCAGTTCCGAGGTGATTGCGACGATGGCTCCCGTGCGCCGCTCGACCATCGATGGGAGCACCGCCTTCACCACGTTGCGCAGCCCGCCCAGATGCACCCGAAGCATCCGGCGCAACTGTTCGCGGGTGATCTCGGCGATCGGGATCGACTCGTAGTGCCCGGCCGCGCTGACCACCGCATCGACACTGCCGAGGCGGCCTATCGCCTCGGCGACGGCGGCCTCGTCGGAGACGTCGACGACGTAGCGTGACGAGTCGTTGAGGTCAAGTCCCACAACGTCGTAACCCCCGTCCGACAGGGCGCTCGAAACTGCTGCGCCGATGCCGGACGACGCGCCGGTGACGACTGCGACGGGGCTCACTTCGCGGTGTCACCGAAGCGTACGGCGATCGGCGCTTGGATGCCGCGGCGCACCGACAGGTAGATCGCCACGCCGATGACGCCCAGCACCGCGGTGGTCAGCACGCTGGCCCAGTTGATGTACCAGGGCTGGCCCGGTTGGGTCCGCGGCCACGCCACGTTGACCGTCTCGAAGACGATCCACAGCGAGGCGAGGTAGGTGATCGGCGCGCCCCATCGGCCGAGGGTGAACGGACCGGGTTTCCACTTGCCGGTCAGTCGCGCGAGGGCAGCGCCGATCACCGGCACGCCGAACGCGATGTAGAAGCCGATGATGTTGAAGTTGACGAGGATGTTGTAGAACTGCGTGCCGGCGAGCAGGACGAAGACGACCGCCACCACGGTGGTGAGCCCGATTGCGTTGACCGGCAGCCGCTCCGGGCCCGCCAGTCCACCGAGCACCTTGGAACCGGGCAGACTGTGGTCGCGCGCCGCGCCCCAGATGCAGCGTGACACCGCGGCCTGCACCGCGAGGAAGCTCGACACGAATCCGATGACGAACATGGCCAGCAGTGGTTTGGTCACCCGGTTGCCGAGATGCTTGGCAAGCGTGTCGGCGACCACGTCGCCGGACTGGGCGGCGACGACGCCGGGCAGGTCGGGTATCGAAAGGATCAGGGCCGCAGCGGAGAACATCACCACCAGTCCGACGAGCAGCAGCCCCAGGAAGATCGCCTTGGGCACGTTACGCTCGGGTTCGTCGACCTCCTCGGCGACCGATCCGGCCGCCTCGAAGCCGAGGAACGACCAGCCGACGTAGGCGATCGCGAGCAGCATCGGGCCCGATGTCCACGACGCCGCGTCGGGCATGCCTGCGCTGGAAAACAGGGCGGAGAACGGGTTCTCGCGGTAGAAGAACAGCAACACGATGCCGAGCCCGAGCGAGCCGACGACCTCGCACGTGATGCTGATGGCGACCATCACCTTGAGCACCTGGCGGCCGACCATGTTGACGCCCGTGCCGACGAGGATGATCGCGACTGCGACAGAGGCGATCTGCCACCGGTTCGGCTCGCTGACGCCGAAGATGTTGAGCAGGAAGCCGGCCGCGGCATATGACAGCGTGCCGAGTGCGATCGTCAGGCCCCACATGTAGGCCCATGCCGCGGCCCAGCCCCATGTGGTGCCCTGCACGTGCCGCGACCACTGATAGACGCTGCCCGCGTACGGCCAGCGCGACGCGAGTTCGCCGAACACCGCGGCGACCACCAGCTGGCCGATCAACACGATCGGGAACGCCCAGAAGAACTTCGGCCCCGCGGCGAACAGCCCGAGCGTGAAGATTGCGTACACCGCCGCGATCGGTGACACGTCGGCGAATGCCAACGACAGCGCCGACCGGAAACTGAAGCCCCGCTGCAACCGTTCAGGAGCACCCGCCTCGACGACAGTCGTGTCGACAGATTCGGCCAACTCGGCTCCCCTCGCTGGATGTGTCGCCGCCCGCCACTGTGAACGTGCTTTCCCTGACACGGAATGCGTCGGCGGTCTGAAGTCGGGCCGAGTGTTCGTACGATCGTCTAAGCTCGGGTATGCATTGTCGCCGCCGGCAGGCCCCGCCCACGGGCGCAGTGGGCTTGAACAGGCGTTTCGCGGTGCCCACGATCGCATGTCGGCGCGGTAACTAGTTCATGTCGTGCCGCGTTCGCGATCTGCTGGACACCCCGCACCTCAGGCTGACGCTGCAAGGCGGCAGCGACGGCCTGGACAAACCGGTGACGTGGGCGCAGACCTCCGACCTCGAGGAGCCCTGGTTGTATCTGGCGGGCGGCGAGTTGCTGATGAAGAACGGGCAGACGCTGACCGAGTCCGCGCGTGGCCAGACGGCCCTGATCCGCGGCGTCGCCGAGAAAGGCATGTGCGGCATGGTCATCGGCTTGGATGCCGCCACGCCCGAGCTGACCCCCGCCGCCGTCGCGCTCGCCGACGATCTTGGCTTTCCGATCATGACGGTCCCGTACTCGGTCGGCTTCGCGTCGATCGGGCGCGCCGTCGCCGACGCGGCGGGCAGTGGACGGGTCGCGGTCACCGAGCGCGTCTACAACGTGATTCGGCAATCGGTGTCCAATCCCGCGCCCGCCAACGTGCTTTCACAGCTGGAGCGCGACCTGTCGTGCCGGATCGCGGTGCTCGACGCCGCCACCGGAAGCGTGGCGCTGGAGGCCTCCGCCGCACCACCGGACGACGTGCGTGAGGCGGTGGTTGCCGAGATCGGCGGCAGGCGGGGCGCGATTCCCGGTGTGCTGCATGTGTCGACCGGATCGCAGCGCGCGCTCGTCGTCGAGGTGCCCGACAAAGAGCCGACCGCACTGGTGACCTATGCCTTTCGCGGCCCGACCACCGACATGGTGCATTTGCAACACCTGGCGTCGGCGGTGGCGGTGCTGCTGGCTCAGCAGAACGCGCGCCGCGAACACGAAAGACGGATCGGTGCCGAAGTGATGGGTCAGCTGTGTGACGGCCGCATGAGCGACCGCGACGGCGAGCGGGAGCTGGCCGAGCGTGGACTGGACGCGAGTTGTTGCATCGTCGCCGCCGAAAGTGTTTCGCCGGACAGCGAGCGTCGGTTGCACCTCGGCCTCGGCAGGCGGTCGATCCCGCATCTACTGCTGCGCCGCGCAGCCCTGCTCTACGCGCTGATGCCGGTCACCGATCGCACCCTCGAGGTGCTGGACCAGCGTCTCGGTGGTGAGGCGATCTTCGGTGTCAGCGATCCGCTGCTGCTGCCGTCCCGTGCTCCTGCCGCGGTACGCGAGGCGACATGGGCGGTGCGGGTGGCCGTGACAACCTCGAGCAGCGTTACGCGCTTCGCCGACGCGACAATCTTCCCGGTGCTGCGCGATCCGGACGAGGCGCGCGTCGTGGTCGACCGGGTGCTTGGCCGCCTGCTCGCCTACGACAGCGCACACGCCAGTGACATGGTCTTCACGCTCGACACGTATCTGCATCGGGAACGGTCGTTGGTGCAGACCGCGAAAGAGCTCGGCATCCACCGCCAGACCGTCGTCTACCGGATACAGCGGATCGAGGAACTCACCGGACGACGCGTCGGCGACACCGCGGCCATCGCCGAGTTCTGGCTGGCGCTACGCGCGCGAGACCTCTTGGCGAGTTGAGATCCTCTTGCTAGGAAGGTGTGAGGCCGCGGCGCACCTCCAGCACCGCACCGATACCGAACGGGACAACCTCCCTGGGCAGCACAGCTAGTGTCGTGAGTCGTTAAGAGTGCACCAGCATCTTCGGCCGTGCATCCCGCTGTGAACACGTCGAACGTGGGGGAAAAGTACACATTTCCAAACACTTTTCCTCCATAGGGCCCACGCTCGGAAACAGGAGCGAAGGCAGCACCAGAACCAATGACTCATGACACTAGCCGTCCGAGTGACCGCCGGTCGCGAGGCGATGGACCGCCGCGGCGATCTCCGCGGGGCAGTCTTCCTGCAGAAAGTGTTTGGCGGGCAACAGGATCGGGTCCCGAACCCCCGCCGCGCGCTGCGCCTGGACGCCATAGCGGCGCCATGGCAACATCGTGTCCCGGGCGCCCCACACGACCTGCACGGGGTACGGCGTGTCGCGGACCGCGCCCACATAGCGTCGCTGCTTGGCGGCCGTGAGTTCGAAGCCGCGCATGATCTTCAGAAACGCCCGCCCGCCGTCGTCGCCGAACAGGAGCGGCGGCCAGCACGCGAGCTCGGCGGCCGGTACGCGGCCGCTGACCCCGACCAGCCGCATGATCGAGGCGAACGTGCCCGGCACGTGCATCGACGCCAGCCACGCCTCGCCAACGCCCCGATGCGCGAACGGCTCCATGGGCCACGGCCGGTGGAAGGACTCGACCTCGATGATGGTGTTCAGCAAGGTCAGCGACAGCACCCGCTCGGGTGCCGCGGCCGCGACCTCCAGTCCGACGGGCCCGCCGATGTCGTGCACCACGAGGTGAAAACGGTCGAGATCCAGAGCGTTGACCGCCGAGAGCAGCCACCGGCCCAGGCCCGTCCAGGTGTAGTCGCCGTCGGCGGGCCGTTCGGCGAGCCCGAGTCCGGGCAGGTCGGCCGCGACGCCGCGCAGGCCTCGGGCGGCCAATTCCGGTACCACCTTGCGGTACAGGTAGGCGGAGGCGGGGACGCCGTGCACACACACAACGGCGGGGGAGTCGCGCTCGCCTTCGTCGAGCACGAACGACCCAATCCCGTCGGCGCTGAACGGCCGCCCCGACGATCGGTGACGTTCCAACAGCCGGGTGACTTCCGCGCCGCTCATCGCCCACACCCCTTCGATTTCAGCCCGGAACTCATTCTCGGTCGCAACCGCGTTAGGGGCGAGTCCCCGCGGGGGCCGGCCTGCCGCCCACGACGCGGATTGACGTCACATCCCGGCGATGATGCGCAGGCGCCGCGCGCTGTACTCGGCGTCGGAGAGCAGGCCTTTGGCGTGTAGGTCGTCGAGCTCCCGCAGGCGCTCGGACGGTGCGGGCGCGGCCGCCGGCGAGTCGTCGGCCGTGCGACCGGGGCCGGGGCCCCACCCGGCGCCGAGGTTGACCAGCCGCAGCGCGAACAACACGCCCGACGCCGTGATCGGCAGCCCGAGGTAGAGCATCCATCCCACCGGCAGGCCCGAGCCTCTCAGCGCGACATAGCGCGCCAGCAACAGGAGAGCGACCATCCCGCCGGCCAACAGCACGACGACCTTGGTTTTCATTCACGCACCTTTCCCAGTTTGAGTCCCAGTTCGAGTCCCAGTTCGAGTGATCGCGGTCGTCAGGCAAGTTGAAGGGGCTCGCCTCGCTACCGATCCCAAAAACCGCGGTCATCGGCACGTATCTGTGTCTGGCACCGGCCTTGGAGGATTCTTTGTAAGTTCTTGGAGTCGCGCGAGGCGTCCACCGCGGGCCCGTCGGGCCAACTAAAGTGGGAACCATGACGCACCGGGTACTCAGGACGGCGGCCGCGCTGTGTGGTGGCGCGACGCTCCTTCTGTCGGTCGGTGCCCCGCCCGCCGGCGCCACCGCATCGTTGTCCGCCGACGGGTCATCGCACGTGACGCCCGCGCCCCCGTCGCAGCCGGGTGGGGCCCTGCCCGTGCAGCCCGTCGGTGGCGGTGGTTGCGTAATCGGGCTCAACTGCGGATGCATCCGCAACGTCACCTGCCCCGGCTCTCGGCCCCATCCCCACCCGGGCAACGTCAACAACCAGCCGCACCCCGCCCCCGGGTCGGGCAACCCGTAGGCGATTAGCCGGCGCGTGCCCCTGACCGGGCCGGGCGCGGTTCCCTATCATTTGGTGATGGGCGCCCATGCGCTGGACATCGAGGGCTCGCCGGCATTCACCGACGAGGACGCGGCCGGCTTTCGCGCCCGGGGCTGGTGGTCCGATTCGACGCTGTCGGACGCCGTGCGCCGCAACGCCGAACGATCCCCGGACCGCCTGGCCTACGTCGACCACCCCGGCGCCGGGCTGACCTGGTCCCAGTTCGACGGCGCTGCGACCCGGCTGGCGGGGCAGCTCGCCGGCGCGGGCGTGCGGCGCGGTGACCGAATCGCCGTGTGGCACGGCGATGCCGCCGCCATCCACGTGCTGTTCGTGGCCATCGAGCGATGCGGCGTCGTCGTCGTCGGCATCGGCGCGCGGGCGGGCGTCCGGGAGGTCACCGCGATACTGCGCGGTGCGCAACCCGCGATGCTCGTCAGCGACGAACCGCGCGCCGCCGCCGCCGCGCAGGCCCTGGCGGGCACGCCCGTGGCGGCGCTGGTCCTGGGCCCCGGCCCGGCCGGCCCGAGCCTGAACACCGGCCCAGCGCCGCGCCCACCGGCGGGCGGATCCCGGCTCGGCCCCGACGACGTCTTTCTCATCAACTCCACCTCCGGCACGACCGGGCTGCCCAAGTGCGTCGTGCACACGCAGAACCGTTGGCACTACTTCCATCAGAAGGCAGTCGCCAACGGGGCGCTCACCCCCGACGACGTCTTCCTGCCGGTGATCCCCACGCCGTTCGGCTTCGGCATCTGGACCAGCCACACCACGCCCATCCACCTCGGCGCCACCGCGGTGATCCTGGAGCGGTTCAGCGCGAAGGCGGCCTGCGAGGCGATAGCCCGGCACCGGGTCAGCGTGTTGTGCTGCGTCAGCACGCAACTGACCATGTTGATGGCGGACCCCGCCAGTCGCGAGTACGACCTGAGTTCGCTGCGCGTGGTCTTCGCCGGCGGCGAGGCGTTGCCGTATCGACCGGCCGCCGAGTTCGAGGACCTCACGGGCGCGACGATCCTGCAGTTCTACGGGTCCAACGAGACCGGAATGCTCAGCGCGACCACGCTCGCCGACACCCGCGAACGTCGCCTGCGCACCGGCGGCCGGATCGTTCCCGAAATGGCCGTCCGGCTCTTCGACGGCGACCGGGACGTCACCGAGACGGGCCGTGGCCAGCCCGCCTGCCGCGGGCCGGCCACCAGCCTCGGCTACCTCGGCGGGACGGATCACGACAAGCTGTTCACCCAAGACGGATGGATGCGCATGGGCGACGTCTGCGAGATCGACGCCGAGGGTTACCTCACGGTCACCGGCCGAACCTCCGATTTCGTCCTGCGCGGCGGCAAGAACATCAGCGCGAGCCAGGTCGAAGACGCCGTCATGACCCACCCCGCGATCGCGCTGGCGGCGGCGGTCGCCATGCCCGACCCGGTGTTCGGCGAAAAGGTCTGCGTGTACGCCGAACTCGCCGAGGCCCACACCGTCGACCTGCCCGGACTCGTCGAACACCTGCTGGCTCTGGGCGTTTCCAAGGAACTGCTGCCCGAACGGCTGATCGTCGTCGACGAGATCCCGCGGTCGTCGGGCGGCAAGGTCGCCAAAGGCAAACTCCGCGAGGACATCACAGTGAGGACCGGGCATGAACTCCCCTGACGCGCGCCGCGGCGGACTCGAGGTCTGGGCGCCGTCGGTGGTCCCCCCGATCGGGGTCGAACTGTCCCATCAGCAGGCGCTCGCCATCGCCTTCCGCCACCTGGCCGCCACCGGATTCTCCGAAAACATGGCCGGACACATCACCTGGCAACCCGAGGGGCAGACGGACATGTTCGTCAACCCCTGGGGCCTGTGGTGGCAGGAGATCACCGCATCGGACATCTGCGTGGTGGACAGTGCCGCCCGGGTGGTCCGCGGCCGCTGGGACGTTACCCCGGCGATCCACATCCACACCGAGTTGCACCGGGTCCGCGACGACGCCCGCGTCGTCATCCACAACCACCCGTATCACGTGTGCGTGCTCGCCGCGCTGGGGCGGCTGCCGGAGCTCCTGCACCAAACCGGCTCGCTGTTCCTCGACGACCTCTGCCTCGTCGGCAGCTACGAAGGCGAGGTCGACAGCGCGGCCCGCGCGGCGGAACTGGCGGGGCGCATCGGCGGCGCGAACCTGACGATCCTCGCCAACCACGGCGTCATCGCGACCGGCCGCACCCTCCCCGAGGCCGTCTACCGCGCGGCGTCGATCGAGCGGGTATGCAAGCTGGCCTACGACGTCATGCTGACCGGACGAGAACCGGTCGCCATGAATTGGGCGGACATGGCGGGCATGCAGCGGTCGCTCCTCGAACGCGCCGCCGACGTCTACTGGGCGGGGGCGGCCCGGATGACCATCAAGGCAGGCCCCGATGTGCTCAACTGAACTTCGCCCGGAGCGCCCTCGACGACCCTGACAGGCAAGGAGTTTGGCCGATGAAATCGATCGACGAACTGGCGGCGAACCTGGACTTCACCACCGCCAGGACCGGCTCAGACCGTTCGGTCACCTTCCTGCCCGACCCGCCCCGCGCGCCGCGCCGCTACACCGTGATCTCGGTCGACGATCACATCGTCGAGCCGCCGGACACCTTCACCGGGCGGCTGCCGCGCCGCTTCGCCGACCGCGCACCCAAGGTCGTCGACACCGACGGCGGGGGACAGACCTGGGTCTACGACGGGCGGGAACTGCCCAACGTCGGGTTCAACGCCGTGGTGGGGCGCCCGGTATCGGAGTACGGGTTCGAACCGGTCCGGTTCGACGAGATGCGCCGCGGCGCTTGGGACATCCACGATCGCGTCAAGGACATGGACCTCAACGGCGTCTACGCGTCGCTGAATTTCCCCTCCTTCCTTCCGGGATTCGCGGGCCAGCGGCTGCAGCAGGTGACCACCGATCGCGACCTGGCGTTGGCCTCGGTCCGCGCCTGGAACGATTGGCACCTCGAGGTCTGGGCCGGGTCGTACCCGCAGCGCATCATCCCGTGCCAGCTGCCGTGGCTGCTGGACGCCGAGCTCGCCGCCGCGATGATCCGCGAGAACGCCGAACGCGGCTTCCACGCCGTCACTTTCAGCGAGAACCCGGCGCTGTTGGGCCTGCCTAGCATCCACTCCGGGCACTGGGACCCGATGATGGCCGCCTGCGCCGAGACCGGCACCGTCGTCAACCTGCACATCGGGTCGTCGGGGTCGTCGCCGTCCACCACCGAGGACGCACCGCCGGACGTGCAGGGCGTGCTCTTCTTCGCCTATGCCATATCCGCGGCGGTCGACTGGCTGTATTCCGGTCTGCCCAGCAGGTTCCCCGACCTCAAGATCTGCCTCTCCGAGGGCGGAATCGGCTGGGTCGCAGGGCTGCTCGACCGCCTCGACCACATGCTCAGCTACCACGAGATGTACGGCACCTGGCAGGCGTTCGGCGAAACCCTCACGCCGGCTGAGGTGTTCACCCGTAACTTCTGGTTCTGTGCCGTGGAGGACAAGTCGTCGTTCGTCCAGCGCGAACGCATCGGCATCGACAACATCATGCTCGAGGCCGACTACCCGCACTGCGATTCGACGTGGCCGCACACGCAGGAAACGATCCACCAGCAGATCGGCGACCTGCCGCCGGACGCGATCCGAAAGTTCACCTGGGAGAACGCCTCTCGCCTCTACCGCCACCCGGTGCCGGTGGACGTGCAGCGGGATCCGGAGGCGTTCTGACCGATGACGGCGGCCAAGGTTGACTTCAGTTCGGTCCGCTGGGGTTCGGTGGAGTGGACCAACCTCGTCACGCTCTACCTGCGTGCGTACGAGAGCCGCTCGCCACACCCGATCCTGGGCGACCATGCGGCGGCCGAGGCGGTGGACCGGATCGACTATGACTTCAACCGAATTCGGCGGAGCTCCCTGCCGTGGTCGAACCAGTACCTGGTCGCGTTGCGGGCCCGGCAGCTCGACGACTGGTGTGCGGACTTCCTGCGTCGGCATCCCGATGCCGTGGTGCTGCACCTCGGGTGCGGGCTGGACGGCCGCGCGTTCCGCCTCGAGGTGCCGCCGTCGGTGCTGTGGTTCGACGTCGACCAGCCCGCCGTCGTCGAGCTGCGCCGACGGCTCTACCAGGACACCGAGCAATACCGGATGATCGGCTCGTCGGTGACCGAGCCCGGATGGCTCGAGGAGGTTCCCACCGTGCGCCCGACCCTCCTCGCCGCCGAAGGCCTGGTCATGTACCTGACGGAAGGCGAGGTCCGACAGCTGTTCCAGCGCGTCACCGACAGGTTCGATTGTGGCGAAATGCAATTCGACACCCTCACGGCGCTGGCGCCGCTGATGTCCAAGCTGTTCACGCGGGGCATCATCAAGTGGGGCATCCGCGACGCCCGCGAGATCCAAGCGTGGAACGCGAGGCTGCGTCTGGCCGAGCAGACACCGACCCTGGCCGGCTACCAGCGGATCCCCAGCACCGCGGTGCGCTGGATCTACCGGCTGATGTGGGTCACCCCGTCGCGCAGCTACGACGTGCTCAATCGCTTCGAGTTCTGAGCCGGCCCTCAGCGACGGGTCAGCGAACTCAGCGCGGCCGACAACGCGGCCACAGTCTCGGCATCGAGCGGCACCTCGGCCTCGGCTGCGGTGATCACGTCGACCGGCACGCCCGCCGCGTTGGCCAGTTCTTCGGCGGTCAGCTCGGCGCGGTACCGGGCGGCGTACAGCCGCTGGCCCAGGGTCGCGCCGGGGGCTCGCGCCGCTCGCAGCATCAGGTCTTTGTAACTGCGCCGAACGGCGCTGAGCACCAAGGCGACCTCGGGTGCGCCCTTGGCGGTGCGCGCCGCCCCTGCGGCGACGCCCTCGAGCCTGCGCAAGTCGGCGAGGATCGCGCCGGCGCGCTGGCTGAAGGCCGGGTCGGTGGTGTCGGGCAACGACTCGATCGCCGTGGCGATCGTCGTCAGCGCGACCTCGACGGCCTCGGCGAGCAGGGGGGCGCGCACCGTGTTGGTCATGACGACGGTGTCCTCGCCGCTGGCGTCGGCCTGTTCGCGGCGGATCCGGGCGATGGTGCCGTGCGGCCACTGCAACGCATCCTCGAGCCTGGCGAGCGTCGCCTTGCGGGGCCAGCGCCGGCCCTTCTCAAAGTCGATCAGCGCGCCGGCGTTCACGATCCCGCTGCGCGCCAGGTAGCGCTGGGTGAGCTTGAGTTCCTCGCGTCGCGCGGCCACCGCGGCGCCGGCGCGGGCGATGCCGACGTCGACGGTGTCGAGCGTGCGTTCGCTGTCCTCGTCGTCGGCGCCTCCCGCGCGGCCGTCGGTCCCGTGCTCGGGCGCCGCCGAAGCGGCGAACGAGAAGCCGACCGGGATGCCCCGGGGGTTGCCCAGATGAATCGTCATGTTGTCCCGAATCGGAATCATGGACTGTCGAATGCCGTCGACGAAGACACCGTTCCTACTCTGGTCGACGGCGACCCAACCGCTCGGTGCGCTGTCCACGCGGACATGGGTGCGGGAGATGCGGTCGTCGTTGATGCGCACCTGCGCCGGAAATTCGCGGCCGATGGTGATCGGCGCGTCGCTATCCTGTGCGGTGTAGGCCTGGTCGCCGACCCGAATGGTCAGCGGCGGCCGCCCGTAGGCGGGTGCTGCCGTGCCGCCCGTGGTCACCATCGATCACACTCCCGCGTCGCGAACCCCAAAAGCACCGAAATGCTACGTCACGCTAGCATGCGCATCCCAGGTTTCCGTGGCACCGCGCTCCGCCTTACCGCCGCCGACCGGTACCGACCACCATTACCGCATGCCGCTGAGCAGTATCGATGTGGTCGTCGCGGGCGGCGTTCGCCGCCTCGTCCCGGGCGCCGCCACACTTCGGCCCCGTCGGTTTCCGTAGCACCGGCGGGTCCAACCGCTGCTCAACCACCCACCTCGAAGACCCGGATGTGGCGACCGGGATGTTATGTGAGTGCAAACGTTCTCCGCGTTTCGCTGCGGGACTCACCGCCGCTCGCTAGCGTCGAGCAGCCAGCAACGTGCCGGCGGGTAGCCCACACGGGCCGCCAGGAACTGGAGGGGTCGACGTGAGAAAGATTATTGCCGCTGGTGCGCTGGCGTTTTGCGGGCTCGTGACCACCGGGGTGGGCGTCAGCAACGCCGACGAGATTCTGGTCGAGGGCAACTATTCGACTGAGGCAGCTTGCGTGGTGGACGGCCCGCACGTCGAGGTGGACCACCCGGGGACCTGGACCCATTTCTCCTGCGTTCAGCACCCCGACGGCCTCTGGTATCTCTACCTGAGCAACTGACCCCGCGCCCGGCCGCCGATCAGAGGTCGGCGGCCAGCCGCCGCAGGATGTCGGCCGCCGGCTCGGCCGTCGCCTGCCGGTAACCGGTGCCCGCCCACAGATGCACGTACTCGGGCCTGCCGGCCGCCGCGGCCGCCTTGCGCAGGGGGCTGGTCAGGTGGTGGATCGCCGGGTACCCCAGCGGCGCCTGCGACTCGTGCGCGACGATGAACGCGTTCCGCAGCCCGCGGGCCGGACGGCCGGTGAACGAGTGGGTGATCACCGTTTCGGTAAACGCGGGATCGGCGAGCGCCGACCGGTGGGTGGCCGACGCGCCGCTCTCGTCAGCGCGCAACAGGACCGTCCCCACGACCGCGGCCGCGGCCCCGGCCCCGATCACGTCGGCCACCGCGCGGGGAGTGGCGAGTCCGCCGGCGGCCAGGATGGGCAGCGGAACCGCGGCGGCGACCCGCCTGACGAGGTCGACGACGGGCACCGGCGCCGGAAACTCCCACGACGTGCGCGGAGCCAGCGTTCCCGAATGCCCGCCGGCGGCGGCTGCCTGCACGGCCAGCATGTCGACACCGGCGGCGTGGGCCAGCGCCGCCTCGTCGGCGTTCGTCACCGTCTGCACGACGACGCTGTCGGCCCGCTGCAGCGCTGCGATGACATCGCGCGGAGGTATGCCGAACGTGAACGACACCATCGGCACCGGGTCATCGAGCAGCAGCGCGATCTTCTCGTCGAACTTGTCGGTGTCCTCGACCGGCTCGGCCGGCAGCGCCAGGCCGAACTGGTCGGCTTCCTTCTGGATGGTGGCAGCGTACACGCGGTAGGCGTCCCGGTCCACGGGAAGGGGATTGGGCGCGAACAGGTTGATGCCGAACGGGTTACCTTGCGCGCGAACGGTTTTGATCTCCGCCTCGACGGCCTCCACGGTCTTGTAACCCGCGGCGAGCATGCCGAGGGCGCCCGCTTGTGTCGCGGCCGAGACCATGGCCGGGGTGGTGGGTCCGCCCGACATCGGGGCGGCGATCAACGGAACGGACATCCCGAACTGTGCCAGCATTCGTGGTCCCCTTCGGCGTCGCGAGCCGCAATGGCGCTCGATGGGCGGATGCCTCGACACTATCGGTGCCGGCTCCCGCCGGGCGGCCGCCCCCGCCGACCTGACAGGATGCATCAGCGTGAAGCGGCCTAACTTCTTGGTGATAGTGGCGGACGATCTCGGGTTCTCCGATCTCGGCGCCTTCGGCGGCGAAATCCACACGCCCAATCTCGACCGGCTGGCGTACGCGGGGATCCGGCTGACCGACTTCCATTCCGCGCCCGCCTGCTCACCCACCCGGGCGATGCTGCTGACCGGCACGGATCACCACGTGGCCGGCATCGGCACCATGCTCGAGGTCGCTGTCCCCGGGTTCCGGGGAGCGCCCGGGTACGAGGGGTACCTCAACGACCGGGTGGTGGCGCTACCCGAGCTGCTGCGCGACGCCGGCTACCTGACGCTGATGTCGGGCAAGTGGCACCTGGGCGCCACGATCGAAACATCGCCGTGGGCAAGGGGATTCGAGCGTTCGTTCGCCCTGCTGCCGGCCGGCGCCAGCCACTATGGCACCGAAGAGGGTGGCGGATTTTCGCCCGTTCCGACGCTGTACACCGAGGACGACCGGTTCGTCACGGTCGGCGCCGACTTCTACTCGTCGGACTCCTACACCGACACGCTGCTGCGCTACTTCCGCGAGCGGGCCGACGGCGACGACCGGCCGTTCTTCGCGTATCTGCCCTTCCAGGCCCCGCACTGGCCGCTGCAGGCGCCGGCGGAGACCATCGCCACCTACCGGGGCCGCTACGACGCCGGACCGGACGCCCTGCGCGAGGAGCGGTTGGCGGCGCTCGCGAGGATGGGCCTGTGCCCGCCCGGCGTCACCGCGCATCCCGTGGTCGCCGACGGCGCGCCGGAGTGGGCCGACATGAGCGCCGACGAACGGGCGTGGTCCGCCCGCACCATGGAGGTCTACGCCGCGATGGTGGACAGGATGGACCACAACGTCGGGCGGGTGCTCGACTACCTCACCGAGACGGGGGAACTCGACGACACGGTGGTGATCTTCCTTTCCGACAACGGTGCGGAGGGCGCGATCGTCGAGGCGATGCCGTTGCGCGGCCCCGAGATCGCCAAGCGGATCGAAGAGAACTGCGACAACAGCCTCGACAACCTCGGTGGGCCCACGTCGTTCTGCTGGTACGGGCCGCGCTGGGCGCAGGCCGCCACCGCGCCGTCACGCTTGCACAAGGCATTCACCACCGAGGGCGGCATCCGGGTGACCGGATTCATCACGTGGCCGGGATTCGCCCGGCAGGGCGCTATCGGCACGGCCTTCACCACCGTCATGGACGTCGCCCCAACGCTCCTCGAGCTCGCCGGGGTCGCGCACCCCGGCACGTCCTACCGGGACCGCGAGATTGAGCCCATGCGTGGCCGTTCGCTGGTGCCCTATCTGTCCGGGGACCGCGCGGCCGTGCACGACGCCGAAACCGGCACCGGCTGGGAGTTGTTCGGCCGTCGCGCGATTCGCCAGGGCGATTGGAAGGCGCTGCACCTGCCCGCGCCCTACGGGGCGGGCACGTGGCAGCTCTACGACCTGTCCCGCGACCCCGGCGAGATCGAGGACCAAGCCGCCAGGAACCCGGAGAAGCTCGCCGAGTTGCTCGCGTTGTGGGACCGCTACGTCGAGGAGAACGGCGTGCTCACCCAGCCCGTGTCAGTCTTCGACGCCGACCTGGAGGCGTTCGCCCGCGACCCGCGGCGGCCCTAGCTTATCAATCCGATCGCGCCCGTCTCGGGAATCGTGTGCGATCTCGGCGGCGAACCGGCGTCGGGACGCCGCCGCAAGCCGTCCGAAACCCGGCGTCACCGGCCCGCAACCCCGATCGGCTATCTTCGGCTGGTGCCGCCAGGGGGAGTTCCCTGGATTTCGCCGCAGGGGGTTGATGTGACGCCGGAAACCGAGACGGGTAATCAGGATTCGGCTCAGGGTTCGCCTCGGGCTTCGGCGGCCTCCTCGATAGGAGAAGCCGATCTCGACACGATGACTGCCACCAGGGAGACGCTCGAGGACTACACGCTGCGCTTCGCGCCCCGCAGCTACCGGCGATGGTCCACGGCAGTGGTGGGCATCTCCGCCCTCGGCGGCATCGCCTACCTTGCCGACTTCGCGATCGGCGCGAACGTCGGCATCTCCTACGGTACGGGGAATGCCTTGTGCGGCATCGGGATCTTCGCCGCCGTCATCTTTCTGACCGGGTTGCCGCTGGCGTACTACGCGGCGCGCTACAACGTCGACCTGGACCTGATCACCCGCGGCAGCGGGTTCGGTTACTACGGCTCGGTGGTCACCAACGTCATCTTCGCGACGTTCACGTTCATCTTCTTCGCGCTCGAGGGCTCGATCATGGCGCAGGGCCTCAAACTGGGGCTGCACGTCCCGCTCTGGCTGGGCTACGCCGCATCCACGCTGCTCATCTTCCCGCTAGTGATCTACGGCATGAAAGTGCTTTCCCAGCTGCAACTTTGGACCACACCGCTATGGCTGGTGCTGATGGTGTTGCCCTTCGCCTACCTCCTCGTGAGCCACCCACACTCGATCGGGCGGTTCTTCGCCTATGGCGGCCAGGCGGGTAACAGCGAAATGAACATCGGGCCAACACTATTGGCGGCCGGAGTTTGCCTGTCCCTCATCGCCCAAATCGCCGAGCAGATCGATTACCTGCGCTTCATGCCGCCGCGGACTCCCGCCAACTCCCGGAGCTGGTGGACCTGGATGTTGCTGGCCGGCCCCGGCTGGGTGGTGTTCGGGGCCGCCAAACAGATCATCGGGCTGTTTCTGGCCGTGTACCTCATCTCGGAGGTCGCAGGCTCCACGGCGATCGCCAACCAGCCCGTGCACCAGTTCCTCCTGGTGTACCGCAACTTCATGCCCGGGTGGCTCGCGCTGACGCTGGCGGTCATCCTCGTGGTGCTGAGCCAGCTAAAGATCAACGTCACCAACGCCTATTCCGGTTCGCTGGCGTGGACGAACTCGTTCACCCGCGTCACTAAGCGTTACCCCGGCCGCGTCGTGTTCCTCGGCGTCAACCTGGCGATCGCGCTGATCATGATGGAGGCCGACATGTTCGACGTCCTCAACACGATCCTGGGTTTCTACGCGAACTGTGGGATGGCCTGGGTGGTGGCTGTCGCGTCGGACATCGTGATCAACAAGTACCTGCTCAAGCTGTCGCCGAAGCGGCCCGAGTTCCGCCGCGGCATGCTTTATGCCGTCAATCCGGTCGGGTTCGGCTCGCTGATCCTGGCGGCGGGCTTGTCGATCGTCGCGTTCTTCGGCGGCCTGGGCCCCGCGCTGCGTCCCTACTCGCCGTTGGTGGCGATCGTCGTCGCGCTGGTGATGCCGCCGGTGATCGCCGTCGCGACGAAGGGGAAGTACTACCTGCGCCGCACCGACGACGGCATCGACCTGCCGATGTTCGACGAGTACGGCAACCCGTCCGCGAGCCCGTTGAAATGCCATGTCTGCCATCACGACTACGAGCGCCCCGACGTGCTGGCCTGCGAAACCCACGGCGCCCACGTCTGCTCGCTGTGCCTGTCCACCGACCGGCTCGCCGACCATGTCCTCCCGGCGCGCGGCTGACCGACCCGCACGAAGCTGGCCGCCCTATGCTGAGCGCTGATGGGTGAGACGACCACATGCGCGATCGTCGGGGGCGGCCCGGCCGGGATGGTGCTCGGGTTGCTGCTGGCGCGCGCCGGCGTGGAGGTCACGCTGCTGGAGAAGCACGGCGACTTCCTGCGCGACTTTCGCGGGGACACGGTGCATCCCACCACCATGCGGCTGCTCGACGAGCTGGGTCTGTGGGAGCGGTTCGCGGCGCTGCCGCACACCGAGGTGCACACGGCGACGCTCGAGGCCGACGGGCGCTCGGTGACCTACGTCGACTTCGGCCGGCTGCGCCAGCCGCACCCCTTCGTCGCGATGGTCCCGCAGTGGGACCTGTTGAAGCTGCTCGCCGACGCCGCCCAGGCCGAGCCGAACTTCACGCTGCGAATGAACGCCGAGGTGACGGGGTTACTACGCGAGGGCGACCGGGTGACCGGGGTGCGCTATCGCGGACCCGGCGGCCCCGGCGAGTTGCGGGCAGCGCTGACCGTGGCCTGCGACGGGCGCTGGTCGGTGGTTCGGCGCGAGGCCGGCCTGAAGACGCGCGAGTTCCCGGTGAAGTTCGACGTGTGGTGGTTCAGGCTGCCGCACAAGGAGGACACGGAATACTCCTTCCTGCCGCGCGTCGGCCCGGGCAAGGCGCTGGGCGTCATCCCGCGCGAAGGGTATTACCAGATCGCGTATATCGGCCCCAAGGGCACGGACGGGGAACTGCGCGCGCGGGGCATCGAGGCGTTCCGGCGCGATGTCGGGGAACTGCTCCCGGACATGACGGCGTCGGTGGCGGCGCTGGCGTCCATGGACGAGGTCAAACACCTCGACGTCCGGGTGGATCGGCTGCGTCGCTGGCACACCGACGGCCTGCTGTGCATCGGCGACGCGGCCCACGCGATGTCCCCGCTGGGCGGCGTCGGCATCAACCTCGCCGTCCAGGACGCCGTCGCCGCCGCGACCCTGCTGGCCGGCCCGCTGCGCCGGCGCCGTGTCACGGGACGCGACCTGGCGCGGGTGCGTCGCCGCCGTTTGTTCCCCGCCGCCCTGACGCAGGCGGTGCAGCGAGTCCTGCACCGGGGGTTGCTCGGCCCGCTGCTGCGCGGTGAGGACCCCACCCCGCCCGCAGCCCTGCTCGGCGTGGTGCAGCGGTTGCCTTGGCTGTCGGTCGTGCCGGCGTACTTCATCGGGGTTGGTGTCTTGCCGGAGCACGCGCCGCGATTCGCGCGTCGCGACCCCGCCGGGGGCGCCGCCTGAGGTGCTAGCGTCGGCTCCGTGTCTGGGCAACTGCGGATGGGCATCCTGGGCGCGGCCCGCATCGCACCCTTGGCGCTCGTCAATCCGGCAAAGGACAACAACGAGGTGACCGTGGCGGCGGTGGCCGCACGCGACGCGTCGCGCGCCCGGGCGTTCGCCGGCAAGCACGGCATCGACCGGGTGCACGACAGCTACGAGGCGCTGATCGCCGATCCCGGCATCGACGCGATCTACAACCCGTTGCCCAACGGCTTGCACGGCCGGTGGACCCGCGCCGCGATCGCCGCCGGCAAGCACGTGCTGTGCGAAAAGCCCTTCACCGCGAACGCAGCCGAGGCCCGCGAAATCGCCGGCCTAGCCGAGGATTCCGATCGGGTCGTGATGGAGGCCTTCCACTATCGCTACCACCCGCTGACTCTGCGCGCCGAGGAGATCATCGCCTCCGGTGAGCTGGGCAGGCTCCTGCGCGTGGAGGCCGCCATGTGCTTCCCGCTGCCAAAGTTCTCCGACATCCGGTATAACTACTCGCTCGCCGGTGGTGCCACGATGGACGCGGGCTGTTACGCGGTCCACATGGTTCGCACGTTCGGCGGTTCGACGCCGGAGGTGATCTGGGCGCGGGCGAAGACGCGGAACCCCCGGGTCGACCGCGCGATGACGGCTGAGGTCGTGTTCGACGGGGGGCACACCGGCCGCATCCGCTGCTCGATGTGGTCGTCGCGGCTGCTGCAGATCAGCGCCCGCGTGGTGGGCGAACACGGGGAGCTCCGGGTCCTCAACCCCGTGTTGCCGTCCCTGATCAACCGGCTGTCGGTCCATTCCCCGGACGGCCGGCGCGTGGAGCACTTCGCCCGCCGCGCGTCCTACGCCTATCAGCTCGACGCCTTCGCCGCGGCGGTGCTCCGGGGCGGGCCGGTGAAGACGACCCCCACGGACGCGATCGAGAACATGACCGTCATCGACGCGATCTATCGCGCCGCCGGCCTACCGCGGCGCTACCCCAGCTGAGCCTCCGACAGCAGCCGGCGCGCGATAGGGCTCACCCCGGCCAGCGCGAGCGATCGCCTGGGTACTTCGATCTCGATGACGACGTCGCGGGGGACCATCCGCTCAGGTCGATGGCCGAAAGCTCCGCGGCGCCGGAACCGGAGCGCGCGAGGTGCATGGTGTCGATCAGCGATCGGAAGTCCGGCGCGCTACATGCTCGCGGGCCGCCAGTGCGGTGGGCAGGTCACCGACGGTGAGCCCGGGCACGGGCTCCACGAACGTCTCGATGCCCAGGTGACCGGCCAGTTCGGCCAGGGCCGCGAACTCGTCGAAGGTGCGCCCAGGATCCGGGTCCGGGCTCACGACAATTCGTCGACGTATCGGCTCGCACACCGCCTGCGGGAGGCCGGCGTGTCGGCGGCCAAAAGCGCCACGGCGATCGGCGTGGTCGGCGACCAGCCACTCTGGGACCGCGGGGTGTACCGCTTCGTCACCGATCACCGCGAAGGCCAGCGCTCGGTGTTGGGGCCCTCGTGGCGGGAGGACCGCAAACCGGCGGTGTTCGAGCGTGGCGCACCAGACCTGAGCGAGGACACCGGGTACGCGATGCGCGAGATACTGGGCCCAAGAGGGGGGACGCTCGAACACACCGTAGCTATGATCACCGGCGCCAGCAGCGGCATCGGGGGCGCGACGGCCAAAGCGCTTGCCGCGCACGGCGCAGCCGTGGCCCTGCTTGCCCGACGGGCCGACCGGCTCGCCGGCCTCAAGGCGGACGTCGAATCCGCCGGGGGCGCCGCGCTCGTCGTCGCGGCAGACGTCACCGATGCCGAACAGGTCGCCGCCTCGGTGGAGCGCACGGTTGCCGAACTCGGGCGCCTCGACACGGTGGTCAACAACGCCGGACTGATGCAATCCGGGCCGGCGGCCGAGGCACGCCTGCAGGACTGAGACGACATGGTGTCCGTCAACGTGTGGCGCGTTCTCTACGTCACGCCGTCTACTCGCTGACGAAATTCGGGATCAACGCGTTCAGCGAGGGTGTTCGCCAGGAGGTGCTGGGCAAACGCGTCCGCGTCCGCGTGGTCGGACCCGGGACCGTGGACACCGAGATCTTCTCCCATCTCTCGGCGCCGTCGCGCGAGGCCGTCGAACGGCAATCCGCGGGCGTGACGATGTTGCGCCCCGAGGACATCGCCGACGCGGTGCCGTACATGGTGACGCGCGACCGGAGGGTGGCGGTCAACCAGATGCTGGTGCGCGCCGCCGAACAAACCTGGTGAGGGAGCGTGGGCTAGCTGGCTTCACCTAGGGCTCATCGTCATCGCCATCGTCGGTGTGCAGCAACTTTTCGGGATGGTGAAAAGTGTTGGTGCGTGGCTGCCCGCGATCTAGGTGCGGTGGAGGAATCCACTCGGTATCGTCCTTGGCGTTCTTGCGGGTGCACCAGCCGCCGGGTCGCAGCAGCCGGTGGTGTGGGCCGCAGGCGAAGGTGAGGTTATCGACGTCTGTGGTGCGGCATTTCGCGTAGTCGGTGATGTGGTGCACTTCGCTGTAGTAGCCGGGCACGGTGCAGCCGGGCGCCGAGCATCCACGATCCCTGCCGTACAACACGATTCGCTGACCTGGAGATGCCAGCCGTTTCGTGTGGTATAGCGCGAGGGCTTTGCCGTTGTCGAAGATGGCGAGGTAGTGATGGGCATGGCGGGCCAGGCGGATCACGTCGCTCATCGGCAGAAGCGTGCCGCCGCCGGTCAGGCCGCGCCCGGCCGCCGCTTCGAGTTCGGCCAGGGTGGTGGTGACGATGATCGAGGCCGGCAGCCCGTTGTGCTGTCCCAGCTCGCCGGAAGCCAACACGCCGCGCAGCGCGGCGTTGAGCGCATCGTGATGGCGCTGTGCAGCCGACCGCGCGTCCGCATCGATCGCTTACTGGGCGGGTGTGCCGTCGAGGCAAGGCGTCTCATCGAGGGGATTGCACATACCCGGCGCGGCCAGTCTGGCCCACACGGCCTCGATGGTGGCGCGCAGTTCGGGGCTGATCAGTCCCCGCAATTCGCTCATGCCGTCGGCCTGCTGATGGCCGAGAGTCAAACCCCGCCGCCGTGCACGGTCGTTGTCGGTGTAATTGCCGTCGGGGTTGAGGCAATCGGCCAGGGTTTCGGCAAGCCCGGCAAGTTGCTCGGGGCGATATTGCGTGCCGTTCGTGGCCAAGTCGACCTCGGCCCGTTCACGAGTGGCTTGGTCAACCCAACCGGGGAGTCGGTGGTAGAACTTGCGGATCACGGCGATCTGCCCGGCGCCCAGCGTGCCCGCGCGTTGCGCGGCGGCGGCCGCGGCCAGGATCGGCGGTAACGGTTCGCCGGTGAGCCCGCGGCGGGGTCCCAGATCGCCGGCCTCTTTGATCCGCCGGGCCGCCTCGCTGCGGCTGATCAGCGTCCTCTCCGCGATGGCATGAGATAGCCTGCCGCCCAACTCTTCGGCGGTGGCCTGGCGGCTCAGATTGTTGATCAGCTGGTGCTCCGGCACCGGCAGCCGACGGCGAACCCCCTCGCAACGCTCCAAGAACGCCAGCCATTCCGGCGTGGTCAAGGTGTCGAAGTCGAGTTCCACCACACGGTCCATCGCGGCGTCCAGCGCGTCGAACGCCGCCGTGATCACCTTACGGTCGGCGGCGCCATCGGAACTCATACCGCGAAGCTATCGGAGGGTACCGACAGAAACCGGTACGGTGAGACCACTGAAGCCACAGTGACACAAGTGGTTTCAGGTCGGCCAACGGGCGGTGTCAGTCAACACATCCGCGCCGCCGTCGGTGACATGCACGGTGTTACGGTGCATCACCGCGCCGACTCCGTCTTCCCACACGTATGCGGTGACCGCCAAAACCATTCCGGCTTCGAGCATGTCGTCTTCGCCGGCGGCGCGAAGAGACGCCGATACGACGGGCGGGTCGAATCCGAGTCCGAGCCCGTACGCCACCGGCATCGGCGGCAACGGTTCTCCGGCCGCCCGGTAGGGGTTCCGCGCCAGCCCGTACAGGTGGTCGCGGTCGATCTCCTCCGGCACCCCCTCGTCGTCGGTGCTGTTGAGGTAGATGTCCCGGGTGGCGCGCACGACGACGCAGGCCGGCCCGAACGGGCGCGTCCCGGCGATCCAGAGTTGCGGGGCGCCGGTCACCTATCGGACGTTGGCCTGCCGGCCGAGCACCAGGACCACACCGGCGCGAGGACGACGTTGTCGTCGAACTCCTCGCCGAGGTCGGTGCCGATCATCGGCGCCTCGGCCGGGTAGGTGCCGATCCCGTGCCCGAGGTAGAAGTGCGGCAGCCAGGGCTCGCGGCCGCCGTTCGCGGCGATCGCGGCGCGCGCCAGGTCACCGCACGTCGCGCCGGCCTTGGTCACCGCGAGCACCGCATCCAGGATCGTCCGCCACCGATGGAACTGGTCCTGCTGGCAGGGCGACGGACGATCACCGACCAGTCACGGCGGCCCGAAGTCCGAGCAGTAGCCCGCGTAGGTGATGCTGATGTCGGTCCACAGCACGTCACCGGCCGCCAGTTCCAGCCCGGAGGTGAGCAGCGGCAGGCGCCAGATCGCCCCCAGCGGTGATACGGCAGGCGCGGCGCAGACAGGAGAGCTCGTCGCGCGTCTTGACCAGCTGCGCGGCGCCGACCACGGTCGTCGCATCCAAGGGCGGCCCACCGGGAAAGAGGGAGGCCGCGGACCGCCCCATCGCACCGGTCAGGTCGTCCACCGCGATGGCCGCGCCGGCCGGGATCAGGCCGGACAGGGTGCTGGCGAAGTGTGCTACGCCCGAACCGAATTCGAGGTATACCGGCCCATGCAGGTGGCCTTCGGGAACCGGCGGATCCCCGGCGGCAGCGCCGCGGAAGGGCATGAACAGGTGTGGGTGTGGTCGTCGGCCAGCACGACGGTCACCGGGCGCTCGACGTGCGAGAGGCCCGCATCCAGCAGCGGCCAGGTGACACCGGTCGCGTACCCGACGTGGCCGTTCATCAGCAGGATCAGCGCGCCGTCGCCGTGCTCGCCCATCGCGGGGCGCAACCGGGCGCCGGTCTCGGCGCGCATGCGAGGCCAATCCGGCTCATCCGGAATCTCGACGGGCGAGCCGCACGCGATCAAGGTGGTGCCGGACTTCATCGTCACCTCACCATGCCACGGGAAGCCCCCGAAACACACCGGGTCCGGGTGAATCGACCGATTCATTTCAAGTCCGACTCGTCACGGTGATTTCATCGACCGGACGCCCGCGGACCATAGGGTCGGACCATGAATCCGCTGCAGCGGGTCGCCCGGAATCCGACGGCCTATCGCTTGTTGGTCCTGAACGGGCACCGGGTCGCCGAGCGCCTCGAGGCGATGCTCCGGTTTGTCAGCAACGGGCGACTCGGTGTCTTGGACCTGTTTGGCCTCCCGAACGTCCAGATCACGACGTCGGGCCGCAAGACGGGCCTGGCCCGCACGGCGACCGTGCAATACGTGCCCACCGTGGACGGCCTTCTGGTGGTCGGGGCGAACTGGGGGCTGGAAAGGCACCCGTCCTGGTCGGCGAACCTCATGGCCTGCGAACGTGTGGTCATTCGCCGGCGGGGTCAACGCATCGTCGCCAAAGTCCGGTCGCTCACCGGTGAGGAGCGCGACGAGGCCTGGGCCACCGCCCTGGCGCATTGGCCGAACTTCCGGCTCGCCCAGGCCCGGGCCGGCGGTCGCCGATTCCGGCTGTTCCTTCTCGTGCCGATCGATCCCGGCGACACGGGCCAGCCGGCGTACGAGTGGGCTAGCTCGGCTTCCTGAGGTGCGGGCCCAGCAATTGCTGCCAGCCTCGGGACATTTTGTCAAACTCTTCTTCGCAGTCACCGGCGCGGCCCTCGGGTAGGTCGCCGGATGTGACGATGCTGGCGTTGGCGGACGGGTCCGAGCCGTAGATCCAGCACTCCCAGTTGTACATCCGGGTGATGTCCATCGAGTGCCCGTCCCAGAACGGCAGGTCGTTGGCGTCGCCGGATTCTTTCGAACTCAGCTTCCACTCCTGGGCGGTGTTGGTCGCGATGCGGACCCCGTTCGGGTATGGCTTTCCGTCGGCGCCGGGCGCTAGCAGCATGAATGCGGAGAGCTGGTCGGCAACGTCCTCTTCGCGCCCGGTGAAGGCGAGGTCGTAGATCGCGAGCGTGGCGTGACCCAGCTCGTGGTAGGCCGCGGAGACCGCTTCGTCGACCGCGGGGGTAACCGGGTCCGGCACGCCGTTCGCCATGGCGAGTTGTTCGGCGTGCTCCCGGGCCTCGTAGCAGAGCTCTATCTCGTTGCTCGGCGGATCGTAGAAGTCGTTGTCGGTGTTGCACTGCTTGCCGACGACGCCCATGTCCAACGGCAGCACCAGGGTGTCCTCGATGTGCTGGGCGAGTCCCTCCAAAACCTTTGCGTCCTCTAGGATTTGGCGGCCGCGCTGCGCTTCCGGCGTCTGGGCGTCCTCGTAGCGGATCTTGACGGTGCCCGCGGTCGGCGGTGGCGCTTCCGGGACTTCCTGCGTCGAGGCGTGCGATGACTGCGCCACCTGCGGTGACGTTCGAGACCCAGGCGCGGCCTGGCGGCCGCCCGGCCCCCCGCAGCCGGCAGTCATGAGGAGCCCGGCACACAGCGCGGCTACCATGCCGGCTCTCCCCATCGCGCTGCCTCTCGTCGCCGTCCCTCGCCGCCAAACCTGCCAGAACGGTACGACATCTCGATCGATCGCAGGACGAAGTGCGAGGTGTTCGAAGGGGCCCGAGGCGCCCCGCCGGGATCGCGGGCCGGCGTCAGGCGGCGCGGTGCAGGTGCCGGGTGGCCCTGGGCGCCCGGGATTTCGCGCCGGCCGGGGCGGGGACCCAGCCCACGCAGGTGAGATAAACGCCCAGCGCCCCGACCGCGACCATGCCCCCTTGCCACCAGCCGCCGGCGCCGATCCCGGAGTTGGCGACCGAGACGTAGGTCTGCGGGATGGCCATCAGCAACAGCCCTTTCAGGGCGGTCAGCCAGCCGAGCACCGAGACCACGATCGCCGCGGCGCCCCGCCAATGTCGATGCAACACGACGACCATCAGCCCCATCGGCAGGACAAAGGCGCCAGTCAGCCAGGGCCACACGGGGTTCGCCGCGAACTCGGACAGCAGCGATCGCATTTGCGCCGCGTGCGCGAGAGCCGTTGCGGTGACGATGATCAGGTACGGTCCGATGACGCGGGCGAACACGCGTGTCCGGTCCGCGGGTTGTGGTGCGGCAGTCATGGCTGGGCCTCCGTCTCGCCCGATCTCTTGGCAGGCATCGCGAAGATGCCCCTCGGGCCCATCCGACACCCGTTCACCATGCGGCACTAGGGACCGAAGTCCTGCCGGCTCGGGGCTTTCGTCGGCTTGTGGGCAGCTAGCCGCCGTTGGCCTTTTTCAACCGGGCTATCTCGCCGCCCCAGACGGATTGCGCGCCGGCATCACCGATCCGGTAGATCTGGATCATCGATGCGACCCCGACGAGCAGGGCCACCACGCCAACGACGACATTGACTGCGACGCGGCGCTTTTCGAATCGATGTTCGGTCAGGCGCAGGACCACCAGGCCGATGGCAACCACCAGCAGCGCGGCGGAGAAATAGACCATCGCGGCGCCACGGTCGGCGTGTTCATTGAGGATCGGGCTGGGCTTGGCCCGTAGGTCGTACAGCCATTGCCCGGCGTCGATCGTGATCGGCGTCAAAACCATGGTGATGACCGCCAATATCAGTGTCAGCCACAGCAGCTGGCCGCGGCGTGCCGGCGTCCAGAATGCGCACACAATCTCGAGGGCGGCGGTCAGCGGCGCGAGAACCACCACGAAGTGCAATAACAGGGCGTGGGCCGGCAGGCCGCTGATGACATCCATGGAACTCCTGGGCTGATGGTCAGGGGGCTGTGTGCGGCTGGGCGCTTCGGTCCGTCGCGGCTAACTCTCCCGGCTAACGGCTCAACCGCCGAGGCCCTTCTTGATGGCCGCGTCCTGCTTCTGCCCGACATCGGTCACGAAGTCCGGCGGCGCCAGCATGTCCCGCGGACCATCGAACTCCAGCGAGACCAAGGCCCTGCCCTCGGTGAACAGCAACAACGTCACCCCCTTGGAGTTGTCCGGGGAATTGCCCAGCAGTGTCGTTCCGCCGGTGCCGACGCTCGAAGGCTGGGTGGTCGGGTCCTTGATGACGTTGCCTTGCCCGCCCTTGGCGGCGTTCAGCGCGTTCGTGGCCGCCGCCGGGTCCGCGAGCACCTGGATCGTGTCCTTGATGACGCGACTGTTGTCATCGGTGCTGAATGTGGTGGCAACACCGGGCTGGCCGTTCGGGTTGGACGTCGGAGGGCTGCCGGTGAACGGAATCGGAGCGTCGATATCGGACGCCTGAATCAACAGCTTGCTGTAGTCGGCCGTCGGCTGCGCCGACGCCGACGATGACGGGGCCGCCGAGCTGGGGCTGCTGCTGGTCGGGGTGCCCGACCCGGTGGTGGACCCCGGCGCCGACGACTTGCTGCTACAACCCGCGACCGACACCGTCAACGCCGTCGCCGCCACGATGGCCGTGACCACCGTCCGAGAAAATTCTGCCGTCTGAAACCCCATCGCACCGTGCTCCCGTCCAGTCAGCGACACTGTGAAGTCCGTCCGAATCGAAGTCCGTCCGAATCGCACAGTACATCGCTCTGCGACCGACGCGGGTCACGGTCCGATGCGAGGCGCGGGCTACTCGAGCTGGTCCCGTAGTGAGCGCAGGGTGCTGGCCAGGATCCTTGAGACCTGCATCTGCGACACGCCGATCCGCTCGGCAATCTGACTCTGCGTCATCGATTCGAAAAATCGCATCCGCAGCACGTCGCGCTCACGTTGGGGGAGTCCGTCCACCAGGAGACGCACGGCCTCCCGGTTAGTGATGTGTTCGATCTGAGGATCGATGCCACCGACCGAATCGGCGACCAGCCGGGGAGTGCCCGAGCTGTCGGCGCCGACGGGCGCGTCAAGCGAATCCAGTCGATAGGCGTCACCGGCAACCAGGCATTCGACGATCTCCTCGCGGGGGACCTCCAAGACCTGGGACAGCTCGCCGGCGGTCGGCGCGCGGCCCAGCTTTTGCGACAAATCGGCTGTCGTGCGGCTGATTTGAACGTGCAGCTCACGCAGCCGGCGTGGCACGCGCATACCCCAGCTGTAATCCCGGAAATAGCGCCGGACCTCGCCCATCATCGTGGGAACAGCGAACCCGATGAAGCTGGGCCCCTTATCGGGGTCGAAGCGGTTCACCGCATTCATCAAGCCCAGGCGTGCCACCTGGATCAGGTCGTCGAGGCCTTCCCCGCGGCGGGCGAAATGGCTGGCCACATGGTCGGCCAGCGGCAGGCAGCGGGTAACGATGCGTTCACGCTGCCGGCTGTACTCGTGCGATTCGGCAGGCATTTGACGGAGCGCCAGGAACATCTCGACGACGTCGTCGTAGGAATCGTCGGAATGGTTGCTGGCGGGCCGGGGGGAAACCGGCCGGGTTATCAAGTCAGTCATCGGGCGAAGCGCCTCCTAGGGGCCCGACGGCAACGCGGGAGCGGGGGCGCGCATGAACAGAAATACATTGCTGGCACACATCCTTCGATTCGTGTGCAGCGGAACGGCGCAACTGTGCGCAGTCGCCTCTCTGCACCCGTGTCAGAGCCGGGACGGGTGTTGCAGCGCACGCGTCAGCCAGGGAGGTGACTTCGGATTCGTATCGCCGGAGCCATTCCAAGCCCAGCAGCCGTGCGGCTGGCTGGCCGCTTTGAGCTAAACGGCGACAAGTCCTCAACGGACTTCAGATTTGACTATACGCCTCCGCACCTGACATCGCGATTGGTCACCGCAAGATCGGCCGGCGGCGGCCACACCGGCCCGCGAGGGCGCACGGTAGCTGCCAGAACGCGGCTATAGACCGGTCCGGCCTATGAAAGCCACATCGAGGATCTCCACCGCCGCGGACTCCTCGACGAGCTGACGATGCGCGCGTCCCTCGACACCGCCCCGGACCCGTTTGTCGCACCGCTCTACGCCTATCTTGGGAGTGACTTGGCGTGCGACGTGACGCGCCGGATGTTCGTCGCCGCAGGCGGATTCGTCGGCAGTTTCGACCGGCCGGCACCGCGGATGCTGGCCTACCGCGATCACCGTCACGCTGCTCCGTGCTCGATCCGCGAGCTGCACGAGAAGATCGGCGGCGCCCCGCCGGGGCCGTGAACGGCGGAAAGGGTGTGAGCGGCGGTCCCACGGCCTACGCTGACCCGAGAACCGCAGGAAGGTGACCATGCAGCCGAACCCGCTCGACCCCGTTGCCAGCGAACGCCTATCCCACGCCGGCAAGGTGTTCACGTCCGACCTGTCGATCAACGAATTCGCCCTGCTGCATGGTGCCGGGTTCGAACCCATCGAGCTGGTGATGGGCGTTTCCGTCTACCACGTGGGGTACCAATTTACCGGGATCCGGCAGCAATCCGAGCTGCCGGTGCTCACGGAGGCTACCTACCGTGCCCGCTGGAACGCGATGTCGCGGATGCAGGCCGAGGCCGACTCGCTCGGTGCGGACGGCGTCGTGGGCGTCCGCCTCGAGTGGCGCCATCAGGGCGAGGGCGAACACCTCGAGTTCATCGCCGTCGGCACCGCGGTGCGGTTCGCCCAGAAGCCGGGGGCTTACCGCCGGACCAACGGCCAAGCCTTCACCAGCCACCTGTCCGGACAGGACATGACGACGCTGTTGCGGTCCGGTTTCGCCCCGGTCGCGTTCGTGATGGGCAACTGCGTGTTTCACGTTGCGGTGCAAGGGTTCCTGCGCACACTCAGCCAGGTTGGGCGCAACGCCGAGATGCCGCAGTGGACGCAGGGCAACTACCAAGCCCGGGAGCTGGCGATGTCGCGCATGCAGAGCGAAGCCGAGCGGGACGGCGGAAACGGCGTCGTGGGTGTCCATTTCGCGATCTCGAACTACGCGTGGGGGCACCACACCGTCGAGTTCTACGTCGCGGGGACGGCCGTGCGCCGCGCCGGCGAGGGCCAGACGCTGACGCCGTCGTTCGTCCTGCCGATGAGCGATTGATGACGAGCTTCGACCACGACCGGGTCAGCGGTGTTATCGGCGCCGCGCTGGGCGGTGCCGGCGGGATCGGCATGGTGGTCAGGGTGTTCTGCGGCGTCCCGGGCGTCCTGCTGACGCCGGCGCGGCGAGGCTTCCTCCGATCGCAACCGGAGCAGATCCAGATCGGCGACTGGCGGTACGAGGTCACGCCGGACGGCCGCCTGCGCGCGGCCCACGTGGTGGGCGGCGTCGTGCTCGCCGAGGAGGTGCTCGCCGCCGGCGCGGTCGGTCCGCACATTGCGCGTGCACTCGGTCAGCTGTTGAGCAGTTACGGTCCGCCGATCATCCCCAACATCGATGCGGCCCTCGAGGTGCTGGAAGCCGCCCCGCGCTTCTAGAGCGGGGCTTCTGGAGCGGGTTAGAGGCGGCTGGCGGCGAAATCGGCGGCCTGGTCGACCATGCCCGCCTCCACGTACCGGCGGTGCGCCGTCACGTCGCCGCCGCCGGTGCAGATCGGGTCACCGGGCACGCACAACTCGATGGTCTTGGGCGCGTAAAGCGGTCCGACCGTCACGGGCGGCTCATTGATGATGCTCATGAACTGGCTGGACGGCTTGCCGAAGAGCGTGACGGCGGCGACGTGGTTGGCGACGTCGGCCGGCATGGGCTGCAGCGCCGCCACCAGGTGTGCCCCTTCCGGCACCGCGCTGGAGGTGACGAAGCCCATCACGGCAGCGCCCTGGGAGTAGCCCCCGAGGACCAACTTGGTGCGGGGGCACATCGCCGCCATCTGTTCGACATGAGTCCCGGCGTCGCTGATGCCGTCGACGGCCGTCGGGAAGTCGGTCGTTGCCGGATAGTTCACCGGGTAGACGCTGACGGACCTGGCACCGACGTGCGAGCGCAACGTGTCGACGAAACTTTGTCCCACGCGGCCAACACCCGGGGGCTCGGTGGTGCCGCGGGCGAACACCACCTCGACGTCGGGGCACGGGTCGGCGGAAGCGGACGGGACGGGACTGGTCGGCAGCACCGCGAGAGACGCCACCGCGGCACCCAACAGACCGGCGAGGGGACGTGGGATCACGCCCGAAATTTTGTCACAGGAGGGTTACGGTCGCTCGCCGAGAGATTCGGCCCGGAGGCCCCGGCTTTGCCGGCGCACGAGCGAACTAGCGGAGCGCAGGACACCGCGGAACGCGTACGCGGCGGCCACGATCGAAAGCAGAATCAGCACGACGAACATCGGCAGCCAGTTGCTGCGGCTGTGATTGACGTCCCACCAGATGATGGTGAACAACAGCACACAGAGGAACAGGACCGCGTCGCGCCAGTTCCCCCGGTAGGACAGTGCGGCCTTCCGGAGCGCACGGCTCCGGTCGGCGGCGTCGACCAGGTCGTCGATGCGCTCGTCGATCGTGCGTTGCAGGTCGGCGCGTCGTTGGGTGGCCTCGGGGGGCAGCCGGTCGAGCAGGTCCATGTCCTGTTTGATCACGCCACGGTAGTCGGGCCCCTTGAATTGACCGGCCGCGATGGCCAGCATCGCGCCACCGAAGACGGGGGCGCTGTTCAGCGCGAGTTGTCCCAGACCCACCACGTTCGCTCCTACGGTCGTCGTCAACGCCGGCCCGTTGAGGATCGCCCAACAGCCCGACGTGATCAACCATCTAGGACAGGGACTGCGATCCGTGTGGTCAGGACGCTTTCGACGGGCGGCGGCACGCCGGTGTGGGCCCCGGGGCCCGGAGCGGGTCGATCGCGCGCTCGATCTCCGGGTGGACGATCGCTGGGCCGATCCAGCGCAACAGGTAACGCCGTAGGTCGGCACCGACACCCGTTGCGAGCCCGGCCTTTCCGAATCGTTACGGCACGGCGTGACCACGGTGCCGCTGACATCACGTTCGCTTACCGCGGTCCATCGGTTGGTCGAGACCGACTGCGGCGTGGCGCGATTCACATCGCCGATTCGAGCCCGGATGCCCGCAGAATCAGGCTGACAGCCTCGTCGAGCTGTCCGGCGATCTCGGGAAACGTGACGAACCGTGCCGTCATCAGCGCGCCCGCGAACGTCATCCGCAGGGTCGATCTCACCGCGCGGGGCCAGCCGGGGCCGAGCGCGGCGGCGATCCGCCTGGCCACCTCCTCGGCAATCTCTTCCCGGATCGGTTTGACCGCCGGGTCGTCCGCCATCATCGCGGCCCCGCAGGCGGCCGTCAGTTCCGGCTCGTCGGCGACCATGACCGCCATGTCGTGCAGCGTCGCGCTGACGCGCGCCTCGGTGGTCTCGTTGACATCGGTGCGCAGCGGCAGGTCACGCAGGAAGCGCAGGTAGACCGCCGCCACCAGCGCGCTCTTCGATGGGAAGTAGGTGTATGCGCTGGCCGGTGACACCCCGGCGCGCGTGGCGACCGCGCGCATCGTCAGCTTCGCGTACGACGATTCGCGCAGCTCGTCTAGGCCGGCGTCGAGGACCTTCCGGATGGTCTGCCCCGGCCGCCGATCCGCCCGGCGGCCCCCAAGCGCGGGACTTGCGGCGGCACTGGCCACGGACACTTCGGATACTTCGGACACCGACCCAGTGTAAAGAGGCGCCACGGGCGCGCCGCGGGGTTCGGCCATAGGGTGGCGCCCATGGCGGAGGACGACCGGCGGCGCTGGGACCAGCGGTACACCGCGCAGGGGCCGCCGGCGCTCGGCGCGGTTGGCCCACCCCGGGCACTCGCACGGCATGCGGACGTCTTTCCGACCGTGGGAAGCGCCCTGGACGTGGCGTGCGGACAGGGACTGGCCGCGGTGTGGCTCGCCCGGCGGGGGCTCCAGGTACGGGGGCTCGACATCTCCCCGGTCGCCGTGCGCCAGGCGCGCGAACTGGCCCGCCGCGCCGGCGTCGACGAACGGTGCCGGTTCGACGTCGTCGATCTCGACGACGGGTTGCCGGCTGGGCCACGCGCCGACGTCATCGTGTGCCACCGGTTCCGGGACCATCGCCTCGACCGGGCGGTCCGCGAGCGGCTGGCGCCCGGCGGCCTGCTCGCGATCGCCGCGCTCAGCGAAGTGGGCGCGGACCCGGGGCCGTTTCGCGCCGCGCCGGGCGAGCTGGCCGCCGCGTTCGCCGATCTCGAGGCGATCGACTCCGGCGAGGGACAGGGGCAGGCGTGGCTGCTGGCCCGCGCGTCAAGGTGAAATCCGAACTCCAAGGATTCCGCTCTTGGCGCGCCCAGATCACCGGCGGTGCAATGGAAGTCAGCGAGTCTGTCGCCCGTTGCGGCAAATACCCACCCGGGAACCCCATCCGGGTACTGCCCGGAACATGGAGCGTCGCATGCTGGAAGCGATCATCTACGAACGCGAACCGCCGATCGCGCGGATCATCCTGAATCGGGTTGATAAAGCCAACACCAAGGATGCCGTGTTGGTTACGGAGGTCGACGGCTGCCCGCGCGAGGCCGACAGGGACAACGAGATCAAGGTCGTCATTAAGGCTAACGGCAAGGTTTTCTGCGGCGGCCACCTCGCGCGCTGAGGACCAGACTAAAACCCCCACCCGGACTTCGGAAACACATTCGAGGACTTGTACAAAGGCACCGCGGACCTCTTGCTGTGGCCCACGCTGTACCTCTGGGAGTTTCCGAAGCCCACGATCTCGCAGATTCACGGCTATTGCATGGGCGGCGGCATCTACCTCGGGCTGCTGACCGACTTCTGCGTGGCGTCCGGCGACGCGTATTTCCAGATGCCGCTTGCCCAGAGCCTCGGCGAGCCGGGCGGGCACACCATGATCGAGCCGTGGTTGATGATGAACTGGCACCGCACCATGGACTGGCTACTGCTCGCGCCCACGCTGTCCGCGCAGCAGGCGCTCGACTGGGGCCTGCTCAACAGGGTGGTGCCGCGCGAGGACCTCGAGGACACCGTCGAGGACATGGCCCGCTGGATCGCGCAGATCCCGCTCACCACGCTGATGGCGGTGAAGAACAATGTGACGCGGGCCTGGGAGTTGATGGGCATGCGGGTCCACCTACAGGTCAGCCACATCCTGACCAACATGGTCGGCGCCGCCTCCGACGTCCAGGCGCGGCGGGTCGAGCTCAAGCAGTCCGGCATGAAACCGCGCGACTTCGTCGAGCGCGACGAGACCTCCTAGCGCGAGCAGACGCAAAAGCGTGCGCCGCACGGCGTGTCGGCATGCTTTTGTGTCTGCTCGCGGAGCTATCGGCCGCGCTTGCCGGCGATGCTCGCTCCGGCGCCCGGGTGCGTGCGGCCCATCACCGTCGCGGTGGCGTAAAGACCCTCGATCACTAAGGTCCTGCTCATCGGGCACCTCGCGCGCTGGGGGGTGACGACGCCTTGGCGGCGAATCGGTTCAACCGCGCGATGGTTCGCACCAGCTCGTCGGCCGGCAGCTCGATGCGGTCGGCGAGCTCGGCGATGGTGCGGCCGGTATCTTGACCGCCCCGGTCTCGATCAGGCCGGGTGGTAGCCCCTGATTGCGTTTCAGCGGGGTAGCTGGACCCGGACTTCGGGCGTGGCCATGCAGCGGGGCTATCAATATCCCTTTCGCGCGAGACCCTCAACGATCCGCAGGTCGGACCCAACGGGTATGTGGTGACCAACGTCGACGACTATGGCAAGAAATACCGAATCTTCGCCGCGCCGGTGCGGTTCAACGAGACCCCGCCGGGGCCGGCACGGGCCCCGGAGCACGGTCAGCACACCGAGAAAATCCCGCTCGAGGTCGACGTCGACTGGGACGACATCGCCCGGGCGAAGGACGCCGGCGCGGTCCGGTAGCGCCCCCGCCGCCGGCGGGAGTGACAAACGATACCCGCAGGGGTATATTCGCGACTGCGGCCCGGATACCCCCCTGGGTACTATGGGGGTAACTCGACACGGATGGAGGACGCAGTGATTGGTGATCAGGACAGCATCGACGCGGTGCTGAACCGGTTGCGCCGGGCGCAGGGACAGCTTGCCGGCGTGATCTCGATGATTGAACAGGGCCGCAACTGCAAGGAGGTCGTGACGCAACTCGCCGCGGTCTCGCGCGCGCTGGACCGGGCCGGCTTCAAGATCGTCGCCACCGGCCTCAAGGAATGCGTCACGGGCAGCACGGCCGACGGCGGGGCCCCGCTGAGCGAAGCAGAACTGGAGAAATTGTTCCTGGCGCTCGCCTGAGGCGGCCGCCGGAGAACCGGACGGAAAGAGGAGTGTCATGGACCTGGGAATCTCGACGTCGCTGACCACCACGTTCGACGACGCCGTCGCGCGGACGCGGGCAGCCCTCGCCGAGCAGGGTTTCGGCGTGCTGACCGAGATCGACGTCAAGGCCACGCTGAAGGCCAAACTCGGCCGCGATATGGAGGATTACCTGATCCTCGGGGCCTGCAACCCGCCGCTGGCGCACCGCGCGATCGAGGCGAACCGCCAGATCGGGCTGCTACTGCCGTGCAACGTCGTTGTGCGCACGGACCCCGACCACGCGGGCACCGTGCTCGTCGAAGCGATGAATCCGGCCATGTTGGTGGAGGTCACCGGCGAGCCGGGCCTGCGGCCGGTCTCCGAGGAGGTCACGGCCAAGCTGCAGGCGGCCATCGACTCGCTGCGCCGCGACGCCCCCGTCGCGGCCGGCGAATAAGCGGGGGAGGCTCCCGACGTGTCGGACCACCAACACCACCATGAGGTCCTCGACGACCTGTTGCCCCAGCATCGCGCGCTGCGCAAGCAGATACCCGAGGTCTACAAAGGATTCGCCGCCCTGAGTGGCGCGGCCCTCGCCGACGGTGCGCTCAGCCGCAAGATGAAAGAGCTCATCGCCATGGCGATCGGGGTCGTCGAGGGATGCGACGGGTGCATCGCATCGCACGCCCAGGCCGCGGCGCGGGCCGGGGCCACCCCCGCGGAGGCCGCCGAGGCCATCGGCGTCACGTTCCTCATGCACGGCGGCCCCGCCACCATCTACGGCGCCCGGGCGTACACGGCCTTCTGCGAATTCGCCGAGACGGCCACACCGCAGCCCTAGCCGCCGCCCCGGAGGCCTCCGCGCAGTCGACGAACGTCATGACTTGCCGGGACCAAAGTCATTGCGTGCCAAGAATCTGCTGACCTCCGCCGCCGCGAGCCGTAGGTTGCTGTGCGAGGAGCACACCATGACTGCATTCATGCGCGCGAGCGACGCCTTCACCTGGGCCATGGAAAGCGACCCGCGGCTGCGGTCCACGGTGGTCAGCGTGGTGCTGCTCGAACGGTCCCCGGACTGGGACGAGGTCCGCGAGCGGTTCGACCTGATCAGCCGCAAGTTGCCGATGTTCCGGCAGCGGGTGGTGGGTTCACCCGCCCCGGCCCCGCCGCGATGGGAGTATTACCGCGACTTCGACCTCGACTACCACCTGCGGCGAGCCGCCGCGCCCGCGCCCGGGACGCTCGACGGCGTGCTCGAAGTGGCCCGCGTGGCCGAGATGCAGTCGTTCGACCGGGCCCGGGCGCTCTGGGAGATCACGCTGATCGACGGCGTGCAGGACGGCGGTGCCGCCATGATCTGCAAGTTCCACCACGCCCTCACCGACGGAATCGGCGGCGTTCAGATCGCGATGAACCTGTTCAACCTGTCCGAAGACACCTACGAGCACGAGGCCCTGCCGCCGGAACCGACGGTGCACGACCCGTCGCCGCTGAGCGGCTACCGCGACTCGTGGCGCTATGACGCCGGCATGCTGGGCGGTGCCGTCGTGGGGGCGGTCAGGGCGACGCCGCGCATGGTGTACGCCAGCGTGCGGCGACCCGTCGCCAGCCTCCGCTCGGCGGCGGCCACCGCGGCGTCCGTGTACAGAACCGTCCGGCCGATCAGCCGGCCCGGCTCGCCGATGGTGACCGAGCGGGGCCTGATCCGGCGGCTGGGCGTGCACCAGGTGCCGATGCCGCTCCTGCGGGAGGCGGCGCACCGGTGCGGCGGGGCGCTGAACGACGCTTTCGTCGCCGGCGTGGCGGGCGGGCTGCGCCGATACCACGAAAAGCACGGCATCACGGTGGGCGACCTGCACCTCACGATGCCGGTCAGCCTGCGGACCAAGGCCGACGACATCGGCGGCAACCGGATCACCCTCATGCGGTTCGACGTGCCCGTGGGCGAACCGGACCCGGCCGCCCGGATCAGGGCCGTCAACCAGCGGACCGGCGCGGTGCGCGGGGAGGAATCGCTGCCCTACACCCAGCTGATCGCCGGCGCGCTCAACCTGATGCCGCGCTGGTACATCGGGTCGATCCTGCGCCACGTCGATTTCCTGGCCAGCGACGTGCCCGGCGTGCCGGTGCCCGTCTTCCTGGGCGGCGCACCCGTCCGCGCGCAATACGCCTTCGGCCCCACCATCGGCGCGTCGGTCAACGTCACGCTGCTCACCTATGTCGACACCTGCTCCCTGGGCATCAACGTGGACTCCGCCGCCATTCCCGACTTCGACGTCTTCCACGACGCGCTGGTCGCGGGCTTCGACGAAATACTCTCGCTGGCAACCTGATTGGCTCCGTCGCCGCGGGCGCGGCCTGGCCCCGCGACACGGAAACCGTCTGCGACGACACGCCGAAACGCGGAGCAGCCGTTTATATCTGGTGGGGCCCGCCGGCGCCGGGCGATCGATCGCGAAACGGTAACAGGGGCGTACCGATATGGGCCCGCGGTCTGGCACAACGCGGAAGTTCCACAAATCATGGGACGAGCGCCTTTTGAGGATCCGGGGCCGCGACGACGCGCAAGTACGGATCCCTAGTCCGGGTAGCGGATTTCGTTACGGCGCAACAGGAGGTAACCACGGCATGATGGCGAACTGGATTCCCGCCCAAACTTCGTTCGGCCCGCATTCGGGCCGGATACTCGACACCGCCCGCGGCATTCTCATCGGTCTTCGCCGGTGCCCCTCGGACGCCGCGTTCGACGAACTGCACAGTGCCGCACTTCGTCACAAGGTCCCGGTGTTCGCCATGGCCTGGGCACTGGTGCACCTGGCCGGCGAGGGCGAGAAGACCCCCAGCTTCACCGATGCCCAACGCGCCGCTCGTCGCGAGTGGGGTTCGCTGTTCGGCAGGCCGGCCGCAGTGAGCTGCTGAGTTGGCACGGCCGGGGTCCTGGGGGGTACCGCGGCCGGCCAACTCGGCCAAAAGCGTTGGGGCCGACTACCCGACATCCGCGGGAACGTGGTCCACGCAGTCCACCCGAAGCTCGTCGACCGGCAGCGCGCTGTCGTAGAACTTGCACCAATAGCTGCGGGGCCCCAACACCCCTAACTGGGTGCACGTGCTGCAGGCCCGGCTGACGGAGACCAGCCCTGCACCATGCAGTTTCCCGATCAGTGTCACCAATCCGTCGAGGAGCGCTTCCGCTTCGGCGCGGTCCAGCCGTGACGCCGCGACTTCCGCCGGGGCGGTCCACCGCGAAGCGCTCGCGGCGATCCGGCGCCCAGACGCCGTGAGGACCAGCTGCCGGCTCCGGCCGTCGTCGGGGTCACGGCGGCTCGTCACGAGCTTCTTGCGGAGCAGTGCGGCGACGGCGTCGCTGACGGTGGCGTCCGAGACATTGAGCTCCTGAGCCAGCGCGCTGCTGCGCGCCTGCGGCGGCGGCCCCACATACAACCACACCAGCACCCGCATCTGGGTGCTGGACAGCTCGTGACGATCCGCAACCCGCCGCGCGAGCACATGCAGCGCGTCACCGACCTCGTCCAGCGCGGCAATAACCTTCGAATCCAGGCTGGGGTGGCGCTCGCCGATGTGCTTCACGGCGTGCTCCCGAGCGGGCGCAATCGCTCACGCATACGGCACGCTCCTCGACTTCAGTGATTCGTCTCGACGATGCTCGCGGGCAGGCCGTCGGCCGTCACCAGCGAAAATCAGGATGATCGAATATGTAGGACTCCTTGGTATCACCGCTAGCATAGTGCGAGAACGTCCGCCGATGACACGAGGACCCGCAGATGCCGAAACTATCGCGCAGCGACTGGTACGACCTGGCCCGCGACACCAACTGGACCTTCCGCTATGTCAGCGAAGACGACGTCTTCCCCGAAGACCTCTCCGGCACGAAGCGGGTCCCCACCGAGGCCTGGCTCAAGTGGGACGAGCCCTACAAGATCGGTTATCGGGAGTACGTGCACAACCAAGTCACCAAGGACACCACGACGTACTCGCTGAAGAACACGATCCGGCGCTCGACGCTATTCGACAAACTCGATCCCGGCTGGAAATCGGTGATCGTCGCGCACTACGGCGCCATCACGATGCCCGAATACCTGGCGTCGATCGGGGAAGCGCGGATGGGGCGGTTCGGGCGCGTCGCCGCCTGGCGTAACACCGCCACCTTCGGCACCCTCGACGAGGTCCGGCACGGCCAGATTCAGGCGTTCTTCCCCTACGGCCTCCTCGACAAAGAACCGCGCGGCGACTGGGCGCTGAAAGCCTTTCACACCAACGAGTGGATCGTCCTGGCGGTGCGCTACCTGTTCGACGACATGTTCGTGGCCAACGACGCCGCGTCCATCGCGCTCCAGCTGACCTTCACGCTCGAAACCGGCTTCACCAACCTGCAATTCCTGGGCATGGCCGCCGACGCGATCGACGTCGGCGACTTGGAATTCGGCGCCCTGATCTCGTCGATCCAGACCGACGAGGCACGCCACGCCCAACAGGGCGAGCCGACGATCAAGGTGCTCATCGACAACGGCCAGAAGGACTGGGGTCAATTCCTGATCGACCACATGTTCTGGCGGTCGTGGCGGGTCTTCGCGCTGTTGACCGGGCTGTCGATGGACTACTACACGCCACTGGAAAGCCGCCGGATGTCGTTCAAGGAGTTCATCGAGGACTGGGTGGTCAAACAGTTCGCCGACCAATTCCGTGACTTCGGTCTCGAACACCCCTGGTACTGGGACGAATTCATCAACGAACTGACCTGGTATCACCACGCCATTCATCTGGGGGTGTGGTACTACCGGCCCACCGTGTGGTGGAATCCCGACGCCGGTGTCTCGGCGGCGGAACGGCTCTGGCTGGAAGAGAAGTACCCCGGTTGGAACCGGGACTTCGGGCGGCATTGGGACGTCATCACCGAGAACGTCCGCGCGGGCGACATCGCGGCGACGCTTCCCGAAACCCTGCCGATCACGTGCAACCTGTGCCAACTGCCGATCGTGCGGGCGGCGGGGGTCATCGTGGGTGCGCACACCGACCCGGCGCCGTTGAGCCACATCCACAACGGCCGCAGATACCTGTTCTGCTCCGAACCGTGCCGCTGGATCTTCACCCAGCGCCCCGAGCGATTCGCCGGGCACCAGTCGCTGATCGACCGCGTGCTCTCCGGCGAAATCAGCCCACCCGACCTCGGCACCGTGCTGCAATACTTCGGCCTCTCCCCGGACGAGCAGGGCCAGGACGCCGACAATTACGCCTGGGCGCGGGAAAGCTGAGGGGGACGACCGTGGCGCTGCTTCCGCTGACCGCGCTGTTTCGCGGCGACGTTCTCGAGTTGCTCATTCCCGTCGACGACGCCGACACCGTCGAGCAGGTGGGCCGGCAGGTCGCCCATCACGTCGTCGGCCACCGCGTGGCGCGCCGGGACGCGCCGCTCCTGGTCCGCCATGCCGGTCGAATCCTGGCGCCGGAGGCCATCATCGGGGCCTCGGGCGTGCAGCCGCTGGATCACATCGAGGTGGCGTACGGTGACTGACCGGTACGACCCGGCTCCCGATTGGAGGGTCGTGGCCACCATGGACGAGCTGTGGGAGGGCGACGTCGGTGAGTTCTATGTCGGCGATGTTCCGATCCTGTTGGTGCACTTGCGAACTGGTGAGCTTCGGGCGTTCGCCGGCACGTGCCCGCACGCCGGCTTCCCGCTGGCCGACGGTGACGTCAACGGCAACGTGCTGACCTGTTCGGCCCACAGTTGGGAATTCGACCTCGACACCGGCGCCGGGCTCAACCCGGACAACTGTCGGCTGCAGCCCTATCAGGTTCGCCGCGACGGTGACCGCATCGTCGTGGCGATACCGCAGAATGGAGAGGCTCGTGACGTCGTCAACCGATGAACGCAAGCTGGTCGGACCGATCGTCCGCGGCTTCGACCCCGACATCGTGAGCGCCCTGACCGAGGCGATCCAGGCCGACAACCCCGACGCCGAAATCCTCGTCGAAGATCACTCGGGCTACGTCCGTATCCACGCGCCGTCGTTCCTGAAGGTGACCCGGGTCAGCCTGGAATTGGCCGCGGGCCAGCGACTCCCGTTGTCTGCACTCGAGCCCGCGATCGCCGGATTCGCCGGCCGGATGCGCTATGTCGGCGACGACGAACTGCATTGGTATCTGGACAGGAAGGATTGAGCCGATGACCACTGCGTCACCGCGCCGACTCAAGACGTGGAGCATCTCCGGTGACACCCGGCGCAAACCCACCGAGTACGAAATCGTCACCGGTCAATTCCACTACCACTTCAACCGCAAGCCGGCACCGTTCGACCTCGATCCCGACAGCCCGATCAACCGCTGGTACCTCGATCACCGCGAGGGGTCACCGCTGCGCGCCGACGATTGGGAGGGTTTCCGCGACCCGGCGGCGCTGAACTATCGGCGGTACATCGCCCTGCAGCACGAGCGCGAGATCTACGCCGAGGGGGTGGTCGACCACTACGAGGCGCTCGACCACGACGAGCATCTCGATGCCGAATGGGTCGAGATCCTGGGCCGCATCTACGTTCCCGCGCGGTTCGTCTTCCACATTCTGCAGATCACCGGTCTCTACGTGGGCCAGCTGGCGCCCAGCGCCTACATCACGAATGCGGCATTCTTCCAGGCCGCCGACGAGCTCCGCGCGTTGCAGTGGATCGCCTACCGCGCCAAGTCCCTGTCGCTGACTCATGGCGCGGCGCTGGCGGATTCCGAAGCGACACGCGCGATCTGGGAGAACGACGACGCCTGGCAACCCGCACGGGAAGCCCTGGAGCGGCTGTTGGTTGCCTACGACTGGGGTGAGGCCTTTACGGCGCTGAACCTTGTCGTCAAGCCGACCCTCGATGCGCTGTTCAAGGAGGTCCTGCCCGAGCTGGCGACCGCGCACGGCGACGGGCTGACCGCCGTTCTGCTTCGGGAATCGGGGGTGGACACCGCCCGCAGCCAGGACTGGAGCGCCGCGCTGGTCCGCTACGCCGTCGCGGCGAATCCCGCCAATGGCGACGTCATCGCGGACTGGCGCAGCGCATGGCAGCCGTTGGCCGACCGCGCGGTCGCCGGGTTGGCGACCGTACTCGCGACCGCTCCGCGGTCGGCCGATCCGGCGGCGGTCCGCCGCCAGGTAGACGCGTCGGTGGCCCGTTTCGGTACCACCTTCGACACCGGGGGCGGCTAGCGCGTCCAGGCGGCAGATTCGGCGGCCTTGCGCAACGCCTCGGTGATGCGACGCTCCTTCTCGGCGAAACGCTCCGTCGGCGCCGGCACCGAGATGGCGACCACGCCGTCGCCCGCGGTGCGCCGCGCGATGGCCGCCGCCGAGATTCCGGGCGTGTGCTCGTCACGGTCGAAAGCGATTCCGGTCCGGCGGATCTCGTCGATTTCGTCGTGCAACCGTACGGCGGCTTCGGGCGCGAGCCGGGAAATCAGGGTTCGGGCGTCCCCGTCGTCGAGCGCCGCCAAGGCGGCCTTGCCGTTCGCGGTCGACTCCAGCGGGAAGCGGACGCCGACCGCGGAGACCGCCCGCAGGCGGTGCGACGACTCGATCTGGTCGATGAACCACATGCGCTGGCCGCGCAGGACCGACAGGTCGACCGTCTCGCCCTCGGTCGCGCGGGCCACCCGCTCGATCGTGGGCCGAAAGAACGCCGCGATGTGGGCCCCGTCGGCCCGCCCGTAGCCCAGCAGCCGCTCGCCGAGGGCAAACCGGCCCTGGGAATCGACGCTGGCCAAGCCCACCTCGACGAGGCCGACCAGCAGGCGGCGAACCGTCGACTTGGCCAGCCCCAGCCGCTCACCGAGGTCGACCAGGCGCAGCCGTCCCGGCTCCGCGGCGATCTCGTCAAGCGCGGCGGCGGCGCGCCGTAACACCTGGATGCCCTCGTCGCGACCAGTTGGCAAACTTTCCCCCATCGGTTGCACCACTCCACTATAGTGTTCCGCATCACGGATCATGAAGACCGAAATGCGGATCAAAGGAGTTCCCATGGGCGCGCTACCGGCCGGGCGGCACTTTTTCCGGACCGACGACGGGTATGAGGCCGCCCGACGCGGCACGGTATGGCACCAGCGGGTGCCCGAGCGCTACCCGGAGGTGATCGTCCAGGCGGTCGACTCCGCCGACATCGTCGCTGGCCTCCGGTACGCCAAGGCCAACGGGCACAAGGTCAGCATCGTCTCGGGCGGTCACAGCTTCGCGGCCAGCCACCTGCGCGACGGCGCGGTGCTGCTCGATGTCAGCCGCCTCGATCACGCCACCATCGATGCCGAGAAGAGGACGGCCGTCGTCGGCCCGGGCAAGGGCGGCAGCCTGCTCATGGCCGACCTGGAGGCGCATGGTCTGTTCTTTCCCGGTGGCCACTGCAAGGGCGTCTGCGTCGGCGGGTACCTGCTGCAGGGCGGATACGGCTGGAACAGCCGGGTCTTCGGCCCCGCATGCGAGAGCGTCATCGGCCTCGACGTCATCACCGCCGACGGGGAACGGGTCCATTGCGACGCCGAGACCCACCCCGACCTGTTCTGGGCCGCCCGCGGCGCCGGGCCGGGCTTCTTCGGTGTGGTGACCTCCTTCCACCTGAAGCTCTATCCCCGGCCCGCCGCCTGCGGCACCAGCGTGTACGTCTATCCGTGGGACGTGGCCGACGAGGTCTACACGTGGGCGCGTGGTATCAGCGCCGAGGTCGACCGTCGGGTGGAGATGCAGGCCATCGCCACCCGCAGCCTCCCGGAGATGGGCGTCGACCGTCCCGGCATCGCTTTCGCGTCGCCGGCCTTCGCCGACTCCGAGGAGGAGGCCGAGCAGGCCCTCGCCATCTTCGGCAGCTGCCCGGTCGTGGACAAGGCGCTGGTCAAGGTTCCGTACATGCCGACGGACCTGCCCACCTGGTACACCGCCGTGATGACCCACTACCTCGCCGACTATCGCTACACGGCGGACAACATGTGGACGTCGGCGTCGGCCCAGGACCTGCTGCCGGGCATCCGGACGATCCTGGAAACCATGCCGCCCGCCCCGTCGCACTTCCTCTGGCTGAACTGGGGCCCGTCCCCCCAGCGCCAGGACATGGCCTACAGCGTCGAAGACGAGGTCTACCTGGCGCTCTACGGGTCATGGAAGGACCCGGCCGACGACCAGAAGTACGGTGACTGGGCCGGCTCCCGGATGGCGGCCATGTCGCACCTGGCCACCGGCATCCAGCTGGCCGACGAGAACCTGGGCAACCGGCCGGCGAGGTTCGCCACCGACGAGGCGATGGCGCGGCTGGACAAGACGCGGGCCGCCTACGATCCGGACGGCCTGTTCAACAGCTGGATGGGACGCCTCTGATGAGCGCCGGCTTGTACCTCGGCTACCGCAACGACGACGCCAACACCCCGTTCGGCAAGTTCTTCAACCCGCAGATGGCCCCGCTGCCGGGCCACGTGGTCGAGGCCCTCCATCACGGCCCGCAGGGCGGCATGGCCCTGGTGGCGTTCGACGACGCCGCGAGCGTCGCGGAGCCGGGATACCAGGAGACGGAAAACGGCTACGGCGTCCTCACCGACGGCAGCTTCGCGGTGGCGGCGCGCACCGACATGCCCGGGGTCACGCCCGCGATGTGGGCGTGGTGGTTCGGCTGGCACGGCTGCGACACCCGCCGCTACAAGCTCTGGCACCCGCGCGCGCACCTGTCGGCCGAGTGGAAGGACGGGGAACGGGGACGGGAGTACATCGGCCGCTGGTCGATGATCAGCGAGTACATCGGCTCGACCCTGCTCAACGGCGCGATTCAATTCGTCGAACCGGCGGCCCTCGGCCTACCGCCGGACGGCGAGGACGCGGTAGCGATCTGCGCCCGGCTAGGCTCCGGCGACGCCCCGGTCGACGTCGGATGGTTCGTCCACCACGTCCGCGCCACCCCGACCGGCGCCGAGATGCGCTCGCGGTTCTGGATGGGCGGGCCGCACATCGCCGTCCGCAACGCCCCCGGCATGGCCTCGCGCGCCGTGCGCCCCATCGCGTCGCGCATCCTGGGCTCGGCCGAGGCCACGGCCCGCAACCTGCTGGTGCACTGCGCGCAGGAGATGAATCACCTCGCGGGATTCCTGCCCGAGTTGCACGGGATGTTCGGCGCCGAGTAGCGCGAAAATCGCGGCGGCGGAAGGCCCGCCGCGCTCAGGGCGAAGGCTTCGCCGCCTGCGGCAGGCGCACCACCACGAACGCCTCGACGGCCGTCGCCTGTTCGAAGCCCTCGACCTCCACGCGCCATTCGTAGAGCCCGGGCTCCAGCGGTATGCCGGCCGGGATGTTCAACGCGAGCGGCATGCGCACCGATGTTCCGTGGATCGCCCCGGGGGGACGACCGGCCTCCGCGGAGGCCTCGAACGAAATACGTTGCGGTCCTTGAGTTCCCACTACCGTCACCGGCTCACCGTCGGTGGTCAGCAGCTGACAGGTCAACTTGTGCGGTTTGTTGGTCTCGTCCCAGTCGATGTCCAGGAACAGCACCAACGCGAAAGGGGGAGTGGGCGTTTGGCATTGCCGCCAGCCCAGCCCGAGGGCGTGGACCTTCCCCGATTGGGCGTCGGCCTGGGCCGCGTCCGCGAGAAACAGGGTGATCTTCATGCGCCGGCCGGAGCCACAATCGATCGTTCGGTCCTCACCGCGACATCTACCCCTCCCGTGGCCGCATCCTCACGAGATCGTAGCCTGCCCGCGTCGATCGGACGCGCCTGGTGCCGGGCTGACCACCGGGGACCTCGGCGTCCCTCGGTGGCGGGGGTGTCAGGTGTTGTCGTTCTTCGGTGCGGGGGCGTCGCCGCTGGTCAGCTTCTCGGGGCAGTAGGCCTGTGCCGCGAGCGCGGTGAACTTCGCGGCTCCGTCACCCTGGAACCCCGGGTTCTTCTCCTGCAGGTTCTTGACGATCTCGGCCCCGTCCATGCCGTTGTCGGCCAACGTGCACACCGACTTGCCCGCGGTTACGGCACGGTCCGGGCTCATGTAGACCAGCCCGGCCTGGCTGAGCGTGTTGAGGAACGCCTGATCCTTGCTCGTCAGGTCCGCGTGGGCCGGGGCGGCAGCGCCGATCGCCACGGCGATGCCGGCCAGTAGCAATGCCTTCTTCATAGTTTCGTGATTGTTCCAAAGCGACGGGCGGATCGGGCCAACGGAAACTTAACGGAACCTGGACGGTGCCTGCCCGCCAGATGAAATGGCGGCGGGCCTATTCGGCGGGCGGCAGTTGCCGCGGCCCTTCGGGCGCGCCGAGCCGGCGCGGCCCCTCTCGCTCGACCAGCTCCACTCGGGGCTCGCGCTCCGCGGACCCGAGCGTTCGGCCGCCCGCGCCCTCCGCCGGCGTGCCCGCCAGGGCCGCGTAGTCCGTTTCGCGCACACGGGACGAGGCGACGCGGCCGGCCGGGGGCGCGGACTCGGCGGGCTCGGTGGCCCGCGATTCTTGCGGCGGCGGGGCCTCGGCGCTGTCGGAGTCGACCGTCACCTTGCGCGTGCGCCTGAACGCGAAGGTGATCTCCTCGACCTCTTCGAACACCTGCCGCGCGGTGCGCAGCGGCGCGGTCGTGTTGTCGATCACCCGCGCGACCAAGGGCGGCACCAGGGGCCGAACCCAGCGGGCCGCAGCCCTCGTGGCGTCCGGCAGCGACGGGATCAGTGGGGCCGCCCGATCCTCGTGCCGTTCGATGTCCGCCGCGCTCTCGAGCGGCGCCGGCAGGTCTTCCGGGGTGCGCACCTGGTTGCCCTCGCCGGCGGGGAGCGCGGCGACGGCGCGGCTGGCGGCGGCCTCCGCCTCGGCGGCGATCGGCAGATAGATGTCCTCGGCCGCCGGCCCCACGCCAAGCACGGACGGTGCGGGCGCCGGCCGTTCGAGGGCCTCCTGGACCCGCCGGCGCTGCCGCTCACGATCGATCTCGATCTGCGCCTCGACGGCGAGCCGGGCCTGCGTGAGTTGGTGTTCAGCCCAAAGGATCTCGGCCTCGCGACGCACCTCGGCCCGCTTGACGGCGATCGCGGTGTCCGCCTCCAGTTCGGCGCGTTCGCGCTCCGCGCGCGCCCTCGCCCGGCGATCGTAGGTGGTCTGGCCGCGCCACAGCCCGAGGATCAGGGGCAGCAGGTAGAGCAGCGCGCAGGCCGCGTCGGTCGCCAGCCGCAGGGACAACGCCCCGGCATCGGCTGCCGTGAGTCGGTTCATGGCGACCCAGCGGGCGCCCAGGCCGCGTCCGGCACCGGCGACCTGGGCCCGGCGCGCATCGTCGACGGCCCGCTGCGCGTTCGAGAGCCGGGCATCCAGTTCGGGCGACTGGCGGTCCCGGGCCGCCACCGCGTCGCTCAGCTGCCGCTGCGCGCCGGCGAGAAGGTCGTTGGCCGTGCGTGTTTCGGGCCCGGAGCCCGGCACGCCGGTGATCTGCGTCTGCGGGCAGGCCGGGGTGGGGTGGTACTCGCAGCGCGCCACGACGAGGGCCCGGTCCTCGTGCTCGCGGGCGTCGTCGACGGCCCGGTCCAGGGCGCCGCGCGCGTCCCTGGCCTGCTGCAGGGCGGCCGACGCCTGCGCGACCGCCGGCGCCGACTCGGCGGCGCGCAGGGCCGCTTCGTCCAGGCGGTGATCGATGGCACCGGAGAACACCGCGAGCGCGGCGAGCTCGCCGACCACGACTCCGACCAACGCCGCGACCGCCGCGCGCCCAACGAGCGCCCCGCGCCCGCGGCCGGGGCCACCGGCCGTGGCCCGGGTGATCGCGCCGACCAGCACGCCGAACGCCAGGGCCGGCGCGAGCACGGCCGGCGCGGGCCAGCCCGTCGACTCGCCCAGGGCCAGGCCGGCCACCGCCCAAGCGATCGCAGCGCCGACGAGGACGATCGCGCCGGCGACGGCGTGGGCGGACCTTTCGTGGTCCTCGCCGAGCTCGCGCCGGTGTCCGCCGCCGAGCCAGGTGAGCAGGGCCCCGGCCCCGGACAGGGCCCGCGGCGCAGCCGGGCCGGGCTCAGTGTTTTCGTGGGCGCCCATCAAACTCCAACACCTCCAAACCATCAGGGTCCCAGGACGCCGGCCGACACACCGAATCGAACGGCCCGGCTGTGGCGGGCTTCACACACGGGGACGGCGCGCGGGCCGCGTGGCCGTGGTAGGTGGCCACCGACCCACGGGCGGCTGGGGGGCCAAATTTCCTGCGACGCGAGCGGATCAGCGACCGATCGGTCGGGCGACGTGAGACGGTATAAGCCTATGCAAAACCATGATTATGTCACCTACGAGGAATTCGGCCGGAGATTCTTCGAGGTCGCGGTCACGCCCGAGCGCGTAGCCGCCGCGTTCGCCGATATCGCGGGCAACGAGTTCGCGATGGAGCCGATCGCGCAGGGGCCGGGCAAGATCGCCAAGGTCAGCGCGAACGTGAAGATCGAGGACCCGCGAGTCACCCGCCGGCTCGGCGACACCATCACCTTCGTCATCCACATCCCACTGTCCATCGACCTGCTGCTCGACCTGCGGCTCGACAAGCAACGCTTCAAGGTGTCCGGCGACATCGCCCTGCGCGCCACCGCCCGCGCCGCCGAGCCGCTGCTGCTGATCGTCGACGTCTCCAAGCCGCGGCCCTCCGACATCACCGTCAACGTCTCGTCGAAGTCCATCCGGGGCGAGGTGCTGCGCATCCTCGCCGGCGTCGACGGCGAGATCCGGCGCTTCATCGCGCAGTACGTCGCCGAGGAGATCGACGCGCCGCACTCGCAGGCCGCGCAGGTGATCGACGTCGCCCACCAGCTGCAGGAGGCCTGGCCCTAGGGCGCCCGGCGTTTCCGGTTCGCCCCGCCCGGGTACCAACGGGTTGAGGCCCGCACCGTGGATCGCAGCATCGAGCCGGGCTCCCAAGTTTCAGGAGGACTGAGAAGTTGGCACGCGTAGACGTTTCCATGTCGTCGGGTCTGGACCCGGGGGCCGCCTGGAAGCTGGCCTCCGATCTGCGCCGATTCGACGAGTGGATGACGATTTTCGCCGGCTGGCGCGGGGAGGTCCCGTCCGCGATCGAAGAGGGCACGTGCGTCTCGTCCTGCGTCAAGGTCAAGGGCTTCCGCAACGTCATTCACTGGCGGGTCACCCGATACGACGAACCGAAAGAGATTGAGCTGCAAGGCCGCGGACGCGGGGGAGTTCGCATCGGGGTCGCCATGAGGGTCGTCGGCAACTCCGACGGCTCGGAGCTGCACCTCACCGCCGACATCCGGGGCGGGGTGCTCAGCGGACCGGTCGGCGGCCTGGTCGCCCGGGTGCTGCGCAGCGACGTCCGCCAATCCGTGAACAACCTCGCCGCGCTGCAGTGACGATCGCGGGGTAGCGGCGCAGCGTCACCGCGCCGGGTGGCTGACCACCCAGTCCCGTTCGGCCTGCCGAATCCGCCTGCGGTCCATGGACAGCCAAGCCAGGCCGGCGCCGAAGCCGAGTAGTGCGAGAGTGCCCGAGGTGACACCCGCCCCGGCATGACCGAGCGCGAAATTCGCCACGCACACAACGAAAGCCAGCACCGCGCCCGCGACGAGCAGCAGTCCCGGCGTCTGCGGGGAGTCCGGCATCGGCTTGTGGGCTCCCTCGACATCGACAGGGCTGCGCGCGTTGTGCCCCATGAGCGCCTCCTCTGCGGTCGCTTCCGGTCGACCATCGCTTGAATTACCCGGAACGCCGCCGGCACAAACGACCTCGGGACCGTGGCGGCGCTAGGGAGGGGCGTGCGGGCGCAGCCGGCGCACCCGACCGGTTTCGATGGCGTTGATCGTCAAGGCTCGCCGGCTGATCCGCCAACCCACATCGGTCAGCGCATACTCGTCGTCGTAACGCAGATGCCAGGCCACGTTGACCAATTCGTCGCCGCGCCGGTCCCAATGGTGGGCGATGCAGGCTACCCGCCCGGTGGCGGTGCCCGGCCGCGCGGCGCCGTCGTAGACCTCGCCGACAATCGCGTGCTCGGTGCGCTCGACCGCCGCCGCGGCGGCTACAGCGGCCGCGATGGCATCCGGTCCCCGGTGCCGCCGGACCGGCCCGAGTTCGCCAGGCGGATCCGGCACCGCCAGCTCCGCCTCGTCGGTGAAAAGCGCTGCAGCGGCGCTGAATTCGCGATCATCGACGTTGGCCGCGTAGCGGTGCACGAGGTCGCTGAGGGCGTCGCGCACGTCGGTGGACAGGATCATCGCGGTCCGGGCGACAGCGACAGCCGTTGCGCGCAGGCCGACAGCATGTCCTTGGCCTGCTCAAGGTCGGCGGTCGGCGGCATGCTCAGCACGATCCGGTCGGCCCCCTGCTCGACCAGGCCGCCCGCGCGGTCGCCGTCGATCTTGGTGACCAGGTGGCCCAGGGACACCTCCAGCGCCTCCGGGTCGCGGCCCGCCGCGACCGCTTCCTCACGCATCAGTGCGATCAGCGACGCCAGCTCGGGGCCGGCCACGCCGAGCGGCTGGAAGCCGTCCCCAAGCCGTCCGGCGCGGCGGGCCGCAGCCCGGCTGTGCCCCCCGATATGGACAGGAAGACGTTCGGCGGCAACGGGTTTCGGAAATGACGTCACGTTGTCGAAGTTGAAGAACTCGCCGTGGTGCGACGCACCCTCTGGTCGGCCCGCCCAGAGCGCCCGCAGGACCGCCAGCTGCTCGTCGGAGCGCCGGCCGCGGCTGTCGAAGGCGGCGCCGCAGGCCTCGACCTCCTCCCTGAGCCACCCGACGCCCACGCACAACCGCAGCCGGCCGCCCGACAGCACGTCCACGGTCGCCGCGCGCTTGGCGAGCATCACGGGATGGTGGTTGGGCAGCACGAGCACCCCGGTCGCCAACCCGAGCCGGCTGGTCTGGCCCGCCAGGAATGCCAGCATCTCCAAGGGATCGGGGATGGGACAGTCGGCCGGCATCCCGACCCGCCCCGACCTGTCGTACGGGTACACGCTGTCGTACTGGGTGGCCAGAACAGTGTGCTCCACCACGACGATCGATTCGAAGCCACACAACTCGAGGTGGCGCGCGAAGCCCACCATCCATTCGGGGTCCGCGGTGACGCCGTCGGTCACCGGGGCGACGACCGAAACCTTCATGGCCGTGAACCTACCGGGCAGGCAGGGCGAGACCGCTCAACCGGCGGGGAGATCGCCACCCGCGCCCCGACCCCGGACTTCGGCGGCGGGCGGGGCGATGCCGGCGCGGACGGCCTCGGCCAGCGCTGCCGCCCGGCGGTCGGTGAAGACGTCCTCGAGCAACATCGGGCGGCCGTCCGGGCCCGTCAGCGGCACCCGCCAGTTCGGATACTGGTCGACCGTGCCGGGTTGGTTCTGGGTCCGGCGGTCGCCCACCGCGTCGGTCAGCGCCGCCGCCACCAGTCGCGACGGCGTCCTGCACACGTACCGGTGCAGCGCCAGGATGATCGCTTCGGGGTCGTCGTCGCCTTCGCCGAGCAGACCGACCCGGCGCAGCTCGGCGAGCCAGGAGGCCAGCTCAGCGCGGCTGGATTCCAGCTCTTCGGTGGCGGGGCGGGTCAGCAGGCCGAGGGAGTCGCGCAGCCGCACATGGTCACCGGCCAGGTAGCCGGTGGTCGGCGGCAGGTCATGGGTGGTGACCGAGGACAGGCAGTACTCCCGCCAGCGTTCGGCCGGTAACGGACCGCCGGTGCCGTCGCGGTCCAGCTCGAACCACAGGATCGAGGTGCCGAGCACCCCCCTCAGTAATAGGTAGTCGCGCACCCACGGTTCGACGGTGCCGAGATCCTCGCCCACCACGACCGCGCCGGCGCGGTGCGCTTCCAGGGCGACGATGCCGATCATCGCCTCGTGGTTGTAGCGCACGTAGGTGCCCTCGCGGGGCTTGGCGCCATCGGGGATCCACCACAGCCGGAACAGCCCGATGATGTGGTCGATCCGCACCCCGCCGGCATGCCGCAGCACCGACCGGATCAGCGCCCGGAAGGGCTGGTATTCCCGCTCTTCGAGCCGGTCGGGCCGCCATGGCGGCTGCGACCAGTCCTGGCCGAGCTGATTGAACTCGTCGGGCGGCGCGCCCGCGGTCACGCCCAGCGCCAGCACGTCCTGCATGGCCCAGGCGTCGGCGCCGGCGGGGTGTACCCCGACTGCCAGGTCGTGCACGATGCCCAGTGCCATCCCCGCGCGCACCGCCTGCGACTGGGCCGCGGCCAGCTGCTCGTCGAGCTGCCACTGCAGCCACCGATGAAAGTCGACGGCGTCCGCGTGTTTCCGGACGAACTTGGCGACCCCCTTGCCGGCCGGGTGCCGCAGCGACTCCGGCCAGTCACGCCAGTCGCTGCCATACTCCTCGGCCAGCGCGCACCACGTGGCGAAGTCGTCGAGGGCGCGGCCCTCCCGCTCGCGGAACGCCGCGTAGGCCAGTTCCCGGCCCGCTGACCGGCGCACCCGGTGGACCATCTCGAGGGCTTCCCGTTTGGCAGCCCACGCGCCGTCCCGGTCGATGCCGTCGACCCGCGCGGCCCTGCGCTGGACATCGGACCGCAACCGGCGCACCCGGCTCCGTTTGAGCAGGTCGGCGAACTCGGGGACGGCTTCGACGCGCAGGTAGAGGGGATTGAAGAAGCGCCGGGAGGTGGGCAGGTAAGGCGACGGCTCCATCGGCGCCACCGGGCTCGCCGCATGCAGGGGATTGACCAGCAAGAAATCGGCGGCGTGGCACGACGCCGACCACACCGCCAGGTCGCTCAGATCGGTCAGGTCGCCGACTCCCCACGATCCGCGCGACCGCACGCTGTAGAGCTGGACGGCCAGCCCCCATGCGCGACGGGCGCCCAGCCGCTCCGGCAGGCCGAGCCAGTCCGGCGTCATGATCAGCGCCGCGCTGGCCCGGGCGCCGCCGGACCGCAGGTGCACCCGGTGATAGCCGACCGGCAGGTCTGCGGGCAGCACGAAGCTGGCCTCGCCGACGAGACGGCCGTCCAGGTTGAACGGGGGAGTGAAGTTGTCGACCTGTTGTGCGCACGCGCGCACCGTGCCGTCCTCGAGCGCCAACCACACCTCGGCGGGGTCGCCGTGCGTCACGTGCACCCAGAACTTCGTCGGGGCGCCGGTGCGCCCGACGATCGTCGGCGGCAGCTCGCGGGCCCAGTACGCGCGCAGCTCTGTCACCAGGGCCTCGTTGCGGTCCCGCTCGCTGCCGGCGGCGACGCCGAGGGCCGCGAGCACGGCCGTCAGGGTGGTCTCGGGGACCGGGACCCTGCGGCCGGTCCAGTCCTCGTACTCCGTGGCGATGCCATACCTGCGGGCGAGTTCCACCAGCGAGGGCGCGAGCTCCGTCATACCGGTCATCGTGGCAGGGTTCGGTCGCCGCGACTCGGTACGCGGGCGATTCGTTTCCCGGCGCGCTGTCCCCGGGGCACCGGACGTTTCGCCGAAAGCAGTGATTCGGCGGGACGGGGCGGGCGTTCGCGGCTAGCATGAGACCGGCGGATCCGGTTGGGGGGTCAGTGGTGCACACGGAAACTGCAGTTCAGCGGCGCAAGCCGCGGACGGCCTCGCCGGTGACCGGCGACCTGACGAAGCGGCGGGATTCGTGCGAACAACAAGATGAAATAGCTGGCGGGAGCGGCGCCGCGTGGCGAGGGTCCCACGGGTGCCTTACGGTTGTCACGGTTGTGGGAAGTAAGTCGCGCTTGACTGGTCCACAGGGACCTTATCCAGGCGTTCTAGCAGACCGGATGGTGAAATAACGTGGCGGAAGAGAGTCGCGGGCAGCGCGGGTCGGGGTACGGCCTCGGGCTGTCGACGCGGACGCAGGTTACGGGCTATCAGTTCCTTGCCCGCCGGACCGCGATGGCGCTGACCCGGTGGCGCGTCCGCATGGAGATCGAGCCCGGACGGCGGCAGACCCTGGCCGTGGTGGCGTCGATCTCCGCGGCGCTGGTGATCTGCCTCGGCGCGCTGCTGTGGTCGTTCATCAGCCCTTCCGGCCAGATCAACGAGTCGCCGATCATCGCCGACAAGGACTCAGGTGCGTTGTACGTCCGGGTGGGCGACAAGCTGTACCCGGCCCTGAACCTGGCGTCGGCGCGGCTGATCACCGGCCGCCCCGACAATCCCCACCCGGTGCGGTCGAGCCAGATCGCCAGCATGCCGCACGGGCCGCTCGTCGGAATCCCCGGCGCGCCCAACCACTTTGCGCCCAAGAGCCCCACGACGTCGTCGTGGTTGGTGTGCGACACCGTCGGCTCGACCGGGGTCGGCGTGCCGTCCGGCGTGACGGTGACCGTCATCGACGGCACCCCAGACCTGAGCAACCACCGCCGGGTCCTGAACGGTTCGGACGCCGTCGTGCTGAACTACGGCGGCGACCCCTGGGTCATCCGGGAGGGCCGCCGGTCGCGGATCGACGCGACCAACCGGTCGGTGCTGCTGCCGCTCGGGCTGACGCCGGAACAGGTCAGCATGGCCAAGCCGATGAGCCGGGCCCTGTTCGACGCGCTGCCGGTGGGCCCCGAACTGACGGTGCCGGAGATCCAGAACGCGGGCGCCGCCGCGACGTTCCCCAATGCCCCCGGGCCGATCGGCACGGTGATCGTCACCCCGCAGATCAGTGGGCCGCAACAGTATTCGCTGGTGCTGGCCGACGGCGTGCAGACGCTGCCCCCGCTCGTGGCCCAGATCCTGCAAAATGCCGGGCCGGGCAACACCAAGCCGGTGACCGTGGAACCGTCCGCGCTGGCGAAGATGCCGGTGGTCAACAAGTTGGACCTGTCCTCCTACCCGGACACCCCGCTCAACGTGATGGACATCCGGGAGAACCCCGCCACCTGCTGGTGGTGGGAGAAGACCTCCGGTGAGAACCGCGCGCGGGTCCAGGTCGTGTCCGGGCCGACCATCCCGGTCGGTCAGAAGGACATGTCCAGGGTGGTGTCGCTGGTGAAGGCGGACAGCACCGGACGCGAGGCCGACCAGGTCTACTTCGCCTCGGACCACGCGAACTTCGTGGCCGTCACCGGCAACGACCCCGGCGCCAAGACGACGGAGTCGCTGTGGTGGCTGACCGATGCCGGCGCCCGGTTCGGGGTGGACGACACCCGCGAGGCGCGCGAGGCCCTCGGCCTGAAGACCCAGCCCAGCCTGGCGCCGTGGGTGGCGCTGCGGCTGCTGCCGCAAGGCCCCACGTTGTCCCGAGCGGACGCGCTGGTGGAGCACGACACCCTTCCGATGGACATGTCCCCTGCAGAGTTGGTGGTACCTAAGTGAAACGTGGTTTTGCACGGCCGACGCCGGAGAAGCCGCCGGTCATCAAGCCGGAGAACATCGTCCTCCCGACTCCGCTGAGCATTCCGCCGCCGGAGGGCAAGCCCTGGTGGCTGGTGGTGGTCGGCGTGCTGGTGGTCGGCCTGTTGATCGGCATGGTCTCGATGACCTTCGCCAGTGGGTCCCACGTCTTCGGCGGCGCCGGCGCCATCTTCCCGATCTTCATGATCGGTGGCGTCGCGATGATGATGTTCGGCGGCCGGTTCGGCGGCCAGCAGCAGATGAGCCGGCCGAAGCTGGACGCGATGCGCGCCCAGTTCATGCTTATGCTCGACATGCTGCGCGAGACCGCGCACGAGTCGGCCGACAGCATGGACGCCAACTACCGCTGGTACCACCCGGCACCCACCACGCTGACCGCCGCGGTGGGCTCGCCGCGGATGTGGGAGCGCAAGCCCGACGGCAAGGACCTCAACTTCGGGGTCGTCCGGGTCGGCGTCGGCATGACCCGTCCCGAGGTGACCTGGGGTGAGCCGCAGAACATGCCGACCGACATCGAGCTCGAGCCGGTGACCGGTAAGGCCCTGCAGGAATTCGGCCGCTACCAGAGCGTCGTCTACAACCTGCCGAAGATGATCTCGCTGCTGGTCGAGCCCTGGTACTCGCTGGTGGGCGACCGCGAGCAGGTGCTGTCGCTGATGCGGGCGATTGTCTGCCAGCTGGCCTTCTCGCACGGGCCCGACCACGTGCAGATGATCGTGGTGAGCTCCGACCTGGACGAGTGGGACTGGGTGAAGTGGCTGCCCCACTTCGGCGACCCCCGCCGCCAGGACGCCGCGGGCAACGCACGCATGGTGTACGCGTCGGTGCGCGAATTCGCCGCCGAGCAGGCCGAGCTGTTCGCCGGCCGTGGGTCGTTCACGCCCCGGCACGCCAGCTCGTCGGCGCAGACGCCGACGCCGCACACGGTGATCATCGCCGATGCCACCGACCCCCAGTGGGAGTACGTGATCAGCGCCGAGGGCATCGACGGTGTGACGTTCTTCGACCTGACCGGCGGGTCGATGTGGTCCTCGGTCCCGGAGCGGACGCTGCGGTTCGACGAACGCGGCGTGATCGAGGCGCTGCCCCGCGACCGCGACACCTGGATGGTGATCGACGAGAAGCCCTGGTTCTTCGCGCTCACCGACCACCTGAGCATCGCGGAGGCCGAGGAGTTCGCGCAGAAGCTGGCGCGCTGGCGGCTCGCCGAGGCGTACGAGGAGATCGGCCAGCGGGTGGCGCACATCGGCGCCCGCGACATCCTGTCCTACTACGGGATCGACGACCCGGCCGCCATCGACTTCCACGAGCTGTGGGGCGCGCGCACCGACACCATGGGCCGGTCCCGCCTGCGGGCCCCGTTCGGTAACCGGTCCGACAACGGCGAGTTGCTGTTCCTGGACATGAAGTCACTGGACGAGGGCGGTGACGGTCCGCACGGGGTCATGTCCGGAACCACCGGTTCGGGTAAGTCGACCCTGGTGCGGACGGTGATCGAATCGCTGATGCTGAGCCACCCGCCGGAAGAGCTGCAGTTCGTGCTCGCCGACCTCAAGGGTGGATCGGCGGTCAAGCCCTTCGCCGGGGTGCCGCACGTGTCCCGCATCATCACCGACCTGGAAGAGGACCAGGCGCTGATGGAGCGCTTCCTCGACGCGCTGTGGGGTGAGATCGCCCGCCGTAAGGCCATCTGCGACAGCGCCGGCGTCGACGACGCCAAGGAGTACAACTCCGTGCGGGCCAGGATGCGCGCCCGCGGGCAGGACATGCCGCCGCTGCCGATGCTCGTGGTAGTCATCGACGAGTTCTACGAGTGGTTCCGCATCATGCCCACGGCGGTCGATGTCCTCGACTCGATCGGCCGTCAGGGCCGCGCCTACTGGATCCACCTGATGATGGCGTCGCAGACCATCGAGAGCCGGGCCGAAAAGCTCATGGAGAACATGGGTTACCGGTTGGTGCTGAAGGCCCGCACCGCCGGTGCGGCGCAGGCGGCCGGTGTGCCCAACGCCGTGAACCTGCCGGCGCAGGCCGGTCTCGGCTACTTCCGGAAGAGCCTCGAGGACATCATCCGGTTCCAGGCCGAGTTCCTGTGGCGCGACTACATCCCGCGCGGGATCAACGCCGACGGCGAGGAGACGCCGGCGCTGGTGCACAGCATCGACTACGTGCGCCCGCAGCTCTTCACCAACTCGTTCACGCCGCTCGAGGTCAGCGTGCAGGGCCCCGACGTCGCGGCGACCAACGGGTCGAACGGCTCCCTCGGCGACCTGCTCGAGCCCGAGGCCGCCGAGGAGGACGAAGAGGGCATCAGGGTGCCGAAGGTGGGCACGGTGATCATCGATCAGCTCCGCAAGATCGACTTCGAGCCGTACCGGCTGTGGCAGCCGCCGCTGAGCCAGCCCATCGCCATCGACGAGCTGGTCAACCGCTTCCTTGGCCACGAATGGCAGCAGGACTACGGCACCGCGCAGGACCTGGTGTTCCCGATCGGGATCATCGACCGGCCGTTCAAGCACGACCAGCCGCCGTGGACGGTCGACACCTCGGGACCGGGCGCGAACGTGCTCATCCTGGGTGCCGGTGGGTCGGGCAAGACCACGGCGCTGCAGACGCTGATCTGCTCGGCCGCGCTGACGCACACCCCCGAGCAGGTCCAGTTCTACTGCCTCGCCTACAGCAGCACCGCCCTGACCACGGTCGCCCGCCTGCCGCACGTGGGCGAGGTGGCCGGTCCGACCGACCCCTACGGCGTTCGCCGCACGGTCGCCGAGCTGCTGGCCCTCGTTCGCGAGCGCAAGCGCACGTTCCTCGAGTACGGGATCGCCTCGATGGAGGTCTTCCGGCGCCGCAAGTTCGGCGGCGAGCCCGGCCCCGTGCCCAACGACGGGTTCGGCGACGTGTACCTGGTGGTCGACAACTACCGGGCGCTGGCCGAGGAGAACGAGGTCCTGATCGAGCAGGTCAACGTGATCATCAACCAGGGCCCCTCGTTCGGGGTGCACGTGATCGTCACCGCCGACCGGGAGTCGGAGCTGCGGCCGCCGGTGCGCAGTGGGTTCGGTTCGCGCGTCGAGCTGCGCCTGGCCGCGGTGGAGGACGCCAAGCTGGTGCGGTCGCGGTTCGCCAAGGAGGTTCCGGTCAAGCCGGGCCGCGGCATGGTGGCGGTCAACTACGTCCGCCTCGATGCCGACCCGCAGGCCGGCCTGCACACGCTGGTGGCCCGGCCCGCGCTGGCCCGCACGCCGAGGAACGTCTTCGAGTCCGACAGCATCGTCGAGGCGGTCAGCCGCCTGACGAGCGCCCAGGCGCCCCCGGTGCGCCGGCTGCCCGCGATCTTCGGCGTGCAGCAGGTGCGCGAGCTCGCCGCCCGCGACACCCGCCAGGGTGTGGGTGCCGGTGGGATCGCTTGGGCCATCTCGGAATTGGACCTGTCGCCGGTCTACCTCAACTTCGCCGAGAACTCGCACCTGATGGTGACGGGTCGGCGCGAGTGCGGGAAGACGACGACGGTGGCCACGATCATGTCCGAGATCGGCCGGCTGTACGCGCCCGGCTCCACCACCGCGCCCCCCACGTCGCAACCGTCGGCGCAGGTGTGGCTGGTCGACCCCCGCCGGCAGCTGCTGACCGTGCTGGGTTCCGACTATGTGGAGAAGTTCGCCTACAACCTCGACGGCGTGCAGGCAATGATGACGGAGCTGGCCGCCGTGCTGGCCGGTCGGGAACCGCCACCCGGGCTGTCGGCGGAGGAGCTGCTGTCGCGGTCGTGGTGGAGCGGTCCGGAGATCTTCCTGATCGTGGACGACATCCAGCAGCTGCCGACCGGTTTCGACTCGCCGCTGCACAAGGCCGCGCCGTGGGTCACCCGGGCCGCCGACGTCGGCCTGCACGTGATCGTCACCCGCAGCTTCGGTGGCTGGTCCTCGGCGGGCAGCGACCCGATGCTGCGGGCCCTGCACCAGGCAAACGCCCCCCTGCTGGTGATGGACGCCGACCCCGACGAGGGCTTCATCCGCGGCAAGATGAAGGGAGGCCCGCTGCCCCGTGGCCGAGGCCTGCTGATGGCCGAGGACACCGGCGTGTTCGTTCAGGTGGCGGCGACCGAGTTCCGAAAGTAAGGCCGGTCGGTGAAGCCGGGGCTGACTTCGGTCGGCCCCGGCTTCACCAACTCAGGGGAAGTTCCTTGAGCGCGAACGTCTTCGACGGGAACTTGATCTCGGGGGAGTAGTCGGCCGGCAGCTCGAAGTCGGGGATCTGGCTGAGCCATTCCGCGACGATGATCGTCAATTCGATCCGCGCTAGGTGGGAGCCCAGGCAGCGGTGTGGTCCGCCGCCGAACCCCCAGTGCCGGTGCACCTTCCCGTCCATCACCAGCTCGTCGGTAGACACCGAGTCGCTGCCGTCCCGGTTGATCGCCGCCATGCACAGCCTGACATGCGTTCCCGGCGGCAGGGTCATGCCGCCGATGGTGACGAACTGCGTGGTCACCCGCGGCGCGACCGGCGCCGACGGCTCCAGCCGAACGATCTCTTCGATGAAAACCCTTGTCTGCCTTGGATTGTCGCGCAGCTTGTCGCGCAGTTGGGGCCTGCGGGCCAGCTCGTACAGGGAGAAGCCGATCGCCGCGGTCACCGTGTCCAGGCCCGCCAGGATCAACAGGTGGCTCATGCCCAGCAACTCCAGGTCGGTGAACTCACCGTCGCTGGCGATAACTCGCGACAGCATGTCGGAGCCGGGGTTGCGGCGGCGCTCCTGGATCAGGTCGGCCAGGTAGGCCAGCAGTTCCTCGCCCTTGGCGATGTCGTCCGGGCTCAGGTATGGCTTGTCGGCGACGACCGCATCCTTCAGCGCGATCAGGTGGTCCCGATCCTCGAGCGGCAGGCCATAGAGGTCGAGGAACACCTGGAACGGGTACAGGCGGGCAAAGTCCGCCATGACCTCGCATTCCCCACTGCCCGCGAAGGCGGCGATCATCTCGGCGGCGTGACGCTGCAGGACCGGCCTAGACCGACTCAGTCCCTGCGGACTGAAGAACGGTTGCAAAACCTTCCGGTAGCGCGTGTGCTCAGGCGGGTCGAACGCCAGCGGCACCACGGGCAACGGGTAACCCGGGGGCTGCAGCGCCAGCCTCGACGAGAAGATCTGCGGGTTACGCAACGCGGCGAGCACGTCTTCGCGGCGCGTGAGGTAATAGTGGCCGTTCATGAAGACCACTGGCCCCGCGTCGCGCAGCGTTTTCCACCCGACACCCCGATCGGCGGACATCGGAAGCTTGAAGTAGTCGAGCCGCGGTAGATGGAATGTGCCCGGCTGGCTTTCGCCAAGAGTGCTCATGCGCCCTGATCTCCGCTTGTCTTAAGTGTCTTTGGGGTGCGCCACGACTGCGCGTCGGCTCGCGATGCCGTCGGTCTGGTGGCACACCAATATCGCACGATGACCTGGCCGTGACCACCGGGGGATGACGGCCAGGATCGGTCGACCGATTTCGGGCACCGTCTTCTACACTTTGTCGACGGACTGATCTGCCGATCGATGTGCACGTCCGGTTCGCCCGTTCTCCAACCGTCGAAGAAGGAATTCGCGTGAGGGTTCGTCTCGATAAGTCCAGGTGTGTGGGCCATGCCCAGTGTTATGCCGTCGATCCCGACCTGTTCCCCATCGACGAGTCGGGCTATTCGATCGTCGAGGAGCGCGAGGTCAGGCCCGAGGACGAGCAGCTCACCCGTGACGGCGTGGCCTCCTGCCCGGAGATGGCCCTGATCATCGAGGACGACTAGCGCGCCGGTTCCGCCTCACTTGGGCGCGGAATGACCGGCGTAAACGCGCGACCCGCCGGACCGAAAGCAAACCGGAGATGAACAAACGGTTGTTCCGAATGAACGGCGGTTAGCCGGGATTGAACAATCGTGGGCAGCGAATGAACAGTTGGAATCGCGTATCGGTGTCTCGGATGTGAACCGCTAATGTCGTTGGCGAGCGACAGTTCTGGCACCAACGAACTGTCGCTCGGTTGCTGACAGCGGGGGTGATTGGGGCTGATAGTGCGTGTCTTTCCTGATCAGAAATCCGGAAATGCTGATGGTAAGCCACATGACCGGACGCAGCGGATGAATGCGTTGTTTGCTGCCCACCACTCCTGCAAAAGGTTTGCTGGTCGAACCGTCCGGCCTGTCGGCAACATCCGAGAAGGTCAACGAAGCCCCGGTCTGAAAGACCTTTGACAAGGTCGTGCGCGCGACCGCCACAAGCTCATAAAGTTCTTATATGAGAGCCGGGATCGTCACCACGATCGCGGCCGAATGAGGAGGACACGGTGTTCGACTTCGGAGCGTTACCGCCCGAAATCAATTCCGGTCGTATGTATGCGGGTCCGGGAGCCGAGTCGATCATGGTTGCCGCGACGGCGTGGGACGCGCTGGCAGCGGAGTTGCAGACCGCGGCCAGCGGCTACAACTCGGTGATCACCGAGCTGACAAGCGCCCCGTGGGTCGGTCCGTCGTCCACCGCGATGTTGTCGGCCGTCGCCCCGTACGTGAGCTGGCTCAGTTCGGCGGCCGGCCTGGCCGAGGACAGCGCCAGCCAGGCCCGCGCGGCCGCAGGGGCGTTCGAGGCCGCCTTCGCGATGACCGTGCCCCCGCCGGTGATCGCCGCCAACCGCGTCCTGCTGATGACGCTGATCGCAACCAACTTCTTCGGGCAGAACACGCCGGCGATCATGGCCACCGAGGCCCAGTACCTGGAGATGTGGGCCCAGGACGCCGCCGCGATGTACGGCTACGCCGCCTCCTCGGCGGCCGCCACCCAACTGACGCCCTACCCGGCGCCACCCAACACAACCACCCAGGACGGAACCGCCAACCAGGGGCTGGCGGTTGCGCAGGCGGCCGCCCAGCCCGCCAGCAACTCCGGTCAGACAGCGGCGGCGACCACCACGCAGCTGACGCCGGCTGCGACCGTGCCCAACCTGCTCCAGGAGCTGTCCACCTACACGGCCACGAACTGGCCGTTCTCGATGATCCAGAACCAGATCAACGACTTCCTGATGTACGGGTTACCCACCCCGACCAACAACTGGTTCGGCATCGTCCCCGGCCTGTACAACGAGGCGCGGCAGTTCCTCCAGGCCTACTTCGGTGTCGGTATCGCGAACTTCGGCTGGTCGATCGGCCAGCAGCTCACGTTCGGTGCGGGTCAAACCGCGGGTGCGGGCGGTGCCTGGTTCCCGACGCCGCAGTTCGCCGGACTGCACCTGGGCGCCATCAGCGGGGTCAGCGCCGTCAGCGGCAACACCGGCAGTGGGGCGCTGTTGGCGAGCGCGGGCTCGGCCGGCAAGGTCGGCGCGCTGTCGGTTCCCGCCAGCTGGTCCAACCCGATGGCCGAGGCGACCCTCGTCAGCGCGGTGTCCGAAGAGACACCGGCCGCGGGGGCAGGCGGCAGCGGCGCGACCAACGGCCTGCTGCGCGGCATGCCGACCGGGGCCGTGGGACGGCGCAGCGCCAGCTACGGCTACACGAACAAATACGGGTTCAAGCACAGCGTGCTGACACGACCACCGTCGGCCGGATGACGAGCCCACATGAACACCAGTTGTCCACCAATGAACAGTTGGCGCTAAGGAGGCACGGGCCGACGGGATCCAATTAGTCTCACTAGTAAGCCCTGTCTGAATGAATTTCAGCAGCAGAAGCATTCCTTGAAGGTCACGAGCCTGAGGTAGAGGAGGGATTTTCAATGTCATTCGTTACCACGCAGCCCGAGGCGTTGGCTGCAGCGGCGGGCACTTTGCAAGGCATCGGCTCGGCGCTCAGCGCCCAGAACGCCGCCGCGGTCGCGCCCACCACCGGTGTGGTGCCCGCAGCCGCCGACGAGGTGTCGGCGCTGACCGCGGCGCAGTTCGCCGCGCACGCCCAGATGTACCAGGCCGTCAGCGCGCAGGCTGCGGCCATCCACGAGATGTTCGTCAACACCCTGGGCGTCAGCTCGGGGTCGTACGCGGCGACCGAGGCGGCCAACGCGGCCGCGGCCGGCTAAGGGGTCAGGACATGACTATCGATTTGGGTTCGTTGCCTCCGGAGATCAGCTCCGCGCAGATCTACGCCGGCCCGGGCTCGTCGTCGCTGATGGCGGCGGCGTCGGCCTGGAACGGCCTCGCGGCAGAACTGACGTCGGCAGCGCTGAGCTACGACAAGGTCGTCACCTCCCTGGCCAGCGAGGAGTGGCTTGGGCCGGCCTCGGCCTCGATGGCGACGGCGGTGCAGCCGTATGTGCAGTGGATGACGACGACGGCCGGCCAGGCCGAGGAGGCCGCTTCCCAGGCCCAGTCGGCCGCGGCGGCCTACGAGACCGTCCTGGCCTCGGTGGTGCCCCCGCCGCTGATCGCGCTCAACCGCTCCGAGCTGGCGCAGGCGATGTCGACGAACATCCTCGGCCAGAACAACGGGGTTATCTCGCAGCTCGAGGCCCAGTACGCCCAGTTCTGGGCGCAGAACGCGGCGGCGCTGTACAGCTACGCCGGCCAGTCCGCGACGGCGACGAAGGTGACGCCGTTCCAGAACTCGCCGAACATCGTCAACCAGGCGGGTGCGACTCAGCAGGCGGCCGCGACGGCGGCGGCGGCGACCACCCCGGCCGCGTCGCTGCAGCAGCAACTGCAGGCCTTCCTGACGCAGATCCAGAGCCAGCTTGGCCTGCTCGCCTCACCGTCCGGCACGAACACCCTGGTCAACCAGCTGTCGCAGTCCAACCCGTTGCTAACGGAGCTGTGGTTCCTAGTCAGTGGGCAGACCGTGTTGCCGTCCAACATGGGTACGTTCCTGAGCGGCTACTCGAACTACGCCAGCTTCTTCTACAACACCGAGGGTCTGCCCTACTTCAGCGTCGGTATGGGCAACTTCGGTGTCCAGATCGCCAAGACGACGGGTGCGATCGGCGGCGCGGCGCCCGCAGCGGCGGCGGCCGTGCCGAAGGCCCTGCCCGGCCTGGGCGGTCTGCTCGGTGGCGGCGCCGCGGCCCACACGGCGGCGTCGATCGGCGGCGCGGGCTCCATCGGCAAGCTGTCGGTGCCGGCGTCCTGGGCGGGTGCCACCAACGCGGTGAGCCACGCCACGGCCGTCCCGGTCAGCTCGATCAGCGCGGCCCCGGAGGCCGCGGGGCAGCCGGGCAACCTGCTCGGCGGGATGCCGCTCGCGGGCGTGGGCAACGGCGGCGTCGGCGGTGCCGGCCCCCGCTACGGCTTCAAGCCGACGGTCATGGCCCGGCCTCCGCTGGGCGGCTAGCAAGTCGATCGCAGAACACGCCTCACCGCCGGCGCCGGTAGCCATTCCGCGCCGGCGGTGACGCGTATCCGGGTGCATCCCGGCGGCCGCTGAGCGCGCGGCCGCAGTGTTTCGCCCTGTTTGACGCATCGGCGGGCCGATCACCTCGAGACAAGCGCCAGCTAGCCCATGCCGTTTGTTCCAAGGAGTCCGGGTTGTCGGACGTGCTCGGCAACGCACGCGATGAACGCTTCACAGGCCGCCGAGCGCGCCTGTGGGTGCGGGGTCACAAGGTGGACCTGGCGGTGCATTTCTGCGCCGGCCACCGGCCGCAGCGCCAGCGTGGGATCACCGTCGGCGCGGGTTCGGGCAACCGATTCGGGCAGCAGGGCGATGCCCAGATTCTTGCGAACGAAGTGGATGACCTCGTCGACGCGGGTGACCTCGAAAGCCACCCGTCTTGGGACGCCGGCGAAGCCTCGGTCGGTTTCGTGCCGGAGGCCGTATCCCGCAGGAAAGTCGATGAACGGCAGGTGGGCGAGGTCGGCCAGTGACACCGATGAGTATTGCGTAAGGGCATGTTCGGCCGGCATGACCGCGATGAGAGACTCCCCGAACAGGTGGGTGAAAGTGAGTCGGGCCGCGGCGCCGGACACGTTGAAGCCGACGATCGCCGCGTCCAGCTTGCGCTCGCGGACCGCGTCAACCAACACGTCGCTGCCGCCACTGCGTAACGTCACGCTGACATCGGGGTAGCGGGCGTGGAACGTCGCCATCAGTGTTGCCACGTCCAGGCTTTCGGACGGAACCTCCATCATTCCGACGGTCAGGCGGCCGCCGACGGTACCACTGAGTGCTTGGGCGGCGGAGGTGATCTGGTCGACGCCGGCCACCACCTGACGCAGCAGCGGCATCAGCGCCTCGCCGGCTGGGGTCAACGAGACTGACCGCGTTGTCCTGTCGAACAATCGCACGCCGAGTTCGTGTTCGAAACGGCGCACTTGCTGACTTAGCGCGGACTGCACGACGAGCATCGCGTCGGCCGCCTTGGTGAAGCTGCTGGCTTCGGCGAGGGCGACCACGTAGCGCAGCTGCTGCAGGTTCACCGCATCCATTATTCACGATCGATGATTAATTTCATCATATCTATTAACTGGACTCCTTGGTGCGAGGGCTCCAGGATTAGACGCATGGCCACCGACGCGTCGCGGGCATCCTGGGCTGCCCAGCGGATCATCGTGCGCCCTGAGCCACCATTGGCCAGCAACGACTGCTCGGTCGCCGCGGTGCGCGATGACATCACCGCCCAGTTCGAGGCGCTGCCTTTTCTCGGCGAATTGCGCTGCCAACACAGCCATGTGGTCGCCGGTTCGCTCGAGGAAGTCGTCTTCAACTACACCGTGGGCCGATCGGGCGTTGCCGACAGCGGTTGGCTGAAGTTGTGCTTCCGGTACTACTCGGACTGGGACTTGCAGACGACGACGCCCGACGGCCGTGACTTCGCGAGCGCCCGGCTGGTGAGCCGCTCGCTGGTCGGCGGGGCGACTGCGGACAGTGCGGCGACCGTACAGCGACTCGCCACCCGCTACGACGTCAAGGGCGGCGAACGGCCCTTCCAGAAGTCACTGTTGATCCACGCCGTGGACGGCTATCTCAGACCTGGCGACGTGATCGAGATTCGCCTCGGTGACCGCCGTTTCGGGGGTCCGGGCACCCGGGTGCAAACGTTCGTCGAGGACGAATTCGAGGTGCACCTGTTCGTCGACCCGTTGGGCACCTCACGGATGGCACACGCCGGCGTGCACCGAATCGCCGTCGTGCCCGGCGCCCCCGAACGGGTCGTCGTGCATGGGCCTCGGGTCCTCCGCCGCGGCACGCCGACCGCGGAGCTGCACGCGCACCTGGAGGATCGATGGGGCAACACGTGCACCGATGTCGCGGCGACGTTGAGCGTGCAGATCGATGGCGTCACGGTGGCGGGTGCGACGACGCCGGGGGCAGGGTGGTCGTGGTCGGCGCTGCGGGTGCCTGCCGTCCCGGCGCACATCACAGTCGCGGCCGATACGGGCGTCGCCCCGGTCGCGTGCGGCGAAACCACGCTGGATGTCGTCGACGATTTTCCGGCGCCGCGCGCGTATTTCTGCGACCTGCATGTCCATTCCGATGACACCGTCGGAACCCAGGACACCGAGTGGAATCTGCGTTACGGCCGCGACATCGGAGCGCTCGACGTACTGGGCTACACGGCCAACGATTTTCAGATCACCGACGAAGGGTGGGACAAGGTCGTCGCGGCCTGCACGGACATAACGCGCAGCGGCGACTTCGTGTGTTTCCCCGGCGTCGAATGGTGCGGCACCGCTGGCGTCGGGGGCGACCACAATGTCGTCTTCCTCGGTGAGGACACCACACTGGCCCGCTCGCTCGAGTGGCGCCAGGGAATGGCGAGCACCGTGCCGGCGCCACAGACCTGGCCTATCACGCAGTTGTATGCCGCCTACGAAAAGGATCCCGCGTCTTATCTGCTGATCCCGCATGTCGGGGGGCGGCGGGCCATCCTGGATTGGCATCATCCCGAGCTGGAGCGGCTAATTGAAGTCCATTCCACATGGGGGAGCAGCCCCTGGTTCTTGGAGGACGCCCTGCGGCGTGGCTTGCGACTGGGCGCCAGTGCCGCCAGCGACGAACACCGCGGCCGGCCGGGAGGCGGCGCTCCGGGGGCGAACATCTTCGGTGGATTCGGCGGCCTCACAGGCGTTCTCGCGCCCGCACTCACCCCGGGCGACGTCGGGAGGGCGCTGCGGGCCCGGCGCACTTGGGCGACGACCGGAGCGCGCGCGGTGGCGCTGCTGCGAAGCGGCGACAACTGGATGGGCGATGAGTTCACCACGGACTCGGCCGAATTGCGTGCCGCCTACGCGCTGTACGGCGCCACGGCGTGGGAAAGCATCACCGCCTATGACAGTGCCGGCGAGGTGTGGCGGCGCGACCTGCACGCCGAGTACGGGCCATCCGAGCACCTCGTTCGCATTCGCTGGGGCGGGGCGCGACACCGCGATCGCTACCGGTGGGCCACCTGGTCCGGCGAGCTTCGCGTCGAGGGTGCCACGATCGACGACGTCAGCCCGTGGGCCATCAGCCATCCCGAACAGAAAATCGGCAATGACGGGAGTACCGTCACCTGGAACACGACAACGTACGGTTCGGATATCGGTGTGATGGTGCGAATCTCGGATCTGGACCGCGCGCAACTCGTACTGGACACCACGGTGCACGAAGAGGACCTGAGCGCCAGCATGACAGTTGCCGGAGCGGACCTGCTCGCCGGGGAGCACCACGAAGTCGCCCTGGGCGGCCTCAATCTACGGGTCCGTGTCGAACGCATCGCGGAACCAGCTGCCTTGCCGGTTACCGTCACCGGCGAGCTGGCCTTGCACCTGCCCGAAGGAAACAGTGCAATTTACCTGCGCGCCAACCAATTCGACGGTCATCAGGTGTGGACGAGCCCACTTTTCGTCAGCCGGGGGGCAGGACCACGATGAGCTGCCAGCCCAACGGCCTTACCCGTCGCCTGCACATCGACCTACTGCGCGTCACCGCCGCCGCCTGTCCGGCAGCGACGTTCCGTCTCGTCTGACCCGCCGATAGCTGCTGGGGCTGCCGCACTGCCCTGACTTCCTTGGCCGGCCGCGCGGCGCGCCTGCCCTTCTCACGCCTCACCCCTGCAAGGAAAACCGTGCTCACCCAACCAATCGTCAAGACCGTCTCGCTGGGTGTCAGCCTGGCCATCGTGGTCGTACTCGCCGGCTGCTCCAGTACCTCGTCCACGGCTTCAACTGTGCAACTGCGGTTGGGATACCTCACCCGGATCACCCATGCGACCGCGCTGGTGGGAATCACCGATGGTTTGTTCACCGCCCAACTCGGGCCCCGTGTCAACCTGAGCGTGCAACCCTTCAGCCAAGGCACCGAAGAAGTGACCGCACTGCTGTCGGGCCAGCTGGACGCCGCCTACGTCGGCCCAAACCCCGCCTTCAACGGGTGGCAGAAATCCGGCGGCAAAGCCATCAAGATCATCTCGGGCGCCGCGAGCGGCGGCACGTCGCTGGTAGTCAAACCCGGCATCACCGGCGCCGCGGACCTGAGAGGCAAGACCGTCGCCGACCCGGCCCTCGGCGGCAATCAGGACGTCAGCCTGCGCGACTGGCTCGCCCGCAACGGTCTGAAAACAAATCTCCAAGGGGGAGGGGATGTCTCGGTCAAACCCACCAGTCCAGAATCGGCCATCGTCGAACAATTCCGCACCGGCCAAATTGCCGGCGCTCTCGACTCCGCACCTTTCGACGTGCAGATACTGAAGGCCGGCGCAGTGAGATTGTGGTCGGACCCCAGCACCATCACCGTTCTCGTCGTCCGCCAGGACTTTCTCGCGGCACATCCCGATATGGTGACAGCGCTGCTGCGCGCGAATGTTCAGGCCAATGACAGAATCGCCACCGAGCCCGAGGCTGCGGCCCGATCGGCCAATACCGCGCTGACGAAAACGCTTGGCAAGGGCCTTGACCCCGACGTGCTCGCCGCCTCATTTCAGGAGACCACCTTCACAAACGATCCTGGAATGGCTTCGCTGCACGAACTGGTCGCGAAGGCCGTCACGCTCGGTCTGCTACAGCCACTGGACATCAATGGGCTGTTCGACCCGGGTCCGCTAAATGGGGTCCTTGCTGCAACGGGTAAACCACAGGTGGCCGCGTGACGTGGTATCCGCAACCGGGTGAGCTCGCCGTGCAGGAACGCGCGACTGCCGAACCGGCATCGGAAGCGGTGCGCCTCGAGGACGTGACAAAGCTTCACGGAACCGGTCGCTCGGCGGTGGCCGCACTGAGCGCCCTGTGTCTGTCGGTTGATACTGAGGAATTCGTCTGCATCGTCGGGCAATCGGGCTGCGGCAAGAGCACTCTGCTGTCGCTGATCGCCGGCCTGGATAGACCGTCATCAGGTGTCGTCGACACCGGCGGGCGACGGGTGGCGCTGATGTTCCAGGAGCCGGCCCTCTTCCCGTGGCTAACCGCCGCGGCCAATATCGATCTGGCCCTGCGGGCCCGCTCGGTACCGCGCCAGGAGCGCCACGAGCGCGTCGGTCAGTTGCTACGGTCGGTCGGGCTGTACGACTTCGCCGACAAACGCCCACACCAGCTCTCCGGCGGCATGCAGCAGCGCGTGGCACTGGCGCGCGCCCTGGCCCAGGATGCCGATGTCTTGCTGATGGACGAACCGTTCGGGGCGCTGGACGCCCCGACCCGCGATGGCCTGCACTCGGAACTCGAAACCGTCGTTGCGGAGCGCAGACTGACCGTCGTCTTCGTCACCCATAACGTCGGCGAGGCGGTTCGGCTGGCCGATCGGGTCGTACTGCTCGGTCCCCGGCCGGGCCGCGTCGTCGAACAGTTCACGGTGCCGCGGCGACGACCCCACCGCGGCGACACCGCGGTGAGCGACGGGTTGGCCGCGCACATCACCGCTCGGCTACATGCCGAGGGTTCCGCGGGTGCGCCCAGCGGGGGAGTGTCAGCCCTGGATCATCAACTCACCCAGCCCGCGTCGCGACGGCGCCTCCTCGGGGCTCGAGTGAAGTCGACGCTGGCGTCGCTGGGGACGAAGATCTTGGCCGTGGCGCTGGTTCTGGCGGCCTGGCAGCTGGTCTATCTAAGCGGCTGGAAACCTCCCTTCGTGCTGCCCGGACCGTGGGCCGTCCTCGCCGCCCTCTGGCAGCAACTGGATGGGCCACTGCTCTGGCACGCGATCGGAACCACGATGTACCGGGCGCTGGCCGGGTTCGGACTGGCGCTGCTCATTGGGTCGCTCGTCGGAGGGGTGGTCTCTCGCAATACCCTGCTGCGCCATGCTTTCGGGCCTATTATCACCGGACTGCAGACGATGCCGGCCATCGCCTGGTTCCCATTCGCCATCATCTTCTTCGGCCTGCACACTTCGGCGATTCTGTTCGTGATGGTCATCGGTGCGGCACCGTCGGTGGCCATCGGGGTGATCGCCGGCGCCGACCACATCCCGCCCCTGCTGCTCCGGGCCGCAAAGAACTTGGGACTGCACGGATTAGGGTTGTACCGCCATGTCATTCTCCCGGCGTCGCTGCCGATGTTCGTCAGCGGGCTGCGCCAGGGGTGGGCGTTCGCCTGGCGAAGCCTGATGGCGGGCGAATTGGTGGTGCTGGTGGCCGACACGGCCTCAATCGGGGTACTGCTGGAGAACGCCCAGAATCTTTCCGACATGCCTTCCGCCATCGCCATCATGCTCGTGATCCTGTTGATCGGCCTCGTGGTTGACGCGGTCTTCTCTGCGGTCGATCTGCGCATCCGCCAACGCTGGGGCTTGGTCGAGGCGGACCGTCGATGACGTCGCCGGCCAGCGAACCCGGGGATGTGGCGGTAAGTCCGTTCCGGGTCTGGGCCTTCGGGGACGCCCACGTCGGGACCGACCGTCGGCACGGCAGACACAGCCTCGCTGAGGCGATCAGGCAATCGGAGTTCGGTGGATCCGAAGGGGGGCCGTCCTTCGAATGGGACATCGCGATCGACGTCGGGGACATGTCCGGCGCGCATCACGAACTTCCCGACGACACTGAGGGCGAGGAGGTTCGTCGACAGTTCACCGCGTTGCGCTGTCACCGGCGCGAAGACATCTACAGCGTCTGTGGCAACCACGACCGCAGCGGCCTGCACGAGCCCGAGGCATGGTGGTGGCAGAAGTGGGTCGATCCCCTCGGCCAGCACACCCGGTTCTCCGGCGTCGACCCCGGCGCACGGCACTACCCGGTCGTCGGGGCATGGCAACACTATTCCTTTCGGGTGGGAAACCTGTTGTTCCTCATGCTCAGTGACCGCAACGAACCCACCCAGGCCGTCGGCCGGGGACCGCTCGGTGGCAACCCCGGCGGGGTAGTCAGCGGGGAAACCTACGACTGGTGGAAATACATGGTGTTGACCCATCCCGACTCGATCATCATCACAGTGCACCACTACGTGCTGAAGGACACCACCGTGGCGTCGGGCGAATGGGAGGGTGTCCGCAGAGGCCAGGACGGCAGCTTGCGCGAGCACTATCACCGACCGTTCGAACGCGGAACCCCGCACGCCGCGTCCTATTTGTACTGGGTGGACAGCAAGCCGGACTCCGGAGCCTTCGAGCGGTTTCTCCGTGACCACCCCGGCCGTGTCCAGCTCTGGATCGCCGGGCACACGCACACCCATCCCGACGACGCCCACGGCGGCAAAACACATATCGAAAAACGTTGGGGTACATGGTTTGTCAACGTCGCATCGTTGAGCCGCCATCACATGCCGATCACGACGGTGCCGATCAGCAGGCTATTCACCTTTACCCCCGGCAGCCGGGAAGTCAAGATTCAGTGTTACCTGCACACCAGCCAGCATGCCCCGCAGGGTTGGTATCCGAGCGCCGAGAGAACCATCACCCTCGACACGGCGTTCAGCGCAACCGAGATAGCCCGACGGACGATGGATCCGGTGCGGGCGCCGAATCTTCGAGAGTAGCGGACGCTTGGGCCGTTACTTCGCGAGAGCCCGAGCTACGGCTTGCGGCGTCGGAACAAAAAAGTCAAACTCCGTCGCCGATTTTCGAAGCCCGGCGCGAAGGAAAACTCGTCCGTCTGGTGGAAGAGGTGCTCGCCGAACAGAACCGCGCGATTCTCGCGGTGGGGCACGATGGTCGGCTTCGCTTCCTGCTGTTCAAGGAACCGCCTGACCCGGGCTCCGCCGGAGTTGTAGTCCTGGAAGGTCCAGTCGCTCGGTGCCCTCTTGTCCCAGACCACGAGGCCACCCCGACCCGGGTCCAGATTCGCGGAATCCGGCGCGATCCAGAAGTTCAGCGCGAAATCGGAGTCGTCGGCATGAACGTCAACACCGGGCAGGTTGACGTTGTAGACGAATGCCCACCATTGCGCGAAGTAATAGCCCTCGAGTGCCTCGCCGAGCGCCGCCAGAAGCTCTTCGGCTATCGCGAACAGCGAGACGCTGGCGAATCCGTCCTGGGGGAACGCACCTATGTAGCCGTATTCGTAGGAATGACGCCAGACCGTCGACTCCAGGCAGAACTTCCGGACTTGGGCCAGCGCGGCCGGCGTCAGAAAGTCGTCGATCACCTGCACCTTGCGCCGGTCCGCGACGATGGTGTGTTGCAACTTCCCGTAGTCGATGCCGGGGTTCAAGTACCGCGGCAAGCGCTCCTCCGAAACCGCTACATAGGGCGGGTCGGCAAGAATGCGACCGTTTGTCCCCTCGACGGACACCCAGGGCGCAGCGCCGTCGGACGCATCGATCAGGTCCGTGAGCTCACGGCGCAGGGCGGGGAGTTCGTCCGTGGCCACGCCGGCGAACGCCCGCTTGTCGGAATCCTCGGCGGACAGGATGTGGGCGACCTGTTCGATGTTGTGCAACGCGAAGTGCGCCGGTATAGAGAACTTTTCGGGGGGCGCCGGGCTCTGTTCGCGACAAAGGGCGGCGAGAGCGCGGTACTCCGACAACGCGGAGGCGAACTGCCCTAACGCCGCGTTCGCCCTGCCGAGTAAGTCCCTAGCCGGCGCAAGGGAAGGTTCCCGTTCCACGGCGAGCGAGGCGTAGTGAAGCGCTTGTTGATGTTCTCCGACTTCCAGCAGCGACGAGGCGAGCATGCACAGTGCCTGAAGATCGTCCTCTCGGCCGACGATGTTCTTGAGAACCTCGGCGGCAGACGCGAACTCTCTTGCACGCATAAAACGCTCGGCGTCCCAGAGGCCCGCCGTCGGCGGCGATTCAGGTTGCGGCACCCAGCTCCTCAGCATTTCCGGTCACAGGCTCTCGAAGAACCATTCAACCAGACCGCCCCTGGCCGCTTCGTCGTTCCCGCTGTCCTGCAACGATATCGACCAAACCAGGGTCGCCCGGCCCGCCGAACCGCGTTCGCGGGGGCACCGGCAGATCATCCAGACGGACAAGTTCGGGCTACTTGATCCCGTGGTCGTTCGGCTCGAGTTGCCGCGGGCAATAGTGTTTCGCCGCAACCGTCGCGAACTGGGCGGCACTGTTGGTGGAAAGCCCAGGATTCTGGTCGCGCAGGTCATTGAGCACCTCGAGACCTGATTCGCCCCGTTGGATCAAGCCGCACACCGACTGCGCGGCACCGATCGCCTGGCTCGGGTCGCCGAAATTGATTCCCAACTGATGCAGCGACGAGAGAAATGCCGCGTCGTCTCCGTTGGGCGGCTCGTCTATGCCAGGTTCGGCGTATGCAGGCCAGGCAAGGATGATCCCCATCGGCGCCGCCAGCAGCGCGAGCAGGAACTTTGCGAACAGTGGTCCGGTGTACTGCATGAAATGCCGCCCCTCTCCGCGGACGTCCTTCCGGCCGGCAACTTCGGGGCCGACGAAATGTCCTGAGCCTGAATCCGTTCCCTGTCGACCGGGTCCGTCGGCCGCAGTCCTTCGACACTCGATGCTCATGTGATACACGCTCAGCCCGAATGGGATTGGGGCGCCGCGACGGTGGCTTCACCTTCGGCGGACACGTGGACCGCGTGGACGCCAGGTTTCGTCGAGAGTTCCGCAACCAGGTCATCGAGTTCGGCTTCGCTGACAGTCCAGTGCTGCACCACGTCGGGCTGCTCTTGCAGCTGTGCAATGACACGGTCCAGGGCGACGGGGGCTTTGCGCTTAGCGGTACTCGCAGCGGGCTGGACGCGGGTCGTCCTGCTGGCGACATTGGCGAGCGGCGTGCCCAGCGCGCCGCCCGCGAAGCTGCCCGGAACGGCGGCTTGGTTGAACAGGTCCGCCAACCCCGCCGCTGGAGCCGCCGCCGCGCTCGCGCTGGGCAAGACGGTGGAGGCGAGGCGGATCGCCGGAGTCGCGCTCGCCCAACTCGCCGGGACGGACAGCTTCCCAACGGTCGGCGCGGCACCCAGGACAGCCGATGCGGGTCTCGCCAGGATTCCGGGCGCCCCCGACGACAGCCCGCCGGCCAGGCTTCCCTTGGCCATGTTCGCGCTCCACGGCTGATAGACGAAGAAGTTCTTCCACTGGCCGATGCCAAGGCTCGAACTACTGTTGACGACGTTGGTCCATGTCGCCTGGCTACCGGCACCGGAGATGAACGAGTACAACGACTCCCAGACCGTCGAGATCTGCGTGTTGCCGGTGACTTTCGCTATTAAGTTCTGCCAGAAGGTGGAGTAGTCCGTGGTGAATGTGGTGGTGCCCGTGGTCAGTTGCGTGAGAATGGATTCCAGTTGCGTGATGATCGACTGCGGAGTGACGGCGGCTGCCGTCGTGGCAGCCGCGGCCGTGCCGCCGCTGGTGGTCTGCGGCGCCGCGGTGAACGGAGTCAGCTGAGTCGCGGCGAGCGACGAACCGGCGTAGGTGGTGATGGCCGCGACGTCTTCGGCCCACAGTTGTTCGTACTCGGCCTCGGTGGCCTCGATCGCAGAATTGTTCTGCCCGAAGATGTTGGTCGTGACGAGCGAGGCGAGCTGGGCGCGGTTGGCCGCGATTACCGGGGGCGGCACGGTGGCGGCGAACGCGGCCTCGTAGGCACTGGCCGCCGTCCGCGCCTGCGACGCGGCCTGCTCGGCCTGAGCCGCCGTATTCGACAACCATGCCACGTACGGGGACGCCGCGGCCGCCGCGGAATCGAACGACGGGCCCTGCCACGAGGCACCAAGCTCGGCGATGGCCGCTCCGTAAGACACGGCCGTGGTCTGCAACTCTCCCGCCAACGCCTCCCATGCCTGGGCCGCGGCCAGCAGCGGTCCGGCGCCTGGCCCCGAATAGATCTTCGCGGAGATGAGTTCCGGCGGCTGCGACGCAAAATCCCCGAATACCCCGAATGCCATTGCCGTGCCTTTCCCTGGTTATCCCGCGTTCGGCGGTATCACGATGATGGTCGCGGTGGTTGCGATGTCGTCGTCGGCGACCACACCGTCGGTGAAGCGCGGGATGTTTCCCGCAAGCGTGCGAGAGGGGGTTCGGCTGACCGACCGCATAGCGGTGTCCCCGAACGCGCGCCCGGCCAGACTTGACAGTGCCGTCTCGCCGAACATCGCCGACCGGCCCGTCGTGGCGACCGCTGGAACCGCCTCGGCCGCGGTCTCGGGCATAGACGTCGCCGCCAACCTGACAGCCGGAACGGCAGAAGCCCAGCTCTGCGGCACCGACAGCGACCCGATCATCTCGGCACGGCCGATCGCCCCGGTGGGGGCCGAATAACCCGCCACGTGCGCCCCGACACCGCCCGTCAAGATGTCGCTGCGGAGCAGTGGCGCCAACACGCCGGTCAGGCCCTTGGGATGGGCCAGCGGGCCGATGCCCTGGATGCCGGTACCCAGGCTCGGGATACTGATGGAGACCTGGTACCAGTTCTTCATGATGTTGGCGACTCCGAAAGGCGTGTAGGGCGACGCCCCGGTCGCATTGATCACCGCGGTGAGGGACTTGATGACATTGTTCGCATCGGTGAACGCTGTGAATCCGGTCCACGTGGACGGGGGCACGAGGTTCGGCGTCAGCCCTGTCACGGTGTTCGTGAAGCTCACTACCTGACTCTGGAGCTGGGCGATCTGTGTCGCCAGCTGCTTTTGCACGGCGGTGAGGAAGGTGGAGATGTCCGTCAGGACGTCCGCTGGGGTCTGAGTGGCCGCCGGGTTGCCGTTGGTGGTTGTCGGCGGTTCGCTGAAGGAGGTGAGCTGACTCGCGGCCGCGGCGGAGCCCGCATAGCCGTACATTGCGGCGGCATCTTGGGCCCAGAACTCCGCATAGATGGCTTCGGTGGCGGCGATCGCCGGGGTGTTCTGGCCAAAGATGTTGGTCGCGACCAGCGCCGCCAGCAGTGCACGGTTGGCCGCGATCACAGGCGGTGGCACGCTTGCCGCGAAGGCCGCCTCGTAAGCGCCCGCCGCCGCTTTTGCTTGCAGCGCCGCTTGCTCGGCCTGCGCAGCGGTGGTGCTGAGCCACGATGCGTACGGCGCAGCCGCGGCCGCCATGGCTGACGAAGACGGACCCTGCCACGTGCCGGTGAGCTCCGAGATAGCCGACCCGTAGGACGCCGCGGTGAAATTCAACTCGGCGGCCAATCCATCCCAGGCCGCGGCGGCCGCCAGCAGTGGCGCCGAACCCGGCCCGGAATAAATCCGGCCGGAATTGATCTCCGGCGGTAACGCTCCGAAATCCATCAGCTTCCCCTCGCTCCGGTCGTGAGGACCCCCAACACCCTGAAATGCCCTTATGGACGGCATGGAATTTTCGTATGCGCCCGTCGCCGGAACATTAGCTGGCTTGGTCGCACCCCGGGTCTGCCGACGCCGGGGCCGAGGCCCCGCTATCCTCGCCGGGCCGGTGCGGGCCACACTGTCGGTTTCGACGGCGACGGCGCCGGCTGAGCGGTGTGGCCTGCGGAGATCGGCGATCCTCACCGCAACCCAGCGCCGAATCGGAACACCGGGCCAGCCGGCGGTCTCGGATAGAATCTTGCCGCGAATAAATGCGTCGACGGCGAATCGGCGCGGTAGCGAGCGGGCGGATGCCCCTAGGCGGCGGCGCCACGGGGTGGCGGTGGGTTGCCGCGCGCCTGATACGAAAGTCATTGTGGTGAGCGCGATTTGACGATCTCTCAGCCAATTCGAGCGCCGACGCGTGGGCCCGCGACGGGTTTGGGCAGGGCGCCTCCGGGCAGCATGTCGTGCGGGACCGGGTTACGGCGTCGTCCCGAACGCGGCACTATCCGTGCCCCTTCGCGCGATCGCCCTCCGGCGGCGGCGAAGTCCCCTGGGTCGTCCGTGGTGAGTTTGCCGGCGTCCGCCGCTTTTGCGTGCCGCCCGGAATTCGGACCCACCGAGGGATTCGGCTGGGAGTCGCCACGGCCAGGCCCGGCTCGGAGAACTTGTTCATTAGCTGTGTGCATGATCGGCTTTTCTGCGGGCGGATTTTATTGTCTGTCGCAATGCTTCCGCCGCCGGCAATTACGCTCTTCAACATCAGCCGCGTCGGGCGCACGCGTCCCCATCGCTATTCCACGAAGCAACGGCGCAGGTAGACGACGGAGACGTGGCAGCCGCCTCAACCGCTGGCCAACCGCCGATGAACGACCGCGGACGGCGCCCAAGCCACACAAGTCCGAAGCGCGCCGGACTTCCCGGGCCAGCGTTTCACCCAATCGACGTACTGTGCTGCCGACGGAACTTCCGTTGAAACGGTTACTCGACGAGGGGAGCTCAAGATGTCATATGTGACCACGCAGCCGGAGGCGTTGGCTGCGGCGGCCGGCACCTTGCAGTCGATCGGATCTGCGCTGACTGCCCAGAGTGCAGCCGCAGCGGCTCCGACCACGGGGGTGGTGCCGGCAGCCGCGGACGAGGTGTCCGCGCTGACGGCGGCTCAGTTTGCGATCCATGCCCAGCTGTACCAGGCCGTCAGCGCGCAAGCCACGGCAATCCACGAGGCGTTCGTCAATGCTTTGGGTGTCAGCTCCGGGTCGTACGCGGCGACCGAGGCGGCCAACGCTGCGGCGGCCGGCTGAGGAAGGCTGCAAGTAGCCTCGGTGGCCCACCGCTGGGGATTCGTCTCCGCAACGGTGGCCGCCGGGCCCAGGCCGACGACTGAGTGCTGCGGCTCGTCGGGCGGGCTAGCGCCAGTCCCGAAGATCCCGCGGCAGGCAGCCCTGGCGGCCGCGATTCTAGGCGTCCGGCGCCGGGGGCTGTGAGTTTGCTGAGCCCCCACCACGCGCGCGGCAACGCTGTTACTGTGTCGTTACCGAAAGTGAATTCGCCGTACCGTTTGGTGAACAATTGCAAACGGGCTGCTTAGGGAGGCCTTCCGGGCGGCGCTGTCATCTACTCTCTCCGCAGAGAGTGGGGGATCTACTTAGGAGGAATCAACTATGTCGTTCGTGACGACACAGCCCGAGGCGCTGGCCGCGGCAGCCGGGACCCTGCAGGGCATCGGCTCGGCGATGAGCGCTCAGAACGCGGCTGCTGCGGCCCCGACGACCGGGGTGGTGCCCGCCGCCGCCGACGAGGTGTCCGCCCTGACGGCGGCCCAGTTCGCGGCGCACGCGCAGATGTACCAGGCGGTGAGCGCCCAGGCCGCCGCGATTCACGAGATGTTCGTGAACACCCTGGCGACGAGCTCCGGTTCGTACGCCGCGACCGAGGCCGCCAACGCGGCCGCCGCCGGCTGATCGGACGTCACGCCGGCCCCCGTAGTCGGGGAAACGACCTCCGCAGACCCCGACGCCGCGGTTCGGGTCTGGAGCGTTTGCGGTGCCATGCCGATGGCATCGGGCTGACGCGGGAGGCCATTTCATCTTCATGTATCAGGTTCGGCGGCTACGCCCCGCGTAGCCATCAGGCCAATCTCTGAGAACACAGCAAATCCCGAATATTAAGGAGAAAAGCATCATGGCTACACGCTTTATGACTGACCCACACGAGATGCGTGCGATGGCCGGTCGTTTCGAGACCCACGCGCAGACCGTTGAGGACGAAGCCCGCAAGATGTGGGCGTCGTCGATGAACATCGCCGGTGCCGGCTGGAGCGGCCAGGCCCAGGCGACCTCCTACGACACCATGGGCCAGGTCAACCAGGCCTTCCGCAACATCGTCAACATGCTGCACGGCGTGCGCGACGGCCTGATCCGCGACGCGAACAACTACGAGCAGCAAGAGCAGGCCTCCCAGCAGATCCTCGGCAGCTAGCGCCAAAAGCCGAGGCTGCGTAACCTTTCAGACATTAGGAGAACAGCGAAATGACCATCAATTACCAGTTCGGCGATGTCGACTCCCACGGCGCGCTGATCCGCGCCCAGGCCGCATCGCTGGAAGCCGAGCACCAGGCCATCGTCCGCGATGTGCTGGCCGCCGGTGACTTCTGGGGCGGCGCCGGCTCGGTGGCGTGCCAGGAGTTCATCACCCAGTTGGGTCGTAACTTCCAGGTGATTTACGAGCAGGCCAACTCCCACGGCCAGAATGTGCAGACCGCCGGCAGCAACATGGCGAGCACCGACAGCGCCGTCGGGTCCAGCTGGGCCTAACTCCCAACTTCAGGCGCGGCAGCACACCACGTCGGTGTACTGCCGCGTCCTGCGGTTACCGACCACTTCGATTTCGAGGGACAGATGGACCAACAGAGCACCCGCACCGACATCACCGTCAACGTCGACGGCTTCTGGATGCTTCAGGCACTCCTGGACATCCGGCACGTCGCTCCCGAGTTGCGGTGCCGGCCTTACGTCTCCACCGACTCCAACGACTGGCTCAACGAACACCCCGGCATGGCGGTGATGCGCGAACAGGGCATCGTCGTCGGTGACGAGGTGCACGAGCAGGTCGCCGCCCGGATGCGGGTTCTCGCGGCGCCCGACCTCGAAGTGGTCGCCCTGCTCTCCCGGGGCAAGCTGCTCTACGGAGTGGTCGACGACGAGAACCAGCCGCCCGGGTCCCGGGACATCCCCGAAAACGAGTTCCGCGTCGTCCTCGCCCGGCGCGGCCAGCACTGGGTATCGGCCGTGCGGGTCGGCAGCGACATCACCGTGGACGACGTCGCCATCGCCGACAGCGCCTCCATCGCGGCGCTAGTCATGGACGGCCTGGAATCCATCCACCACGCGGAGCCGGCGGCCATCAACGCCGTCAACGTGCCGCTCGAGGAAATGCTCGAAGCGACGAAGTCGTGGCAGGAGTCGGGATTCAACGTCTTCTCCGGCGGCGACCTGCGACGGATGGGAATCAGCGCCGCCACGGTGGCCGCTCTGGGTCAGGCGCTGTCCGACCCGGCGGCCGAGGTGGCCGTGTACGCGCGCCAGTACCGCGACGACGCCAAGGGCCCCAGCGCCTCCGTGCTCTCCCTCAAGGACGGGTCGGGCGGCCGCATCGCCATGTACCAGCAGGCGCGCACCGCCGGGTCCGGCGAGGCGTGGCTGGCCATCTGCCCCGCCACACCCCAGCTGGTCCAAGTCGGCGTCAAGACCGTGCTGGACACGCTGCCCTACGGCGAATGGAAAACGCACCGAAGGGTGTGAATCGGTCGACGAAACACAATGTTTACCAACGCTTTTGCGCATAACAAGCGGTCGAGATGCGAACGCGGCATACTTCTCTAGAATCATCAGCAAATCCCAAGCCAGTGTCACCACGACTTTTAATCGCAAGGCGAGGCAGATGAAATCCGAATTAGTCGAGCTGGACCTCCCGGGGGGCCCTGGCATCTCGGCGAGTCGATCGACCCAGCTTCCGGCGGCTGCCGCGGGGCTGGCGGCACGGTTTTACTCATTCACCAGGGAAGGGGCCGTAGGGCGATGACTGCGGTAGTGGGAGTTGAAGCACCACAGGCTGATGTCGAGGGCATCTCGCAGCCTCGGGCGGTAGTGGTCGGCGTCATGGCCGGCGAGGGCGTCCAGATTGGCGTCCTGCTGGACGCCAACGCCCCGGTCTCGGTGATGACCGATCCGCTGCTCAAGGTCATCAACGGCCGGCTCCGTGAGCTCGGGGAGACGCCGCTGGAGGCCAAGGGCCGCGGCAGGTGGGCCCTGTGCTTGGTGGACGGAACGCCGCTGCGGGCCACGCAGTCCCTGACCGAGCAGGACGTCTACGACGGGGACCGGCTGTGGATCCGGTTCATCCAGGACACCGAGCACCGTTCCCAGGTCATCGAGCACATCTCGACCGCGGTCGCGGCCAATCTCAGCAAACGCTTCGCCGCGATCGACCCGGTCGTCGCCGTGCAGGTCGGCGCCTCGATGGTGGCGGTCGGCGTCACCTCCGCCGCCGCCCTGCTGGGCTGGTACCGCTGGCACCACAACTCGTGGCTGCCCACGGTGTACGCCGCCGTGATCGCCGCGGTCATGCTGGGCGTCTCGATGCTGATGCTGATGCGGGCGCACACGCAACAGGACCGCCGCGTCGGCGACATGCTGCTGCTGAGCACGCTCGCCCCGTTGTCGGTGGCCGCGGCCGCGGCGCCGCCGGGGGGAGTGGGTTCGCCCCACGCCGTGCTCGGCTTCGGCGTGCTCACCATCGCCGCGATGCTCGCCCTGCGCTTCACCGGACGACGCCTCGGCCTCTATACCGCGATCATCACCGTCACGCTGGTGACGGGCATCGCCGCCCTCGCGCGGATGATCGCCAACACCAGCGCCGTGACCCTGTTCACGTCCGTCGTGCTGCTGTGCGTCCTCCTCTACCACGGCGCCCCGGCGCTGTCGCGGCGGCTGGCGGGCATCCGCCTGCCGGTCTTCCCGTCCGCCACCAGCCGGTGGGTCTTCGAGGCGCGTCCCGACCTGCCCACCACCGTGGTGCGCTCGGAGGGGGGGCCCCCGGTCCTCGAGGGTCCGGCGTCGGTCCGCGACGTGCTGCTGCAGGCCGAGCGGGCCCGGTCCTTCCTGACCGGTCTGCTCGTCGGGTTGGGCGTGCTCATGGTGGTGGCGTTGACGTCGCTGGCCGACCCGCACACCGGACAGCGCTGGTTGCCGCTGCTGTTGGCCGGGTTCAGCGCCGGCTTCCTGATGCTTCGCGGCCGCTCCTACGTGGACCGCTGGCAGGCCATCACGCTGGCCGGGACGGCCGTGCTGATCGTCTTCGCCGTGGTGGCCCGGTACGCGCTGGTGTTGCAGTCGCCGCTCGCCGTGTCCATCAGCGCGGCCATCCTGGTGCTGCTGCCCGCCGCGGGCCTGACGGCCGCGGCCGTGGTGCCCAACACCATCTACAGCCCGCTGTTCCGCAAGTTCGTGGAATGGATCGAGTACCTCTGCCTCATGCCGATCTTCCCCCTGGCATTGTGGTTGATGAATGTTTATGCAGCCATCCGATACCGCTAGTCGCAAGGTGCGGCGTGGTCGCGCGTCCCGCGTGACCATCGCCGCGCTCTTGCTTGCTTCGGGCGCCCTGGCCGGGCTGCCGCCGGCGTACGCGATCTCGCCTCCGACGGTCGACCCGGCCGCGGTGCCGCCGGACGGCCCCCCCGGGCCGCCCGCTCCGATGAAACAGAACTCGTACTGCACCGAGGTCGGTGTCCTGCCGGGCACCGACTTCCGGCTGCAGCCGAAGTACATGGACCTGCTGAACCTCCAGGAGGCGTGGCAGTTCGGGCGCGGCGCCGGGCAGAAGGTCGCGGTCATCGACACCGGCGTCACCCCACACCCGAGGTTTCCGCACCTGATTCCGGGCGGCGACTACGTCATGGGTGGCGACGGGCTGTCCGACTGCGACGCCCACGGCACCATCGTGGCGTCGATGATCGGCGCGGCCCCGGCCAACGGCGCGGCGGCGCCGCCCGCGGCTCCGCGCCGGCCGGTCACGATCCCCACGACCGAGCCGCCGCCCAAAGCGCCGCCGCCGCAGACGGTGACGCTGTCGCCGCTGCCGCAGACGGTGACCATGGTGCCCCCGCCGCCCTCGGACGTGCCGCCTCCCGGACCGTTCGGGGCCCCGCCACCGCCACAGGGCCCGCCGCCCGGGCCGGGCGTCGCGGGACCTGGCGCCCCAGCCGCACCCGGTGCGCCGGGCGCGGCGAATCACAGTGGTGGTGGCACCGTCACGATCCCGAGCTACTCGGGTGGCGGTCACGTCGCCGCGGTTGACAATCAGCGCGGCCCGCGGCCGCTGGACCCGGCGCCCAAGCCGCCCCCACCGCCGGCGCCGGCGCCCTCGTCTGCCCCGGACGCGTTCAGCGGGATCGCGCCGGACGTCGACATCCTCTCGATCCGGCAGTCCAGCCAGGCCTTCGGCCTCAAGGACGCGTACACCGGTGACGAGGACCCACAGACTCGGGCGAAGATCGACGACGTTGAGACCATGGCGCGGGCGATCGTGCACGCCGCCAACCTCGGTGCCACGGTGATCAATATCTCCGACGTGACCTGCATGAGCGCGCGCAACATCATCGACCAGCGCACGCTGGGCGCGGCGGTGCGGTACGCGGCCGTCGACAAGAACGCCGTCATCGTGGCCGCGGCCGGCGACACCAGCAAGAAGGACTGCAAGCAGAACCCGGCGTTCGATCCGATGCAGCCCAAGGACCCCCGGGACTGGAGCGGAGTCACCACCGTGGTGACGCCATCGTGGTTCAGCGACTACGTCCTGACCGTCGGCGCGGTCGACACGGACGGCCGGCCGCTGACGCAAGGCGGCCAGGGCCAGGGGTCGACGAGCGTGAGCGGCCCGTGGGTGGGGCTCGCCGCGCCCGGGACCGATGTCATCGGGCTCTCGCCCCGGGACGACGGCCTGATCAACGCGATCGACGGCCCGGACAACTCGCTGCTGGTTCCGTCCGGCACGAGCTTCTCGACCGCGATCGTGTCCGGAGTCGCCGCGCTGGTCCGCGCCAAGTACCCGCAGCTCTCGGCCTATCAGGTGATCAATCGCCTGGAGCGCACCGCCAGGGCGCCCGCGCGCGGCGTCGACAACCAGATCGGCTACGGTCTCGTCGACCCGGTGGCGGCTCTGACGTGGGACGTTCCCGACGGTCCGGTCAAACCGCCGCAGCAACTGTCGGCGCCGTTGAACATTCCCAGGGCGGCCCCTGGCCGCGATATGGTGCCAGTGTGGGTGGCCGCCGGTGGGCTCACCGGTGCGCTATTGATCGGCGGCGCAATCTTCGGTACCGCGACGCTGATGAAGCGATCGCGGAAGCAGCAATAAGGGCGGAGCAGCAATAGCAATGAAGGCTCAGCGCAGTCTTGGTTTGTCTTTGGCGTGGTCGCGCGTCACGGCGGTGTTCTTGGTCGACATCCTGATCCTGGTGGTGGCCAGCCACTGCCCGGAGTCGTGGCAGGGCGAGCATCGCATCGCGTTCTGGGTCGGTGTCGGTCTCGCGGTGCTGGTGACGCTGCTGTCACTGGTCACCCACCACGGCCTCACCGTGACCTCGGGGCTGGCCTCGTGGCTGTGGGACTGGTCCGCTGACCCGGGCACCTCGCTGGCCGCGGGCTGCACCCCGGCCGCCGACTACCAGCGCAAGTACGGGCGCGACAAGGTCGGTGTGCGCGGCTACCAGGGTCGCCTGGTCACCGTGATCGCGGTCGACGGCGGCGGGGACGACCCGGCCGGGCGTCATCGCCACCGCACCTCGCAGGCCGCGCTGCTCGTGCAGTCGGTCGCCGCCGGGCTGCGCCAGTTCGACCTCCACCTCGACGGCATCGACATCGTCTCGGTGAAGGTGCGCCGCGGTGGGAACGCCGCCGAGCTGTCGAAGCTCGATGACTGGGGGCCCGAGGAGTGGGGGCTGGTGAGCGACCAGCCCTCGTCGTACGTTCGCCGCACCTGGCTCGTGTTGCGGATGAACCCGCAGCGCAACGTCGCCGCGGTGGCGACCCGCGATTCGCTGGCATCGACGCTGGTCGCGGCGACCGAGCGGCTGGCGCAGGACCTCGACGGCCAGAGCTGCGCGGCCCGGCCGCTGACCGCCGACGAGCTCGCCGAGGTCGACAAGGCCGTGCTCGCCGACCTCGAGCCGACGTGGAGCCGCCCCGGATGGCGGCACCTCAAGCACTTCAACGGGTTCGCGACCAGCTTCTGGTTGACACCCTCGGACATCAGCACCGAGACGCTGGACGACCTGTTCCGTCCCGACACCGACGCCACCGTGCTGACCGTCCGACTCACCAGCTGGGCCGGCCGGCCGCAGGTGTCAGCCTGGGTGCGATTCCACAGCGACGGCCGCCTTCCCCGGGAGGTGTCGGCGGGGCTGAACCGGCTCACCGGACGCCAGCTGGCCGCGGTGCGCGCCAGCCTGCCGGCCCCCACCATCCGCACGCAGCTGGTGGTGCCGAGCCGCGGGTTGCACGACGACGATGAGCTGGTCCTGTCCGTCGGTCAGGTACAGGAGAGCTCGGCGGGCGTGCCCGCGGCGCAATGACGCGCTCGCAATCAATCGCCGAAGACGCCCGTAACGCACTGGTCGCGGGGCTTCTGGCGTCGGGCATCTCGGTCAACGGGCTGCAGCCGAGCCACAACCCCCAGGTTGCGGCGCAGATGTTCAACACGGCGACCACCCTGGATCCCGGGATGTGCGACGCCTGGCTGGCGCGTGTGCTGGCCGGTGACCAGAGCATCGAGGTGCTCGCGGGAGCATGGGCGGCCGTCAGGACGTTCGGCTGGGAGACGCGCCGGCTCGGCGTGACCGAGCTGCAATTCCGCCCCGAGGTTTCCGACGGCTTGTTCCTCCGGCTGGCCGTGACCAGTGTCGAGTCGCTGGCCTGCGCCTTCGCCGCCGTCCTCGCCGAGGCCAAGCGCTACGAGGAGGCGGCCAAGCTGGTCGACGGCATCGAACCCCGCCAGCCGTTCGAGGAGGAACTGCTCGCGTACGTCCGCGGGGTGTTGTTCTTCCGCACCGGACGCTGGCCGGACGTACTCCTGCAGTTCCCCGAGGGCAAGCAGTGGCGCCAGCCCGAGCTGAAGGCGGCGGGCGCGGCGATGGCGACGACGGCCCTGGCCTCCCTGGGGGTCTTCGAGGAGGCCTTCCGCCGTGGCGAGGCCGCCGTCGAAGGGGACCGGGTTCCGGGCGCGGCCAACATCGCCCTCTACACCCAGGGCATGTGCCTGCGGCACGTCGGCCGCGAAGACGAAGCCATCGAGCTGCTCCGCCGCGTCTACTCGCGGGATCCGAAGTTCGCCCCCGCCCGCGAGGCGCTCGACAACCCCAACTATCGGCTCGTGCTGACCGACCCGGAGACGATCGAGGCGCGCACCAATCCGTGGGACCCCGACAGCGCGCCGAGCCGCGCGCAGACGGAGGCGGCGCGCCACGCGGTCGAGGCCGCCAAGTACCTGGCCGAGGGGGACGCCGAGCTCAACGCGATGCTCGGCATGGAGCGGGCCAAGCGCGAGATCAAACTGATCAAGTCGACCACCAAGGTGAACCTGGCACGCGCCAAGATGGGTCTTCCGGTGCCCGTGACGTCGCGCCACACCTTGTTGCTGGGCCCCCCGGGTACCGGTAAGACGTCGGTGGCGCGGGCGTTCAGCAAGCAGCTGTGCGGGTTGACCGTGCTGCGCAAGCCCGTGGTGGTGGAAACGAGCCGCACCAAGCTGTTGGGCCGGTACATGGCCGACGCCGAGAAGAACACCGAGGAGATGCTCGAGGGCGCTCTGGGTGGCGCGGTGTTCTTCGACGAGATGCACACCCTGCACGAGAAGGGCTACCAGCAGGGTGACCCGTACGGCAACGCGATCATCAACACCCTGCTGCTGTACATGGAGAACCACCGCGATGAGCTCGTCGTCTTCGGCGCCGGTTACGCCAAGGCGATGGAGAAGATGCTCGACGTGAACCAGGGTCTGCGCCGCCGTTTTTCGACCGTCATCGAGTTCTTCAGCTACACCCCGGACGAGCTGCTCGCGCTGACGAAGCTGATGGGGCAGGAGAACCAGGACGTGATCACCGACGAGGACGTCCAGGTGCTCCTCCCGTCGTACACGAAGTTCTACCTCGACGAGAGCTACTCGGAAGACGGGGACCTGATTCGCGGCATCGACACGCTGGGTAACGCCGGCTTCGTGCGAAACGTGGTGGAGAAGGCCCGCGATCACCGCAGCTTCCGCCTGGATGACGAGGATTTGGACGACGTCCTGTCCAGCGACCTCACGGAATTCAGCAGCGCCCAGCTGCTGCGGTTCACCAGGCTGACCCGCGAAGACCTCGCCGAGGGTCTGGGCGCCGCGGTAGCCGAGAACAAGTCCAGCTAGCCTGCGGCACCGTCGAGGCCCTTCAGCAGCAAACCCTCGGGTCGCGGCTGGTCCGTCGCCGAACGTGACCCGTGGCGAAGCGCGCCGAGTCACCCGCACGTCGCCACGATTACGCGGAGTTTGCGGCGCGTAAATTCCGGCGACACCCGGCGATTTTCGTGTCGAGCGGGAAACCAAACCATTTGCGTCGTCTATGGTTTGGGATTGAAATGACCGGAAAAGCCGCCTGACTTTATGTGCGCCGGATACGCTTTCGTAGCTATGAAGCTGCGATGAGAGGGCGCCGCACCGGCGGGTCGTGCCCGGTGATCTTCTCCGCCGTGTGCAACCATCAGGGCACCCCGCACCTGCACGTGACGGGAGGTGCGTGAACTGGTCCGATTGACAACTGCTGTGCCGAATCGTTGAAAGCTCCCCGATCCGGCCGCGGCGCATGACCTTCGTCTGCCAGGTGTGTGGGCCGAGCGACTGAGGCGCGCGGACGCTTCGATGCGCACGCCTCCCGGCAGCTTGTGACACCTCTTGGGCCGTGGCCGAGTCGGGCAATCCCGTAAGGAGAAGTCCGATGTTCCATGCTGTGACACGACTGGAGCCGCCGGCCGCACCGGCCGGCTTAGCACGCCTGGAGCCGCCGCTATTCACGGATCGCGTTCGAAATTTATTCGCAAACCCGCCCGGCTTTTCGGCGCGGAGCGAAGCCCCCGCCGCGGTTATCAACGGTTGACGGGGGCCGACAATGGATTTCGGAGCATTGCCGCCGGAAATCAATTCCGCGCGAATGTATTTTGGTCCCGGCTCGGCGCCGCTGCTGGCCGCCGCGGCCGCCTGGGACGGCTTGGCCGCCGAACTGCATTCGACGGCGGCGTCGTATCAAACCGTGATTTCGGGGCTGGTTGGCGAGGGCTGGCTGGGCCCCGCCTCGGCGACCATGGCCGCGGCGGTCTCGCCGTACGTGATGTGGATGACTCTCACCGGCGTGAAGGCGGAGCAAACCTCAGCCCAGGCGTCGTCCGCGGCCGCCGCATATGAGGCCGCGTTCGCCATGACGGTGCCTCCGCCGGCCGTCGCGGCCAATCGTGCTCAGCTTGCGGGGTTGGTGGCGACCAACTTCCTGGGCCAGAACACGCCGGCGATCGCCGCGACGGAGGCTCAGTACAGCGAGATGTGGGCGCAGGACGCTGCGGCGATGTACGGCTACGCCAACGCTTCAGCCCTGGCGGCCGACCTGAAGTCGTTCGTGCAGCCACCCCAGACGACGAATCCGACGGGGCAGGCCGATCAAGCCGCGGCCGTCACCCAGGCCACCGGAACCCCGGCCGCCTCGGGCGCCCAAGAGGCGCTGAGTCAGTTGGCGTCGGCGGTCCCGGCAGCGTTGCAACAACTCGCCACGCCGGCGGCCGGCGGCCCGACGAGTCTGTGGGACTTCCTGGACTCGAACTTCGTCAATGGATTCGTCTCCGCCGGCTACACGAGTCCCGCGATCCTGCAGCAGACCGTGACGGCATCGATGGCCGACATCAACGCGGTCGCCGTCGCCGCGGACCCGGCGGCCACCGCGTTGCCGCCCATGGGCGCCGGCTCCGGCAACGCGGGCTGGGCACCGCTGGGCACACCGGTCGTGCCGTACAGTTCGGCGATCGCACCCCTCGGCGCGGGAGCCATGCCGGACGTTCCGTTCGGCGGCGTTTCGGCCGGAATCAACCAGGCGGCGACGGTCGGGCGGTTGTCCGTGCCGCAAGCGTGGACGGTGGCCGCCCAGGTGGAAAATCATGCGGGCGCGGCGATTTCGGGCGGCGGCTGGACCAGCACCGCCCTGCCGGAGACCCCGGCGGGCGTACCCGGCATGCCGGGCATCCCCGCCGTAAGCAACGCGGGCCGGCACTTCGGCAACGGGCCGCGGTACGGATTCAACGTGACGGTGATGCCTCGCCCCCCGGCCGCCGGCTAGGGGGCCACCAAATCCCTGGTGCGGGCGAGGATTACGCGCGGAGTGTGGTGGCATCGCCGCACTCGGTAGCACCGTCGGATCGGCCGATCGTCGCCGTCGCGCTTGACGCATTGATGGGGTCGGTGCACGCATGGCCCTTGCGTGCACCTCGCTAGGTGAGGCGTCTGGATGGACACAGACCACTGACCTCGAATGTCGAAAGACGCCCAGGGCCAGGACAGCTCTTCCCGGCTTAAGGGTTGAGCCCAAGTGACTTCCGGTCGACACCGGATACGCCGAGTGGTGCCAAAACTCTGACGAGAGGGGTGCGGTGTTCGGGTATTTGTCCCGTGTGCCCCCTCCCACGCGTGCGCGTTACGGTATCCCCGCATGCCCTGGCCGTGAGGAGGTGAGCGCGAAATGAGTCACGACGGCAGTCCGTATCCCAGATCGACGACCATTTCGTTGAGATCCGGCCCGGGCTGCTCTCCCGCGGCCTGAATAGATTCTCCGCAAGGACTTATCGACACCTTTCGCGCTTCTTCGCGTGCGCGGGCAGCGGTGACCAGTCGCGCCCCGGGCGCGGGCCGCTCACCTGCCGCAAGGAGAACTCCGATGTCGTTTGCAGCCAATCGTTTCGCACCAGCGAGCCGGAATGTTCCCGTATCACTGGCGCCCGCAACGCAATTCACCGCGCCAGCGTCCGCCCTCCGGTCGAGGGGCCGGCCATGACCACGGCCCTCAACTTCGCGGCGCTGCCACCCGAAATCAATTCGGGCCGTTTGCATTCGGACGTTGGATCCGCCCCGATCGTGGCGGCCGCGGCGGCCTACAACGCGGCGTTCGCCGCGACCGTACCGCCGCCGACGATCGCGGCCAACCGCGCCCAGTTGATGGCGCTGATCGCCACAACGTCCTGGGGCAGAACACCCCGGCGATCGCCGCGACGGAGGCCCAGTACAGCCAGATGTGGCCCAGGACGCGGCCGCAATGTACGGATACGCGGCGTCCTCTGCGGCGGCACACCGATGGTGGCGCCGCCCGCCGCCGTGACGACGGGGCACCCGGTACGCCGATCGGGTCCATCGGCGGCCAACCGTACGGCCGCGCCATACCGCAGTACGGCTTCCGGCCCAGTTTCGTCACCCGCCCACCCGCCGCCGGCTAGGCCATCGCGCGGGCGGGATGAGTGTCTCTGAGGTCGGGCGGCTTGAACGCTCTCCGCAACATCTCGATCACCCAGCGACGCCCCGCCCGATCGCGCCTAAGGGCGCCTACCACCGCAAACGAGTCGTATTGCGCTCACAGTAAACGTCCAGCAGCTAACCAGTGCTACGGCAGCTATGGATGCGTACGCTAGGTGAAATTCATGGGAGCAGGGGATGACTTTTAACCATCAACTTGGCGATGCCGACGCCCGCTGCGCCACCGTGCGCGCTGGGGGCGGCGTCGCCGGATGGCCTATGGCGGTCGGGTCAGTGGTTTAGAGCAACCCAACCGCAGCGGCCGGCAGTAGCGGCACGTCGCTTCCAGGGGGGCGGCACGCAATCCGCCCTCGCCACGACACCATTGGCGCCGATGTTTTCGGCCAATTTTGACCGGGTGCGCATCGGTGCAATTTTACGCACGTCGAATGAGCCGATTTCTTTCTATATGTCGAAATAGGAGGTCGCCGGGAATGGGCGCACTGTCCAATTACTAGCGACGTTAAAGGCCTATTAACGAGAACCGGCAGAAGCGACGGCTCTCGCGTGAACTCACACGCAATTCAGTTATGTGACGAGCGTCTCGATGCTCGTCGACTTTGCGCCTGACTCTGGCCGTTGAACAGGACCTTCAGCTGATCCGAAAGTAACTAAGACGCACAATCCTCACACCCGATGCTGAGATCGTGACATTTAGTTTTTACTTTTTGATTACTGCAGAGGAATGTAATGCGAATACCGTTCGGCCACGATGGCCGCTACATTGGTCGATGCCCGCACGGAACGGGGATTGGGGCGGTCATCAGCATTTCGTCCAATAAGGAGGTCGAGGCGTTACCGCCACTCGGCGGAACCGTTTCGATGGATTTGATTAGACCTTTGGCGCCGATGCGGCAGGAGCGGTTGAGCCGCGCCTACCATGGCGGCCACTTGAGGGGAGTGGAGGATATCGATGTTTGATTTCGGGGCGCTTCCGCCGGAGATCAACTCGGGCCGGATGTATGTCGGCGCCGGATCGGGGCCGCTGTTGGCCGCCGCGGCCGCATGGGACGACCTAGCCTCGGAGCTGCAGTCGACGGCGGCTTCCTACGGAGCCACCATTCAGGGTCTCGCCGCCGGCCCGTGGACCGGTCCCTCCTCGATCGCGATGGCCTCGGCGGCCGCGCCATATGTGGCGTGGATGAACACCACCAGCACCCAGGCCGAACTGGCTGCCTCCCAGGCCAAGCTCGCTGCAGCGGCCTACGAGACCGCCTTCGCCGCGACGGTGCCGCCGCCGGTCATCGCCGCCAACCGCGCCCTCCTGATGGCCCTGGTCGCCACCAACTTCCTCGGGCAGAACACCCCCGCGATCGCGGCCACCGAAGCGCAGTACATGGAGATGTGGGCCCAGGACGCCGCCGCGATGTACGCCTACGCCACCTCATCGGCGGGGGCAACCCAGCTCCAGACGTTCGTCGAACCGCCCCAGACCACCAACAGTGCGGCGGCGCCGATGCAGGCGGCGGCCGCCAGTCAGGCCACCGCCACCCCGGCGGCGGACATCGGCACGGAGCTCTCCCAGTTCATCAACTCGCTACCGACCGCGCTGCAAAGCCTGGGGAGCGGGCTGCTGAACTCGCCCACCACGTCGGGAAATCTGTTGGCGGGACTCGACCTGCCGCAGCTGGTGAATCTGCCGCCGCTCCCCGCCGGGTTGCAGGCCGATCTGACGGCGTGGAACAACATTTTCAGCACTATCGCCTCGGGCCCCTATTCACTCCAGGGCCTCAGCTCCATCCCCGGCGGCCCGTTCCTGTCATTCGGGCAGGCATACGCGTGGGGCCAAAACGGGCAGAGCGCCGCCGCCTACCTCGCCGGGCCGAAGGCAATCTCGGGGGCCCTCGCACCGCTGACCCAGGGCGCCAGTGCGGTGAAGCCGATGCTCAGCTCGGCCGTCACACCGATTTCGGGCTCAATGGGCAAGTCGGCCCTGGTCGGCAGCATGTCCGTCCCGCAGGGCTGGACCGAGGCTGCGCCGACGATCAAGACGCTCGCCCAAGTGCTACCCGCCAACGCCGCCGCCTCCGCTACCTCATTCGCCGGCGAAGAGGGCGTCTTCAGCCAAATGGCCCTGTCGAGCCTGGCCGGTCGGGCGGTCGGCGCCGTCGCCTTCCAGCCCGCGGGCAGCGGCGCGGCCGCGATGGGCTCGCTCGGTGGCATCGTCGCCGAGGCCGACCCGGCCACCGCCACGATCATCGTGATCCCGGCACTTGAGGACTGAGCGCCGTGCCGACCCACATCCGCCCAACACCATCCACCCAGGCACGCGTCACCAGGCAAGGGGTACAGAAATGATCTACGCTGCGTTCCCCCCGGAGTTCAACTCCGCCAGGATGTACGACGGGCCGGGGTCCGCCTCGATGCGGGCCGCGGCGGCGGCCTGGGAGGCGCTGGCCGGCGAACTGCAATCCACGGTGTCCTCGTATTCGTCGGTGGTCGACGGCTTGACCACCGGGGTATGGACCGGGCCCTCCTCGCTCAACATGGCGGCCGCGGTGACGCCCTATCTCGCGTGGATGCAGGGCACCGCCGCGCAGGCCGCCGAGGCCGCCGCGCAGGCCACCGCGGCGGCCACCGCGTACGAGACGGCCTTCGCCGCCCACGTTCCGCCGACGGAGATCGCGGCCAACCGCACCCTGCTGGCCCAGTTGGTCGCGACCAACGTTTTCGGGCAGAACACCCCGGCGATCGCGGCGACGGAAATTCAGTACGCCGAGATGTGGGTGCAGGACGCGGTGGCCATGGACGACTACGCGGGCTCGTCGGCGGCCGCCGCCAACGTCACGCCGTTCCAGGAGGCGCCTCAGATCACCAACGCGGGTGGGTTGGCCAATCAGGCCGCCGCCGTGACCCAGGCGGCCGCGAGCCCGCTTGGCAACGTGGGGACGCTGCTCACCCAGGCCCTGAATCCGCTCGGCGTGGGGAACCCGATATTGGCCACGCTGTCGAACCTCAGCACCGATTACACCACCACCCTGAACGGGTTGCTGAACTCTCTGTTCGGGGCCGGCGCGTCGACCCTCTACACAAACCTGTACAACGCGGTGAAGGTGCCGTTGAGCTTCACCACCGGCTTCAACGACATCGGGCTGCTGATCAACTTCCCCGTCTCGCAGTTCCTCAAGTTCGCCCCGCCCATCGCCTACGGCGCTTTGCCGAAGGATGCGCTGGGCGCCGGGCTCGGGGCCGCCGGTTTCACCCGCGGCACGCTGTTCAATGCCGTCACGGGAAGCATGGGCAACGCCGGCACCCTGGTCGGCAAGCTCTCCGTCCCGCCGAGCTGGGCCGCGGCGACGCCGACCATCCGGACGGTCGCCGCGGCCCTGTCCGCCACCGGGCCGGAAGCGGTGCCCGCGGCGGCGCTCGGCCAGGGCGGTTTGCTCAGCTCGATGTCGGTGGCGGGAATGCTCGGCAGCGCCCTGGGCGCCGGGGCCCCGAACGCGTTCAGCCGGAACGGCGTCCGCGGCCGCGTCAAGCCGATGAAGGAACTCAAGGACGCGCACTCCCCGGAGAAGCTCAAGAAGATTGTCGCGCAGATCTCTGAGAAACCGGAGAGCGTGCAACACCACAACGTCGACCAAGAGGGCCTCGACGCTCTGCTCGAGCAGCTGGCGAAGAAGCCCGGCATCCACGCGGTGCACCTGAAGAAGGGCGACAAGCCCCAGGTCGTCCCCACGGACGCGCAAATAGGTTAGTGGACAAAGCAATTGGAGGATGGTCAGTTATGAGATTGCTTTTGGCATTGCTCGGAACGGCCGCCGCGATCGCGCTCGCGGCGCCGGCATACGCCGACCCCCCGCCGCCGGCCGGCGACGACGCGGGCTTCTTGGCGGCGTTGCACCAAGTAGGCATGACCTACGCCAGCCCCGACGCCGTCATAAACTCCGGCAAGGCGGTCTGCTCGTGCCTCAACAACGGAGAATCGGGTCTGGAGCTCGTGCATGACGTGAAGACCCACAACCCCGGAATGGACATGGAACAAGCGTCGAACTTCGCCATGATCGCCGCGAAGTTCTACTGTCCGCACCAGCTCTCGAAGGCATAACTGACGGCGCGACACCCGGCTTGCACTGCGCGCGGGTGTCGCGGACGTGGCCGAGAGTCGACCCGGCTAGCGCGGGAGCCACCTGCCGTTCACCCGGGAGTGGTTAGCTGCGCCGATCCAAGCCGCCCGCGCTTGTCCGGACCGACTGCTGGAAGCCGGCGGCGGGCGGAAAGGGGTGCGCTGCATGCAGACGTTGAGCGTCGCCGATTTCGCGATCCGGCTCGCCGTCGGGGTGGGTTGCGGCTCGCTGATCGGGTTCGAACGGCAGTGGCGGGCACGCAGGGCCGGCCTGCGGACCAACGCGCTGGTCGCCGGCGGTGCGACGCTGTTCGTCCTGTACGCGGCGGCGACCGAAGACAGCAGCCCCACCCGCGTCGCCTCCTATGTGGTGTCCGGCATCGGGTTCCTGGGCGGCGGGGTGATCCTGCGCGAGGGCGTCAACGTTCGCGGCCTCAACACCGCGGCCACCCTGTGGTGTTCGGCCGCGATCGGAGTGCTGGCCGCCTCCGGCCACCTCGTTTTCACACTGATCGGCACCGCCACCGTCATCGCCATCCACCTGTTCGGGCGCCCGCTCGGCCGGCTGATCGACCACGACAACAGCGGCGACGACGACGAGAGCCTGCGCCCCTACCTAGTTCAGGTGGTGTGCCGGCCGAAAACGGAGAAGTATGCCCGCGCCCAGATCGTGCAGCACCTCACCGGCAACGACATCACGCTCCGCGGCATCCATACCGGGAACGTGACCGACGACGAGATCACCCTGACCGCGCACCTGCTGATGGACGGCCACACCCCGGCCCGCCTGGAGCAGCTGGTGGCCGAGCTGTCCCTGCAACCGGGCGTCCGCGCCGTGCAGTGGTACGCGGGGGAGCAGGCCCAGCCCGAGTGACGCCCGCCGCGGCGCGGGCTCGAACGCCCGGCATCCGTCCCGGCGGAGTGAATCGTGCACTAGGGCATGTCTGACAAACGTCGGGTCCAGGCGACGATGGCGTTGAGAACGGCTGCGCCGCGGTAGACGATGGCGAGTTTGTCGTAGCGGGT